>CALLCY010000206.1:0-2235 GCA_938000015.1 uncultured Clostridia bacterium
GGCGTGCCCCTTGGGGTTTTTCAGTTCAAACCGGCTTGTTTCATGGCGGCCCGGACTACATGCTGGGCCAGGCAGCTGGTAGTCACCGTACCCACACCACCGGGAACCGGGGTGAGACGAGCTACCACATCTTCTACGGCAGCCTGATCCACATCGCCGCACAGTTTGCCGTTTTCATCCACATTGATCCCCACATCAATGACCACCTGACCCGGGGAAACATGATCCCGGGAGATCATTTTGGCTTTGCCGGCGCAAGCCACCAGAATATCGGCCTCCCGGGTACGGGCGGGGAGATCCTGGGTG
This sequence comes from uncultured Clostridia bacterium, assembly GCA_938000015.1. Classification (GTDB taxonomy): domain Bacteria; phylum Bacillota; class Clostridia; order Oscillospirales; family Butyricicoccaceae; genus Pseudobutyricicoccus. The sequence continues at coordinate 307 of CALLCY010000206.1, forward strand.
CGGGTATGGCAGATGGTGACGGTGGCGTTTTTGGCCAGCATCATCATACTGAGGGGTTTGCCCACCACCATGCTCCGGCCCACAATGGTCACCCGTTTGCCGGAAAGCTCTACGCCGAAGTGGTTAAGAAGCTCCATCACCGCTTCCGGGGTGCAGGGGGGATACCCGGAGGGATCGGCGGCAAACACCTTGGCCAGGTTATCCGGGTTCATGGCGTCCATATCCTTTTCCGGGGAGAGGACATATTTGATGACTCCCTCATCCAGCTGGGAGGGCAGGGGGCGGAACACCAGCACTCCGTGAACACTGTCGTCTGCGTTGAGCTTTTCCAGTTCCTGAATGAAAGAGGGCTGGTCGATGTCCTGGGGCAGCTCTACCACCCGCAGGCCGATGCCCAGGCCGGAAAAGCGCTTGATGGCTCCGGCTTCATAGGACAGATCATCCGGCCGTGCGCCGCAGCGGACAATGGCCATCTGGGGATGTACTCCCGCTTCTTCCAGTTTATTCACCTGCTGGAGCAGCCGCTCTTTCATGGCGGCCACAACTTCTTTGCCTTTCAGCAGTTCAGCCATTTTGCATCCTCCTTATTTACGGATGGAGCCTTTGACGGCTTCCACCACTTGATCGGCCCGGGGCAGCCACTCTTTCAGCATGGCATCGGCTGCTTCTTCCCACTGGGCGGCAGTTTCCCGGTCCTGCATCAGCTTGGTGTTGATGTACACATTCAGGCTGGCGCCATCCAGAGCGGCCCGGCAGAAGGCAGCCCCCACGCCCACATCGGACAGGGCGATGCGGGAACCTTTTTCCGCCAGTTCCTCCAGAAGGGCGATGGCCTTGGTGCAGGCTTCCATAATGCGCAACGGCACCTGGCAGGCGTCTTTCAGACATTTTTCCATCACTTCCTGCCGGTGAGCCAGCTCTTCCGGAGTGGTTTTGGGCAGACCATAGGCCTGGGACAGAGGCTCAAAGGCGTCGGCATCGGCCTGTACCAGATTTTGCAGATGGAGACGCAGCTCTTCCCCTTCCTTCAGAATGCGCAGGATGTCTTCTTCCACGGCGGCGTATTTCTTTTTGCCCCGGGTAAGGTTGCAGACCATGCTGCCCAGGGCCACGCCCAGAGCGCCGCACAAAGCGGAAGCACCGCCGCCGCCGGGCACCGGCTGTTTTTGGGAAAGCTGGGTGAGAAATTCCTCGCAGGTCAAATGAAGCATGGCTTCTTCTCCTTTGTTTGATAAGATAAAATAGACCCAAGTTTCAGACAGTGAAAAACAATACAGCAAAAACAACTGTTTGCCCTGCCCCTTATCAATTCATAAAAACCGGCGACCTGTGCGTCGGTTTTATACTTATCAAGGGGCAAGTGTGGCCTATTGGCCACTTTTAGCGGTCAATAGACTGCATACAGACCCTTGCAAAAACTCGAAAAAGTGGTCTTGACCACTTTTTCGATGCGCTTAAGTCTGCCCGCAGCCATGGCTGCGGGCAGATCGGTAAAAACCATTAGAACAGGCCGGAGATCTTGCCGGCTTCGTCCACATCGATGTGTTCGGCAGCCGGGACTTTGGGCAGGCCGGGCAAAGTCATGATATCGCCGGTAAGGGCCACGGCAAAGCCGGCTCCGGCGGAGATCTTCACATTGCGCACCGTGATCTTGAAGCCCTGGGGACGGCCCTTTTTCTTCTGGTCGTCGGAGAGGGAATATTGAGTCTTGGCCATGCACACCGGCACATGGGCAAATCCCATTTCTTCGATCTGGCGGATCTGCTTTTTGGCGGCGGGGAGAATGTCCACTCCGTCGGCGCCGTAGATGGTTTTGGCGATGGTCTCGATCTTCTCAGCGATGCCCATTTCATCGGGATAGGTGAACTGGAAGTGGGACAGATCGGCGGTGTCGATGAGCTTGAGTACCTCGCGGGCCAGCTCTTCGCC
>CALLCY010000207.1:0-32446 GCA_938000015.1 uncultured Clostridia bacterium
GGAGTGGCGCCGCTCACGCTGCGCCACTCCACTTAAAACTTTATATTTTCCCTACTTAGAGGCTTTTTTGTGCTGTCCGCATAATCTGGGGCGGTTCAGTTCCAGAGGGGCTTTTTGCAAAAGCAAACATTTTGTGAAGTGCCTTGACGGCATGTGACTACTGTGATAGTATATCCTCGTAATCTTACTATTGCAATAGTCATTACGCGAGGAGAGACAAACAAATGGAAGGAAAGCTCTTTGATTCCGAACGGAAAGTGATGGAGGTTTTGTGGAAGGAAGGGGAACTGACCGCCGGTCAGCTGGCCAAGCGGCTGCTGGAGGAAGCGGGATGGAACCGGAACACCACCTATACCGTCATCAAAAAATGCATCGCAAAGGGGGCCATCGAGCGCCGGGAGCCCAACTTTTTCTGCAAAGCGCTGCTCACCCGGCAGCAGGTCCAGCGCCAGGAGACCCAGGCCCTGATCGGCCGCTTGTTTCACGGTTCGGCGGAAGAATTTTTCACCGCTTTTCTCCGGGATGAAAAGCTGAGCCGGGAGGAGCTGGCCCGTCTGCGTCAGTTGATCGATGAGAAGGAGGAGCAATGACATTGCAGCAAATCCTCTCTTGGTCCCTGAGGGGTAGCGGCCTGATTCTGTTGGGAATGCTGCTTTTGCGGTGGAAACAAAAGATCCCGGCCAAAGGGATGCTTCTTTTATGGCAGGCAGCTATTTTGCGCCTTTGCTTGCCGGGACAGATCTCTTTGCCTGTGTCCTGGATGGAGGCAAGTGTTTCCCGGAATACAGCAGGCGGAGGGCAGATGTGGACCTGGATATGGCTGTGGGGTGTTTTTTTTGCAGGTATGGTGACGGCTTTTCGCTGGAAGCGGGCCCGACGCCTTCTGAAAAAGGCCCGGCCCTTTCCCGATGCCTTTTGCCGCCAGTGGATCGCCGGAGGGACAAAAAGGAAAGTGGAAGTACTGCTGTGCCCGGGCATCAAGACCCCATTGGCCGTGGGACTGCTGCAGCCCCGCATCCTTTTGCCCCAGAATATGGACCAGCAGGACAAAGACCGGCTCCGCTGGGTGCTCACCCACGAGATGGTACACATCCGCAGATGGGACCCATGGTGGAAAGGGCTGGCGCTTTTGTGCAGATGTTTGCATTGGTTCAACCCTCTGGTCTGGCTTTTGCCCGCTTTTCTGGAAGGAGCCATGGAGCGATCCTGTGACGAAGCGTGTCTGGAGCGTTTGGGCTCCGGGCAAAAGAAAGGGTATGCCCTGGCCCTGCTGTCCCTGGCGGAAGAGCAAAGCGCCTTTTGGGAAGGGGCCTGCGGCTTTGGAACAAGTGGATTGGAAGAAAGGATCGGTTTGATTATGAATTACAAAAAGATTTCCCGGGTTACAGTGGGTCTGTGTGCGTTGGGCGTGTGTGCCGCAGCCGGTGTGTCAGCTGTGGGCCTGGTGCCGGAGGAAAACAGCTGCTATACCATGAAAATGCAGGACGATCAGGTGGTGTTTGAGCCTGTTTCCGGCGGCCAGACAGGGGAGAACCTGTATCTCATGGAAAAGACAGAGGAAGGCTTCCTGCTGCACATGGCGGGAAAATAAAGATTTTCTTGGCCCCCAGCTAGGCAGGGGGCCTTTTTTCTGCCAAAATGTCCCCTTCTCTTGCGGCATAGAGCAAAAAAAGGTATAATCAAAGCATCTTATTTTGTTCGGGAGGTGCCCCATGAGGAAGGACAACAAAAAGCTGCGGCGCATGGCCGCAGGTTCTTTGGCGGCCGTGATGCTGCTGGGCAGCGTTTCGGCAGCTGGTTTTACCGATACCGATGGCCATTGGGCCAAAAGCTATATTGACAGTCTCAGTGCAAAAGGGATGATCCAGGGCTATGAAGACGGTTCTTTCCGTCCGGAGGGCCAGGTGACCTATCTGGAGACCCTGACCTTTGTCTCCCGCCTGTACAGCCTGGAGGGAGTGCCCACCGATACCATTGTAAAGAAGTGGCAGCCTGTGATCGAGGATGCCATGAAGGGCAGCGCCACCTGGTCTTATACCAACCTGGCTCTGTGCCTGGAAGCGGGGGTGCTGACACAGGCCGAATTGCAGGAGCTGACGGCGGAAGGACAGATCAACGGGGCCGCAAGCAGAGAGGATCTGGCGGTCTACCTCACCCGGGCCATGCAGCTGGCTCCGGTGGCCGCCACGCTGCGCACCTATTCCCTCACTTTCCCCGATGCGGCCAAGATCTCCAAGGACGCCATGGCTTCGGTGTATCTGCTCAATAAGATCGGCGTCATCGAAGGCATGGACGACGGCACTTTCCAGCCCCAGGGCAAAGTGACAAGAGCTCAGGTGGCCACCATGCTCTCCCGGGCCATCAATTATATGGAGGGCAATGGCCTGGAAGCGGTATTCCCCAACTATACCACCTATACCTATGAAGGCGGCACCGTGATGGCCTGCACGCAGGAAGAAAATGGTCTGAAACTGACCATCCAGCTGCCTGGCGGGGAGAGCCGCACCATTTCGGTGCCCTCCAGCGCGCTGCTCATCCAGGACGGGGCCAAAACCACCGGACAGAACATCATGGCCGGTGCCTTTGCCCGGGTTCGTTACACCACAGCCGACAAAAAGACAGTGCAATCGGTATGGCTGCTTTCCGGCCCCAAAACCGCAGAGGGCACAGTGCAGCAGGTGGATGAAAACTACCTGGTCATCAAAGACGGCGCCGGAGTCAGCCGCACCTATCTGCTGGATCGCCTGACCCAGGTGTGGGCCGGGGGAAAAGTAGGCGACCGGAGCCTCATTGATTCGGAGGCCGGGTATACATACGCCGACTGCACTACCGATGGCACAGGGCGCATTTTGTCCCTCCACCTCCAGGGCGGAGGATATAAAGAAGAGGGCATTTTGACCCAGGCCAGCGATGGCCAGCTGCTGCTCACCGGTGTTTCCGGCGCTCTTTCCCGGTATAGTTTGCCCGCCAGTGCATCCATTCAGGTGAATGGCGTTTCGGGTGCTTTGACCGAGGATCTGGTGGGCCGTTGGGTCACTCTGCGTCTTTCCTATGAGAACGATCAGGTGACTTCCGTTTCGGTGGACGGCAAAACCCAATATGTGCGGGGCATTCTGGAAAGCACTGCATCCTATCAGGGCAGTCAGACCATCCGCATCACCGATGTGTCCACCGGTGAGAGTGTGGGCTACCGTCTTGTGGCCAACTGCCCGGTGACCTATGAAGGAAAGGAGACCACTCTTTCCAACTTGAACAAGGGCAGCTTGCTCACCCTGAAGATGGACGGCAGCGAAGTCGCCCAGATCCAGGGAGCTTCCGGCAGCTGGACGGTCACCGGCTCCATGGCCCAGCTCACCTTTGGCGATAATATCCTGCTGGAAGTGCAGCCGGAAAACGGCCCTTCCCGGCTGTTTTCCTTGGAAACCAAAAACCTTCCCGCCATTTATCGGGATGGGGAGAAAAGCTCCATTGACCGCCTGTCCAGCGCCGATACCCTGACGGTGGCCGTGGTAGGCGGCAAAGTGTCCCGCATCGATGCCAAAACCCAGAGCGTCACTGTGACGGGCACAGTGGACCGGGTGTCCTTTGAGTCCCAGGGCAATCTGCTGTATCTCCGGGCGGCCGACGGCACCGTGCAGAGTTATGTGCTTTCCGCCGGAGTTCAGGTAGTGCAGGGCAGCACCAATATCCAGCTCTCCAATGTGGTGGGCGGACAGGTGACCATGACAGTGGTCAACGGCCTGGTAACCCGGGTGGAACTGGATGATTCCGCCGCGGCTGCCGGAGAACTCACCGGCAAGGTGCTGTATGTCAACGCAGGCGACCGGGTGATCCTGCTGGAAAGCGACAACGGCCAGGGCCGGGTGTCGGTTTCGGTGCCCACTTCGGCCAAGATCATGCGGGTCACCGGTACCACAGTCAGCCTGAGTAGCCTGGAAGCAGGAGCCAGTCTCCAGATCTTCGGCAGCTACAAGGGCGAACAGTTTGAAGCCACCATGGTTTTGGTGAAATAGAAACTTACTTTGGAATACAGCAGTGGAGTTATTCTTATATGTAAAAGCGTGGAGTTTGCTCCACGCTTTTTTGCATTTAAAAGAATAAATGGTATCTGGTATCGGAAAAAACGATAGCGCACATATATAATTATACATATATATATGATATAACAACACAATACAGTTAACAATTTCAGCACAAAATTATTATATAAAATAACCATAAAAATCATATTTACAAATAAATTTATTGTATATTATAATTAGAACGGATAGCAAAATTCCTTGCCTGGAGTGGCAAGAAAGGAGGAACCTGATATAGATTTAGAATGTATAGGTATAGGAAAAAGCGAGAGAAGGTTACTCCTTCTTTTCGCCCTGACAGGAGGAATTGATGTATGGGACAAGAACTTGAATATTTGAAAATAGCAAACAGCCCGTTACTCTGGATTGCTTGTATTCCTGCTGTAGCATTGGTCATGGTCCAAGCATTTTTATTTGCTCGAAGAGCTTGGAAAACCGGACCGCAGATGGGTGTGACGAAAGAACAGATGAAGCGAGGGGCTAAATCAGCGGCCATTGCTTCTTTTGGACCTTCACTGGTCATTGTTATTGGTGCTGTCAGCCTGTTGGCTTCTGTAGGTGGACCATTAGCTTGGATGCGTTTGGCGTACATCGGTTCAGTAATGTATGAGTTGCCTGCTGCAGACCGTGCTGCCACGGCTGCTGGTTCTACCTTGGGAACGAATGACATGACTATGGAAGCTTTTGCAAATTGCGCTTGGATCATGTGCGTATGCTGTTTGGGATGGATCATTGTATCGGCGCTGTTTACCGATAAAATGGGTAAATTGCGGGATAAAGTGGCTGGCGGAAGTGAGTCGGCTTTAGCAGTGATCGCTGTAGCTGGCGGTATGGGTGCCTTTGCGTATCAATGCTTTACCCGTTTGCTGCCCGGCGTCAACTCTGTTGATTTGGGCTCCGATCAGGTGTGGGCTTTGGTAGGAGGATTTGTTATCATGCTATGCTTGAGTATCTATGGACAAAAGAAAAAAGCCAAATGGGTATCTCAGTTCGGTATGACGATCGCTATGGTGGGCGGTATGCTCATTGGTGCGTTGACATTGCTGTGATTGCACTGCTACAAGCCTGAAACCGATAGAAGGAGAAATATTATGGAAGAGAATAAAGCTATTTTTAAATCTTCGTTTATTCCTTGGATTATCAAGTGGGGACGCAGCAGCAATCTGCTGGGAGTACTGCTTTGCTTCGGCCCCTGTATTGCATTGGGAATTCTGGGATTCTTTCCGGAATGGGGAGCTTTTGCGGCGGCGCTTGCCATTCAGCTTCCCACCAGTGCTTCAGCTTATATCTATGAGCCGATTTCTTATTTTGCTGTATTGGGTATTCCTGGAAGCTATATGTCTTTCCTTTCTGGAAATATTTCTAATCTTCGTGTGCCGGCATCATCCATTGCACAGGAAGCGGCTGGTGTGGAAGAAGGAAGCGATGAAGGTACCATTGTTGCCACTATTGGCATTGCAGTTTCCACTTTTATTAACATAATTATTTTAACCGTGGGTGTAGTGGCTGGCGCTTGGGTGCTAGAACAATTACCTCCCATTGTTTCTGAAGTACTTAATTTGTTGCTGCCTGCGTTGTTCGCTGCATTGTTGGCTAATTATATCGTAAAAAAGCCTAAGTTAGCTTTGTTTGGCGTACCGCTGGCTTTGGTGATGGTGATGCTTCATAACGCTGGTGTGCTGTCGATGTTGGGACAATTGGCAACACCTTTGGTGGTGTTGGTTTCAGTGTTTGGTACTATGGCGTTTGGTATCATTATGGCTCGAAAAGGGAAAATGTAAGAAAACATGTAGACAAAAAGCCGGTGGACTGTTATGATCGAAGTAAAAAAGAAAGGGATGGATCGTAATGTTGGAAACAATCGCCACAAAGGCCGTGGAACAAAATGAAGCGGTGCTCACCGATCTTGCCAAGAAGATCTGGGACTGCCCCGAAACGGCCTTTAACGAAGTCAAGGCCTGTGAGTGGACCGCTCAGGTGCTGAGAGATGCAGGCTTCCAGGTGGAAGTGGGCTGCGCCAATCTGCCCACAGCCATTCGGGCCACATGGGGAAAAGGCCATCCGGTCGTCGGATTTTTGGGTGAGTATGACGCTCTGCCCGGCCTGAGCCAGAAGGTGAGCACCGAAAAAGAGCCGGTCACTCCTGGCGCCGCTGGCCAGGGCTGCGGCCATAACCTGTTGGGCGTGGCCTGCGTGGGCGCCGCTCTGGGCATGAAAGCCGAGCTGGAAGCCACTGGAAAAGATGGAACTGTGGTCTTTTATGGCTGCCCGGCGGAAGAAGTGCTCACTGGTAAGGCCTTTATGGCCAGAGAAGGAGCTTTCACCGATCTGGATGTGGCTTTCTCCTGGCACGGCTCCAGCAGCAACAACCTGTCTGTGGGCACCATGACCGGCCTCAACAGCGCCATTTTCCATTTCACCGGTGTCACCGCCCATGCCGGCGGCGATCCTCACAACGGCCGCTCCGCCCTGGATGCCTGCGAGCTGATGAGCGTGGGCGCAAACTATCTGCGGGAGCATGTGACCAGCGATGTGCGCATCCACTATGTCTATAAAGAAGGGGGCACCGCTCCCAACATCGTTCCCGACAAGGCCAGCGTCTGGTATTATGTGCGTGCCATGAGCCGTCAGGCCATCGAGGATACCTATGCCCGCCTGGTGAAGGTGGCCGAAGGCGCTGCCCACATGACCGAGACCAAGCTGGATGTGGAGTTCCTGGGCGGCTGCTACAACACCCTCAATCCGGTGATGCTGACCAATCTGACCCATGATGTGATGGAGCAGATCGCTATGCCTCAGTGGACCGAGGAGGAGAAGGCCTTTGCCAAGACCCTCAACGAAAAGAGCCAGCAGTACGAAAAGGTGAAGGCCAGCGGCGTGCTGGAAAACGGCCCTCTGTGCACCTTTGTGGAGCCGGTGGAAAAGCGGGACGGCTATGGTTCCACCGATGTGGGCGATGTGCAGCACATTGTGCCCTGTGTCCAGGTGATGACCGCCACCTGTAACCTGGCAGCTCCCGGTCATAGCTGGCAGATCACCGCCTGCGCCGGTATGAGCATCGGCATGAAGGGCATGCTCTATGGCGCCAAGGTCATGGCCGCCACCGCCATGAAGCTGGTGGACGATCCCAAACTGGTGGAACAGGCCAAGGAGGAATTCAAGCAGAGCATGAAGGGCCAGAGCTATAAGTGCCCCATTCCCAAGGAAGTTCCCATTCCTCAGCCCCAGAAATAACAATGTGCAGCCGCCCGGCGAAAACCGGGCGGCTGAATGTGTCGAAAAAGTGGCCGAAGGCCATTTTTTCGAATTTTTGCAAGGGTCTGCATGCAGCCGATTAACCGCTAAAAGCGGTTAATCGGCCACACTTGTCCCTTGATAGGTGCAAAAAGCCACGCACAGGTCGCGGCTTTTTGCAGATTCATAGGGGTAGGGCAGACGATCTTTTTTCATTATAATATAGGTTTTTCGACAGTCTGAGCCGCCCGGCGAAAACCGGGCGGCTGTTTTGCTGCCGGGAAAAGGGGAGAGGAGAAAGAAAAAATTGGCGCTTTTCCCCATTGCCAGAAAAAAGCGGACCATGCTATAATGCTTGCGAAAAAGGAAAAGGGGGCAGAAAAATGGATCTGGATACTGGGATCTTTGTGTTTGAAATTCTAGGGGTCATTGCCTTTGCTTTTTCCGGGGCTATTTTAGCCATTCGAAAATGTATGGATCTGTTGGGAGTCATCGTCCTGGCCGTGACCACCGCTGTGGGTGGGGGAATTATCCGGGATGTGATTTTAGGGATCAATCCCCCTATGGCTTTCACCAGCCCAGAACAGACCGCCATTGCTTGTCTGGTGTCGGTAGTCATTTTCTGCGCTGTGGCCTATTGTCAAAAGAAAGGCATCGACAGCTTGTTTCATAAGCTGGACCTGTATATGACCATTTTTGACGCCGTGGGATTGGCCGCTTTTACAGTCACCGGGGTTTCGGTGGCCCATGGCAACAGCGATGGGTATAATCTGTTCCTTTATATCTTCGTGGGCACCCTCACCGGCGTGGGCGGCGGTGTGCTGCGGGATGTGATGGCCGGCGTGATGCCTTCCATCTTTGTGCGCCATGTGTATGCCTTGGCTTCTGTTTTGGGAGCGGCCGTGTGCAGCTTGCTATGGCATGTAAACTCGGCCTTGGCTATGGTATTGGGGGCCGGAGTGGTAGTGCTCATCCGGGCGCTGGCCATCCATTACCACTGGAAGCTGCCCCGCATTAAAAATCCGGACAAGGTTGGCATCAAATAAGTTGAAAAAGCAAAAGCGGAGAGGATGTTGTCCTCTCCGCTTTTTTAACGGCTTTCTCGCAGTGTGCGGAAAAATTCTTCCAGCAAACGGGAACATTCCGCCTCCAGCACACCGGTCACCACTTGGGGACGGTGGTTGAAATCCTCCCAGAACAGATCCAGCACACCTCCCATGGCTCCTCCTTTGGGGTCCCGGGCTCCAAAAAACACCTGGGGGATGCGGGATTGCAAAATAGCTCCGGCACACATGGGACAGGGTTCCAGGGTCACATACAAAGCGCAGTCGGAAAGCCGCCAACGGCCCAAAGTCTGGCAGGCTTCATTGATGGCTTCAATTTCAGCGTGGAGTAGGGCGTTTTGCTTTTCTTCCCGCCGGTTGCGGCCCCGGCCTACCACCCGGTCGCCCTGCACCACCACGCACCCCACCGGCACATCGCCGGTGTCCAGAGCCTGCCGGGCCAGTTCCAGAGCCTGCGTCATATAATCTTTGGGTTCCATGAGAAAAGCCCCCTTTTGACAGCAAAGATTATTTGCATTATACTGCAAAGAAGCAAAGAAAAAAAGGTGGTACAGCATGGACGAGATGAAGGAAGAAATGGAGAAGATCCTCCGTACATTAAAAGAAAAAGGGGTAGACTTCGAGGAATATCACCACGAGGCGCTGGACAATGTATTGGAGCGGGAAGAAAAAGATCTGTGCTTTAATGCGAAGATCTGCAAAAATTTGTTTGTCACCACGCGGAAACGGGACCGGGTGTTTCTGGTGATGGTGGAAGCCCATAAGAAAGCCGATCTCCACCGGCTGGCCCAGGCTCTGGGTACCACCCATCTGGGGTTTGCGCCCCAGGAACTGTTGGCAGAGCGATTGGGGCAGAAGCCCGGGGCAGTAGGCCCCTTGGGAATTCTCCATGATCGCCAGGGGACAGTGGAAGTGGTGTTTGACGAAAGCCTGCGTCAAGCCAGCCGGGTGGCCATGCATCCCAGCGTCAATACGGCCACTGTGGTGCTGCCTTTTGAGCAGTTGGAAGGTTTGATTCGAAAAAATGGAAATTTAGTCTATTTTATGAATTTTTAACAAAAAACAAGGGGAAAATCACCTATTTACTCTTCTTTCTGGTGGAGATAACACAAGAATTTGGTAAAGAGAGAGAAAAAAGTTTGCAATTTGTTTGTAGAATCTCCGGGAGGATTGTATTATAATGTGTCATATCAATGCGTAGATCCGGCTTTTGCCGGAAATATAGGCTCCCGACCGCCGGCAAAGACCGGCCAGACAGAAAGGGGAAGATTCCTGATGGAGACCCTGATGAAATACAAGGCCAAGCCGCTGTTCTCCCGATCCAAAGAAAAGGATCGCGCTGCTGAAAAAAAGGGTAAGGGCGGCAATGTGCTCAGTTGGGCACCGGTTCAGATCTTGCTGCTGGCCTTGGGACTCAATCTTTTGATCGAATTGCTCAATCACAAGGGATTGGGCGGGCTGCTGTCCTTTATCGGCGAGCACCCGTTGGCGTTTTTTGCCAACTATTTGATCATCCTGGTGACGCTGGTTCCCGCCTTGTTTTTTAAGCGGCGCATATTTTATATGGGCGTCATAGGCATCGTGTGGGCCATTGGCGGCATTGCCAACGGCATCATTATCCTCAACCGCATGACTCCCTTTACCACAGCGGACCTGGCAGTGTTCGCCACCGGCTTTGAGATTTTGCCCACCTATTTCACCAAGTTTGAAATGGTGCTGCTGGTCCTGGCTGCTGTTGTGGTGATTACAGCTGCGGTTCTGCTCTTTTTGAAAGGACCCAAGAGCAAGGACCCCCTTCCCCGTCGTTTGTTGGTGGGAGTGGCGGCCACGGTGCTGACAAGCTGCGCTCTGGGCCTGACCATCAAGCAGGGGCTGGAAGGCGGCGGCCTTTCCACCATCTTCAGCAACTTGGCCTATGCCTATGAAGATTATGGTTTTGGCTATTGTTTTGCCAATACCTGGCTCAATGTGGGTATTCGCACTCCTGAGAATTATTCTGCCGAGGACATGGGCCGGATCATGGGTGAGATGGATGACAATGCTGCGGCTCTCCCCCAGGGAGAAGCCATGACCGATGTGAATGTGGTTTATGTGCAGCTGGAATCCTTTTTTGATCCTCAGCAGATCAAGGGTCTGGAGTTTAACCAGGACCCGCTGCCCAACTGGCATGCTCTTCAGGAAAAATACACGACTGGTTTCCTCACGGTGCCGGTGGTTGGGGCTGGTACGGCCAACACAGAGACCGAAGTGCTCACCGGTATGAGCACCCGGTTCTTTGGCCCTGGAGAATATCCCTATAAGACTGTTTTGACAGAAAACACCGCTGAAAGCGTGGCGTATATCCTGAAGGGTCTGGGGTATGGCACCCATGCAGTCCACAATCACCGGGGTGTCTTTTATGGCCGGAACAAGGTCTATAAAAACCTGGGCTTTGATACCTTTACCTCTTTGGAGTATATGTCCAATACATCCATGACCCCCAAGAACTGGTGCAAGGACAAGGTGCTCACCGGAGAGATCGAAGCGGCGTTGGATTCCACCGATACCCCGGATCTGGTATATACCGTTTCGGTGCAGGGGCACGGCAAATACCCCACTGTTCCCGAGTTGGAGGAGCCGGCCATTACCGTGGAGAGCATTCCCAATGAGGATCAGCACTATTCCATGGAGTATTATGCCAACCAGATCCATGAGATGGATGAATTCATCGGCCAGCTGGTGGAAATGCTGGAAAACCGGGATGAAAAGACCATTCTGGTGCTGTATGGTGATCATCTGCCCGCCTTGCAGATGGATGAGGATACCCTGCTGACCCATGACCTTTATAAGACCGAATACCTGATCTGGAACAATTTCGGTCTGGAGAAAGAGGACGAGGGGATCAAGGCATACCAGCTCACTTCCAAGGTGCTGGCCAGCCTGAATATCAGCGACGGTATCTTCAACCGGTATCATCAGACCTGCAAGGATGAGAGCACCTATCTGCTGGATCTGCGGAAGCTGCAGTATGACCAGCTGTATGGGGAGCGTTATGTCACTGGCGGCGAACCGGCCTATGAGCCCACCGATATGAAGATGGGTGTGCGGCCTATTCGGGTCACTGGCTACATCAAGCTGGAGGAGACCTGGTATCTGGAGGGCGAGAACTTCACGCCTTACAGCAAGGCCACGGTCAATGGTAAGATTCTGGAGACCGAATATCTCAATGGCCACCTGTTACGGGTGATCGATGACAAACTGATCCAGGAAGTGGATGAGGTGAGTGACATCAAGATCAGCCAGGTGGAAAAATACAAAGAAGTGCTCAGCGTGACAGAATAGAAGCAAAAAGCCCTGAGGCGATGAGCCTCAGGGCTTTTCATATGCAGAAACTTACTTTGTCAGATAGCTGTATGCAGCCTGGGCATAGGCTGCGGCGCCGGCGGCCAGACCGTCTTCGTCAAAGATGATCTTGGGATGGTGCAGGGGATAGACCTGCTCCTGGTGGCTGGTGCTGCCCACAGAGAAGGAGCAGGAGGGCACCCGGGAGCTGATGAAGGAAAAGTCCTCGCTGCCCATGCTCTTGGTGTAGGACATGGGAGGAATGTCCACGCCTTCCTGGCCGATGGTTTCCTGGAGCCAGGTGTGCAGCTGCTGGCTGAACTCCGGATCGTTGATGAGGGGAGGAATGCCCCGGGGACGGTCAAAGGTCAGCTGGCAGCGGTAGGCATCGGCGATGCTTTGAGCCACCTGCTGCATCCGGTCCAGAGTGAACTGACGGGCCTCGTCGTTGAAGGTACGCAGAGTGCCGGTGAATTCGCAGTCCTCGGGGATGATGTTGCTGGCTGTGCCGGAATGGAAGGTGCAGATGGACAGGGCGGTAGGCTCCTGCACATCCACTTCATACCGGCCGATGTCCCCAAAAGCCTCGGCAATCTTGATGGCGCAGGTGATGGGGTTGATGGACTGATGAGGCCGGGCGCCATGGCCGCCCTTGCCGTGGAGATGTACCACGAACCGGTCACTGGAGGCGCTGCAAGGCCCGCTTTTCAGCATGATCTGGTTGGTCTTGACAATGTCGGAGGCCATGTGAGCCATCACAGCCACATCGGGCTTGTATTTGTCCAGAAGGCCGTTTTCCACCATCATCCGGGCGCCGGTGCCGTCGGTGCCCTCTTCGTCGGGCTGGAACATGAGAATGACCTGGCCCTGCAATTCCTCTTCGTGCTTTTTCAGCAAAGCGGCGGCGGTGAGCAGCATGGAGGTGTGGCAGTCGTGGCCGCAGGAGTGCATGACCCCGTCACATTCCGAGGCAAAGGGCAGACCGGTCTCCTCGCCCATGGGCAGGGCGTCCATGTCGGCCCGGAGCAGGATCTTTTTCCCTTCTTTTTTGCCGATGACGCCCACAATGGCGCAAGGGCCGATCTCTTCCCAGGAGATGCCCATGTCATCCAGGGCTTTTTTCACCAGGGCCGTGGTCTGGGGCAGACGGCAGCCCAGCTCGGGATGGTGATGGATCTGCCGGCGCCAGGCCAGCAGCTGTTCGTTCATCTCTTTGGCTTCTTTGTACATCATGTGGATTCACTCTCCTTTTTGAGTTATTTCAAATAAGACAGGGCGGCCTGGGCATAGGTGGCGGCCCCATAGGCAAAGGCTTTTTCGTCAAACTGCACCTTGGGATGGTGAGCGGGAAAGTGGGGGATGTCCGGATTGGAGGCCCCCAGGCTGAGGGAGCAGGAGGAGATCTTCTGGGACACATAGGCGAAGTCCTCGCTGCCCATCATCCGGCTGCTGTCCAGAGGCAGCACTTCCACCCCTTCCAGATCCCGTTTCAGCATGGCATACAGCTCGTCGGAGAAGGTTTCCTCGCTGTAATTGCTGGGGGTGGAGAAGTCGTTGTAGAACTCAAAGGTGCACCGGTAGAGGGAGCAGATCTTTTCCACCGTCTCCTGGATGCGGCTGAGCAGATTGGCCCGCACTTCTTCGTTGAAAGTGCGCACAGTACCACGGATCTCGCAGTCATTGGGAATGATATTATAGGTGGTGCCTGCATGAATGGAGCAGGTATTGACCACGGTGGGCTGCTGGGGGTCCACTTCGTAGCGGCCGATGTCGGTGAAGGCCTCCACGATCTTGGCGGCGGCAAAAATGGGGTTGATGCTGTTTTGGGGAGAAGCGCCGTGGCCACCCTTGCCGTGGAGAATGATCCGGTAATTGTCACTGGAAGCGGCAATGGTGCCCCGGCTCAGTTTGACCTGGCCGGTCTGATAGGGCTCACCGGCAATATGGATGGCCACAGCGTGATCGGGCTTGGGATTTTCCAGGCAGCCGTCCTCGATCATGGAGCGGGCGCCGGACAGAGTTTCCTCACCCGGCTGGAACATCAGGATCACAAGGCCCTGGAGTTCCTCTTCATGGGCTTTCAGCAGTTTGGCTGCACCCAGCAGCATGGCGGCATGGGTGTCATGGCCGCAGGCGTGCATTTTTCCCGGGCACTGAGAGGCATAGGGCAGGCCGGTGTCTTCAGTGAGGGGCAGAGCATCCATATCTCCCCGGAGAAGGATGCTTTTGCCCCCTTCTTTGCCGATATAGCCCAGCACGCCGCTCTGGCCGCAGGGACGGAAACGGACGCCCATTTTCTTCAGCTCTTCCTGCACTTTGGCAGCGGTTTTGGGCAATTCCAGCCCCAGTTCGGGATTTTCATGAAAATACCGGCGCCAGCCGATGATCTCTTGTTCCATAGCCTGGGCTTCCTGCAAAAGGCTCATAGGTAACACTCCTTTTTGGATTATTTTCTTATTTTATTCCGCATTGTTTAAGTAAGAAAGGGCGATCTGCACATAGGCGGCAGTGCCATAGACAAAGCAGTTTTCGTCAAAAACCACTTTGGGATGGTGGCCGGGATAGGCCTGACCTTCTGGGCTGGTGCTGCCCAGGGAGAGCATGGCCGAGGGGATGCGCTGGGTGACGAAGGAGAAGTCCTCGCTGCCCATGGCCTTGCCGGTCTGGAGAGGTACCAGGTCGATTTCCGGCAGATCCTTTGTCAGCAGGTCCTGGAGCTTCTGGCAGAAGTCCGGGTCGCTCTTGGTGCTGGGAGCGCTTTGGCCGATATACCACTCGGCCTGGCAGCGATAGAGCTCGGCCACCTGGTGCATGGCCTTCTGGAGCCGGTCCAGCAGCCAGGTTCGCTCTTCTTCGTCAAAGGTGCGGATGGTGCCCATCACCTGGCATTCATTGGGGATGATGTTGTAGGTGGAGCCGGCGTGGAGGGCGCAGATGTTTACCACAGTGGGCTTCTGGGGATCGATCTCATAGCGGGCAATGTCCTCAAAGGCACCGATGAGTTTGACGGCGGCATAGATGGGGCTGATGCTGTCTTGGGGAGAGGCACCGTGACCGCCTTTGCCGGTGAGAGTCACCCGGAAGCCGTCGCTGGAAGCCATGCAGTTGCCGCTTTTGATGGCCAGCTGACCGGTTTGCAGACGGTCGGCGGCGATGTGAATGGCAATGGCCCGCTCCGGTTTGGGATCTTCCAGGCATCCGGCGGCGATCATATCCCGGGCGCCGGTGAGTCCTTCTTCGTCGGGCTGGAACATGAGAATGGCAAGGCCGGGCAGTTCACTTTCATGCTCTTTCAGAATTTTGGCCGCGCCCAGCAGCATTGCGGTATGGGTATCGTGGCCGCAGGAGTGCATGGCTCCGGGGCACTGGGAGGAAAAGGGCAGGCCGGTTTTTTCGTCCATGGGCAGTGCGTCCATATCGGCCCGCATCAATATGCTGTGGCCGCCCTTTTTGCCGATATAGGCCATAAAGGCGTTGGGGATCACTTCCCGGTATTCCACGCCCCACTCATCCAGCTTCTGCCGCACCAAAGCGGCGGTCTGGGGCAGGTTTTGCCCGATTTCCGGGTGCTGGTGGATTTGCCGCCGCCAGGCGATGATCTCCTGTTCGATGGCACGGGCTTCCTCAAATGCGTTCATAACATCTCCTCCTTTTGCGGATACACTTTTCTATTTTTCAGAAAGAATCTCCAGAATGGTCTCTTCGGTATGGGTCATGCCGGGACAGGCAATGCGCCCCATGTTCTGCATGGTTTTTTCCGGGGTGCTGCCCAGGATGCTGTGGCGGCTGTCCACAGCCAGGGACTGGAGGGCCAGACGGCTTATATCCCAGGCGCATTGCACACCGGCTCTGGCTTTGAGGGCACAGCCCTGGTTTCCACCATGGCAGATCATGCCGGTGAGGGAAGCGGCCATGTTCTGCACCGCCAGGGCGATCTGCTCGTCGCTTCCCCCGAAGAGCAGCACCAGGCCGCAGGCCGTACCGGTGCCGCCGGCCAAAGCACAGCCGCACAGGGCGGACAGGCGACCGGAATATTCTTTGATGTAGATGGTCACAAGGCAGCTGAGAGCCAGAGCACGCAGCAGTTCTTCCCGGCTCTTCCCACTTTTTTGAGCTGCGCCCAGCAGGGGCATGGTGGCCAGAATGCCGTGGCTGCCGCTGCCGGTCAGGCTCATGGCCGGGGCCGAGGCTCCACGCACCCGGGCTTCGATGGCACCGCAGGCCAGATAGGTCATCTCATCCAGGATATTTTCCCGGTTTCCTGCCAGCACCTGGGTTAAAGGCAGCTTGCCTTCCTGTTCTCCCGCTTGCAAAAGGGCCTGGTTCATGGCTAGGGCATCCTCCAGAAAGCGGAATTCTTCCATGGGAGCCTGGCGCACATACTGGCACAGCTCCTTCAGGGTATAGCCGCAGATCTCCTGGCAGGGGTCCTGCTGCTGGGGAGAGGGAGGATCGTTTTTCAGCGTAACGCCGTCTTTTTCCAGATAGGTCAGGCCGGTGTGGGTGTTTTCCAGCCGGGCCACGCCCCGGTGGCCGCCTCCTGCCACCCGGGCCTCGATGAAGATCTCAGGAGCCAGGCGGCACATCTCCACTGTGACAGCTCCTTGTTCCAAAAGGGCCTGGGCCTGTGCATGGACGCCCTCCGGCAGGTTTTCCAAAGCGGCCAGACCTTTTTCGGCATCCCCTCCCAAGGCTCCCAGGGCCGCCGCCCAGGCGCAGCCCTCTTCCTCTGTGCCGGGAATGGCGCAGGTGAAGGCGTTTTTATAGATGCCGGAATTGACTCCCAGCCAGATCTTTTCCACCTGGGGCACTTGGGCTCGGGCCAGAGCACAGGCATAGGCAATGGCGCCCGGTTCGGTGACGCCATAGGCCGGGGCCATGTCCTGATAGATCAGTTGGGCCAGCTGTTTCATAAAAGCTCTCCTATAAATTCAGTGTGCGGACAAATTCCATTTCCCATGATACACCCCCGGGGGAAAAGGTTCAACCGATTGGGGAAATTTCCTTAGGATATCCTAAAAGATTCCGCAGGGCAGGGGTAATGGCCGCATCGCATTCTGCCGGGGAAAGACCCTGGTTTTTTAGCTGCTGCCGCTGTTCTTTCAGCTGCCGGTAGGCTGTCAGCATCTGTTCCTCGCGATAGAGGAGAGCCACGGCTTTGTCTTTGAGATCCTCTTCACGGGCCAGCTGGGAGGGGAGAAAAGCCAGGTCGATCCACACCGACACGCCGTAGTGCCCGGCCACCTCATAAAGAGCCTTTTCCAGCTGGGGCAGGTCCTTTTGATCGATGGGCGGGGAGAGGGCCAGTTTTTTTACCCCTTGCTGCACCATTTCGCAGAAGGCCGCCGCCATGCCCAGCTGAAAAGAAAGCAGATCAAATTCTTTGTAAGATGATGTCATACTCCATTCCTCCTTGGGTGATTATGAATAAAAGAGGGGGGATTCATCAATGAAAACGATTGGACAGATCAATAAAACTGTGATATCTTGTAATCACAGCAGCGAGACAGGAACGGGAGCCTGTTTCTCAAAACTCCATCATTTAAATGGCAAAACCCAGGGCAAAGCCCTGGGTTTTGTGTTTTGTTATGCTTCTTTGGTGGCAGCGCACACTGTGCCGGTGGCAGCATCCAGCGTGACGCAGGAGCCGCTCTTCAAAAGGGCGGTGGCATTGACAGCTCCCACCACGGCAGGGATGTCCAGAGCCAGTGCCGAAGTGGCGGCATGGGAATCCAGCCCTCCCTGCTCGGTGATCAGACCGGAGAGACGGCGGATGGCGGGCATCATTTCGTTGGTGGTATAGGGAACGGCCAGGATGTCACCATTGGAGACGCTTTTCAGCGCTTCCTGGGCGTCTTTGCACACCACCACTGGGCCGGTGACGCATTTTCGGGTGACACCAGTGCCCGAAAGCAGCAGGTCGCCGATGACTTCCACTTTCAAAAGGTTAGTGGTGCCCGAAACGCCCAGAGGCAGACCGGCGGTGAGCACCACCATGTCGCCGTTTTTCACAAGCCCGGCCTTTTGGGCGGCTTCCACTGCACCGGCAAAGAGGGCGTCGGTGCTGTCGGCTTCCGGAACCACCAGAGGGCAGACACCCCATACCAGGCTGAGCCGCCGCTGGCTGCGCACGCTGTTGGTGCAGCAGATGATGGGCACCGGGGGACGGAAGCGGGAGATCATCCGGGCGGTGCGTCCCGACTTGGATACCGGGATGATGGCAGCGCAATGGAGGCTGGTGGCCGTGGTGCAGGTGGCATAGGAAATGGAGCTGGTGACGCTGGGCACCGCCGAGGGGGCCTCTTCCCGCAGCCGGTTCTGATAGTTGATGTTTTCCTCGGTGGAAAGGGCGATGGCCGCCATGGCCTCCACAGCCTCCACCGGATACAGACCAGCCGCTGTTTCGCCGGAGAGCATGACGGCGCCGGTACCGTCATACACAGCGTTGGCCACATCGGAAACCTCTGCCCGGGTGGGGCGAGGATTTTTCATCATGGAATCCAGCATCTGGGTGGCGGTGATGACGATTTTCCCTTGGCTGTTGGCCTTTTTGATCATCATCTTCTGGATGGGGGGCAGTTTGTCAAAGGGGATTTCCACCCCCATGTCGCCCCGGGCCACCATGACGCCGTCGGACACAGCCAGGATCTCGTCGATATTCTCCAGGCCCTCGGCGTTTTCGATTTTGGAGATGATCTGGATGTCGCTTCCGGCCTGACGAAGAATGCGGCGCACCTGCATCACATCATCGGCCCGGCGGACAAAGGAAGCGGCGATATAGTCGTAATCATTCTTGACGGCGAAGAGCAGGTCTTCTTCGTCCTTTTTGGACAGATAGGGCATGGAAAAACGCACGCCGGGCAGGTTGACCCCTTTCCGGTCGGAGACCGTGCCGCCGTTGAGCACCCGGCAGACGATATCGGTGTTTTCCACCTTTTCCACCGTCAGGCCGATCAGGCCGTCGTCCAGCAAAATGGTGCAGCCGGGCTGTACATCTTCATACAGGCGCTCATAGGAGACGCCGCAGCCCGTTTCATCACCGGGTTCATCGGTGCGGCGCAGCGTGAACAGCTGGCCTTTTTCCAGCTGCACTTTTTTATTGGCAAATGTCTTGAGGCGGATCTCCGGGCCTTTGGTGTCCAGAAGGGCAGCCACCGGCAGGGAAAGCTCCCGGCGCAGGGCGTCGAAGCGATCAAACCGCTCCTGCTGCTCTTCATGGGTGCCGTGGGAGAAATTGAATCGGGCCACATTCATGCCCGCCTCCATCATCCGACGCAGGATGGCCGGATCGTCACAGGCGGGGCCCAGGGTACAGACAATTTTTGTTTTTCGCATGATCTTTTTCCTCTTCTTTCTTTCCGCGCGCCTTTTTCGGCAGCGGCCCGGCGCGGTCGGGCCGATCTGCTCACAGGATAAAGCCATATACAAAGATATGGTACCACCCCCCAGCGGCCATCGTCAAGGCAAAATCCACCAAACAAGGGGCAAAAAAGACTTTTCAAATTCTTAACAAATTACACATGACAGAAGCAGGCTTTTGTCATATGATATAGGTGAAAGGAATGGCCTTTCGTTCAATCCTTCGCCGGTTTGATCCGGCCTGTAAAATCTTTTAGGAGCTGATGAAGAAAAAATGCTGCTCATTCCCCATATTCGCATTGCCCGTCGTGTCAGCGGAGTTCTTCGGGAGCGTTTTCAGGTTCGCCTGTCCCCGGTTGTCTTCGCCTTTGGGAGCATTTTCCCCGATCTGGCGAAAAATGCCGTCACCGGTTATCACGACATCAATGAAGCAGTGAGCCGGGTGGAAGGGTTTTTGGCCAAGCGTCCCAAGAGCCGGCTGGTTCAGAGTTTCCGCTTGGGGGAGATTTGTCACTATACCGCCGATAGTTTCTGTCGGGTGCACATCCACCACGATCAGTATACCCTGAAAGAGCATATGCTGTATGAAATGCGCCAAAGCCGTCAGATGAAGCGGCAGCTGCCTCTGGCCGGAAAGCTGGCCATGGAGGATGTGTATCCTTCCCGTAGCGGCGCTTTGGAGCGGTTTTTCAGCGAGCAGCGGGAATTTGCTGCAAAGAAGCACAGCTATGAGGAAGAGACCAATGCTGTTGTCCGCGGCTGTGTGCTGGTGCTTCACAGCCTGGCCCATCAGCCTTGGGAGGAGGCCCATCCCGTGGCCCTGGCCCAGACCGGGTCGTAAGGCCAGTTTCTGGTATCTATATTGTTTTTTGATGATCTAAGCCGTACCCACAGTGGTGCGGCTTTTGTTCTGAAAAACAATTAGTATTTATTTCGGATAAATAAGCAGTTAGTTATATTTCAATTGTAAACTTTTCCATCCAGGGGAAGAAAAACGAAAAAATGGTTTTTTCCAGGCCGTTTTTCCTGTATAATAAAATGGTTGGGGAAAAGAACACCAACTTATTATTTGGAATACAAACAAAGGGAGTATGATACAGTGGAAAGATTAGTGGGAACCGTTTCCCGGGGCATTCGCGCCCCCATTATTCGGGAAGGGGACGACATCAGCAAGATCGTAGTGGACAGCGTGCTCAGCGCTGCGGAAAGCAGCGGCTTTCAGATTCATGACCAGGATATTATCGCCGTGACCGAAGCGGTGGTAGCCCGGGCCCAGGGCAACTATGCCACCGTGCAGCAGATCGCCCAGGACATCAAGGGCAAATTCGGCGGGGAGACCATGGGCGTGATTTTCCCCATCCTCAGCCGCAACCGTTTTGCCATGTGCCTCAAGGGCATCGCCATGGGCGCCAAAAAGATTGTGCTCATGCTCAGCTATCCTTCCGACGAAGTGGGAAATCACCTGGTGGATCTGGATGCTCTGGACGAAAAGGGCATCAATCCTTGGACCGATGTGCTCACCGAAGAGCGATTCCATCAGCTGTTCGGACCGGCTCGCCACACCTTTACCGGCGTGGACTACATCGCCTATTACAAAGAGCTGATCCAGAGCTGTGGCTGTGAGGTGGAGGTCATTCTGGCCAACGACTGCCGCACCATTCTGGACTATACCAAAAAAGTCCTTTGCTGCGATATTCACACCCGGGCCCGCACCAAGCGGCTTTTGCAGAAAGCCGGAGCTGAGACCGTCTATTGCCTGGACGAGATCCTCACCCAGCCGGTGGACGGCAGCGGCTGCAACGAGCAGTTCGGTCTGTTGGGCTCCAACAAGGCCACAGAGGAGCGGGTCAAGCTCTTCCCCAGAAACTGCGCTCCGGTGGTGGAAAGCATCCAGAAGCAGATGAAGGAACGCACCGGAAAGCATGTGGAAGTGATGATCTATGGCGACGGCGCTTTCAAAGATCCAGTGGGCAAGATCTGGGAACTGGCCGATCCAGTGGTGGCTCCCGCCTATACCGCCGGTCTGGAGGGCCAGCCCAACGAAGTCAAGTTGAAGTACCTGGCGGACAACGACTTTGCTGATCTGGAGGGCCAGGAGCTGAAAGACGCCATCTCCGACTACATCCGGCATAAGGATGCTGATCTCACCGGCAAAATGGTTTCTCAGGGCACCACACCCCGTCGGCTCACCGATCTGGTGGGCTCGCTGTGTGATCTGACCTCCGGCAGCGGTGACAAGGGCACTCCCATCGTTCTGGTGCAGGGTTATTTCGACAACTACACCAAATAAACAGGGCAAAAAACACCAAAAAAACAGAGCCAAATTTGGCTCTGTTTTTTATTTCCATATATTGACGGGGGGGACTGATATACTATAATAAAATAAAAAATAATTTAATGACAAAGGAGGGGCAAAAATGAAAAAGAAAATGATGGTGGCTGTGGTGCTGGTGGTTGTTGTGGCCGTAGTAGGTGCGGTCTTCTGGTGGCGCAATGCAGCCGGAGAAAAGGAGGACGAAGCTTTCCTCAAATGGATTCGCCCCTTCTACCAGGAAGAACAGGACAATTACATCTTCCAGGATGCCCAAGGGGCAGACATCACCCAGAAGGTGATGGAGGACACCCAGGACTGGGCCAAGGCGGAAAAATGGGGCAAAGTGCAAAGCTATGTGCTGGAAAACACCGCAAAAGCCTGGCATGAGACGGTGAAGGCCGAAGAGGGCCAGGTACAGCAGACCGCCGTGTTCGGCCAGAGCACCGGTGACAAAGGCCCCTGGGTCTTTTTCACCCTGGATGGCACCGTGTATTATAATGAGGCCACCGGCCAGATCACTTCCCAGGAGCAGGGCAGCTTGAAAGACATCTGGCTGCTGCCCCGGGACGACAAAGCGGTGACGGGCCAGTCGGTGACCGGAGACATTTCCACCGATGAAAAATCGGTCACTTACACCGGCTATGTGGAAGTGGGAGACAAGGGTAAATTCTATGGGGAAATGAAAGTGGAAGTTCCCCAAGGCTAAAGAGAAACAAAGGCCTGCCGCAAACTGCGGCAGGCCTTTTTCATATGTTTGGTTTTAGCGGCTGAGCAGCCCCACATTCACATCTTCGGCAAAGTTTCCGGTCTGATAGAGCACCAGAATCTCGTCGGCACCGCATTGGGCAGCGTATTCGCTGATGGGGATGCGGTTATATCGGGGGTCGAACACATAGATCTCCTCATAGCTTTCCGCCAGATAGGGAAGCAGGCTGTTGGCAAAGGAATCCTTGACCACCAGAAGGGTGCCATGGGCCTTCGGGTTTTCGTTGCGGATGGTGAGGGCCGGTGGGTTTCCTCCGAAGAACAGGGAGTATTTGTCCTTTTGATCCAGATAGGAGCGGTCGTAGATGGAGGTGGGCTCTTTATTCGGCTGCTCCATGGTCAGGCCGGGGAAATCATACCAGGTGATGGTATCCGGCTCATAAAAGCGTGCTCCCGCCTGGCTGTACAGTGTGCCGTAGAAGTCCGGAGTCTCTTGCTTGACGGCTTCCAGCTCTTCTTGGGTGAGAATCTCGTCCTCCCGCCCTGCGGCCTTCATATAGGCTTCGTAGGCCAGATAAGCACCTTTTGTGGTCCAGTGATGGTCGGTGCGGTAGTAGATGTATTCCTCCCGGGCATCCAGAAGAGCCTGGGCTACGGGGATGTTCTCCGCCTGCTGCAGCTGAGAAGCCCGATCCAGAAGCTGCTGCTGGTCATAGCTGGGGGCGTTTGCAGGCAGCTCATCCTGGTAGATGTACGCACTGGTGGGCACCAGCATAAAGCGGGTGGGCAGACCGGTGTTCTGGGCCAGGGCATCCACAGCAGTGAAGTTTTGTTCCACCCGGGTTTCATCCGGGGGATCAAACCGGGCGATCAGCCGGTCGCCGGCAAAATAGATGCCGTTGTTTTCCTGCTTGAGCATGGCCCGCTCGCAGATGTATTTCAGCCCCACCCAGGTGTCTCGCAGAGGGAATTGGTCGGTGAGGTAGGTCTCGAAGTCCTGGGTCCACTCGCCGGAGAAAAGGCCCTTCAGGGAGAAGTCCGGGCGCTGGGCCAGGGTGCGGTTTTCCATGGGGGAAAACTCCCGGTCGGGCCAGCACAGATTGAGCACGGCGCACACCAGGATGAAAAGGACAAACAGCCCGCACAGGGCAATGGATTGTTTTTTGCTCATAAATCAATCCTCCTAAAAGCGGAAGTAGAGGAAGGGGTTATAGGAGGCATCCACCAGATAGGCGGTGGACAGCAAAAGCCCCAGGAAACACAGGGCCATGGCCGCGCCCCACCGATGGGAGGGCTTGAGCCGCAGCCAAAGTTTTTTGCCCAGAGGCATACTGGCAAGGACCAGAATCAGCAGCAGAGGCAGGTAAGAGACCAGCCGGTACAGACTGGCGCTGTCCCACAGCCCGTTTCCGCCGCCAAACATGGCGCCGATATAGCCGAAGGCCCGGGAAATATCCTCATTGGCAAACAAGGCCCAGCTGATGAGCACCAGAAATAGGGTGTAGATGTGCCCCAAAGCGGCAGGGGCCTTTTTCAGAACGGAAAGGAGGAAGGCCTTTTCCACCATCAGAAGCAGGGCGAAAAACAGGCCCCAGCACACATAGTTCCAGGAAGCGCCATGCCAGATGCCGGTGAGCATCCACACAACGAAGATGTTCCGGTAGGTTTTCAGCAGACCTTTCCGGTTGCCGCCCAGGGGGATATATACATATTCCCGGAACCAGGAGCTGAGGGAGATGTGCCACCGCCGCCAGAATTCGGTGATGCTCCGGGAGATATAGGGATAATCGAAGTTGATTTTGAACTCAAAGCCCAGCATCCGCCCTAAGCCGATGGCCATGTCGGAATAGCCGGAGAAGTCAAAATAGATCTGGAAGGCAAAGGCCAGGACGCCCAGCCAGGCTCCCAGCACCGAAAGGGAAGAGGGGTCCATGGTTTTGTAGATCTCCCACAAGGCGCCGATGTTGTTGGCCAGCAGGACCTTTTTTGCCAGGCCGCACACAAAGGTCTGTACACCCTGGGCAAACTGCTCCACGCTTTCCCGGCGCTCCCGCAGCTGATCGTCCACATCCTTATACTTGACAATGGGGCCTGCGATGAGCTGGGGGAACAGGGTGACGAAGGTGCCGAAGGACACAATGTCTTTCTGGGCCCGGGCGTCTCCCCGGTAAACATCGATGGTATAGGACATGGTCTGGAAGGTGTAGAAAGAAATGCCGATGGGCAGACCCAGACCCAGGGGCTCCAAAAAGCTCAGGGCGGGGAAAATGGCCCGGAGATTGGTGACGATAAAGTCATAGTACTTGAAAAAGACCAAAAGCCCCAGGTTGATGATCACCGAGCTGGCCACTACTTTCCGGCAGAACCGGTCATTTTCCCGGTGGCGGGCAATAAGCAGGCCATGGCTGTAATCCACCAAAATGGAGAAGATCATGATGAGCACATAAATGGGCTCGCCCCAGCCATAGAAGATCAGGTTGAGAACCAGAAGGGCCAGGTTCCGCCATCGGCGGGGGGTTATGTAATAGATGCCCAGAGTCAGGGGCAAATAGAGAAACAAAAAGAGTATGCTGCTGAAAACCATTGCTCCAACGCTCCTACTTGGATTTTTTCAAAAAAGAAGGGGCCGGGGTGACCGGCCCACCGGTTAGAATGCCTTTTCAAAAGCCGCCACGGCCTCGTCGGCCTGGGGAGAGACCACATAAAGGATGAAATCCCCTTTTTCCACGGTGCGGCTGTCTTTCACCGTGTCATACACCTCGGGCAGATACTGCTTCCAGGTGCTTTCCAGATCGGCCTGCCGTTTTTCGATGGCGCTGCGTACAGCGTCCATGCGTCCTTCTTTCACCTGAGCCACAAAGAATTCGTCGGCCCGCACATTGATTGCGGCAAATTCCCAGGCGTAGGATGTGAGGTCGTCAGGGGAAAGACCGTAGAAGCTTTGCAGCAAAGTTTCGTCTCCCGCCTGGAGCATGGGCAGATTTTCTTCTCCCACAGCGGTTTTCATGCTTTCCAGAAGCTGATCGGGGGTTTGATCGGTGCTGCTCTCCTTCTGGGTACAGCCCCAGAGAGGGAAAGCGAAAAGGGCACAAAGGCAAAGCGCCAGCCATCGTTTCATAGATAAAATCCTTCCTTTTTGTCACAGTATTCTTTTAGACGCAGGCCGAAGGCCGTTTGTTTCTTATTTTGGGAAGGAAAATAGATTTTATGCAAAACGCCCAAAAAAGCGCCCGGAATTTCCGGGCGCTTTTTCTGCTTTTTCCAGGGATCAATAGGCGATGCCGAAGATCACCATATACTTGGCAGGCTTGCCGCAGACAGGGCACACATCGTCGATGTGCTCCTGCTCAAAGGGGATGCAGCGGGAGGGCATACCAGTTTCGTTTTTGATGACCTCTTCGCAGTGCTCGTCGCCGCACCACATGGCCTTGACAAAGCCCACCCGCTTTTGCAGGATGTCCTTCATCTCCTGGATGTTGTGGGCCGGGGTGATGTTGCCTTCCAGGTTGGCCTTGGCCTTTTCGTAGATGGCCTTGGCGAAGTCCTTCAGCATCTGCTGGGTGCTCTCCACCAGATTGTCCAGAGCCACCACAGTCTTTTCCCGGTTGTCACGGCGCACCAGCACGCAGTTGCCGTTTTCAATATCCCGGGGCCCGATTTCCAGACGGAGGGGCACGCCCTTCATCTCGTACTGGGCATATTTCCAGCCGGGGGATTGGTCGCTGTCGTCCAGCTTGACCCGCAGACCGGCCTTTTTCAGTGTTTCAGCGATCTCGGCGGCCTTTTCCAGCACGCCGGGCTTGTGGGCGGCCACCGGCACGATGACCACCTGGATGGGAGCGATGGCCGGAGGCAGAACCAGGCCTTCGTTGTCGCCGTGGGTCATAATGATGCCGCCGATGAGACGGGTGGAGATGCCCCAGGAAGTCTGATGGACATACTGGAGCTTGTTTTCCTTGTCGGTGTACTGCACACCGAAGGCCTTGGCAAAGCCGTCGCCGAAATAGTGGGAAGTACCGCTTTGCAGAGCCTTGCCATCGTGCATCATGGCCTCAATGGTGTAGGTCTCCATAGCGCCGGCAAACTTCTCCCGGTCGGTTTTCCGGCCCTTGATCACCGGCATGCACAGGTATTCAGTGGCCAGCTTTTCATACAGGTCCAGGATGTCCAGGGTTTCCTTCCGGGCGTCCTCTTCGGTGGCGTGGGCGGTATGGCCCTCCTGCCACCAGAATTCCCGGGTGCGCAGGAAGGGGCGGGTGGTCTTTTCCCAGCGCACTACGCTGCACCACTGGTTGTACAGCTTGGGCAGGTCACGCCAGGACTGGATGATGTGGGCATAGTGCTCGCAGAACAGAGTTTCGGAAGTGGGGCGGACACACAGCCGCTCCTCCAGCTTTTCGCTGCCGCCATGGGTGACCCAGGCCACTTCGGGGGCAAAGCCTTCCACATGGTCCTTTTCCTTGTTGAGCAAAGATTCGGGAATGAAAATGGGCATTGCCACATTCTCATGGCCGGTCTCTTTGATCATGCCGTCAAAGATCTTCTGAATGTTCTCCCAGATGGCCTGGGCATAGGGGCGCATGATGACGCAGCCACGCATGCTGGAATAGTCGATCAGTTCGGCTTTTTTTACGATGTCGGTATACCACTGGGCGAAGTCTTCATCCATGGGGGTGATTTCCCGCACCATTTTTTTGTCGTTTGCCATATTATATCCCTCTTATCGCTCCATAAATTGACGCATATTCGTAAAACGCGTCAATATTATATCAGTATTTTGGAAAAATGGCAAGGGAAAGCCACTATCTCCCCCGGTATTCATGTTGCCAGGAGTTTATAAGCGGTTAATCCCATTGATAATACATCTCTTGGGCAATTAGCTTATAAGTGGAAATATCATCAGGATCTATTTGATGACTGGAGAGAAAATTAGATATTTGGAAACTTTGAGTGGAGTTAGCATACAAATCAGTGACGCTGGTTCCAAAAATCCCCAGGGCTCTCCCGTTTTTGTCAAGCAAAATACAATCGATGTACAAATAATCAACATCACTATCGGTATGATTTTTAATTCGGCCAGTTATATCAAAGCTATTTTCATCAGAGAAGGAGATGTCAGTATCAAAAATATCATAGCGAATGGCACTGTTTTTCGCTCGAACAAGTGTAATTTGAGCAACTAATTGAAGTTCAGTTTCCGAAGAGAATTCCTTTTGGATTGTTGTCCCGGAAAAATTATAAAAATATCCCTTTTCACCAGGAGCAATCCATCCAGGAACATCACTGATAAAATCATCCGATTGCAGCAAATGCCCCTCAGGATCTTCCAAGTCAAAAATGCAGTTTTTCATATAAATGGGTGTTTTTCCAGTGTTTTCGATCTCAATTAAAGCATAATATTTCCAATCGCCAAGGATGTTTTTGAACACATCGAATCGATAGTCAGTAATTGCATACTGGATATCGGTTGAACAGCCAACTTCTTTTACGGTAATGTTGGGCTTTTCTTCCAGAAGAAATGTTTTCCGCAGGGAGGGGTTTGCTATTCTTGTGATAATGGCGGATACTTCGCTGCGAACAATAGAACTTTTTGGAGCAAATGTGCCATATTTGTCATTTCCAGTAATAATACCAGAGCGATAGAGCATCAAGATGCTATCATACGCATAGCTGGAAGAAGAAACATCTGGTAACTTGTTAATTGCATTTATTTGTTGAAAAGCAGATTGAGGAAGAGCACTAGATAAAATATAGGCAAAATCTTCTCTAGTAGCAGAAGAGGTGTAATTTGCCACTTTTGGCATTACGATATCATGGTCATTTGCATAATCTATATAGCATTGATACCAGGGATTTCCTTGCTGAAAAACATGGTCATCATTTGTATAAATGCTATGAATTCTACACGCCAAGGCCAGTGTTTCCGCCACAGTAATGGAGTTGGACGGACTGAATTTGGTAGCACCGCTGCCGTTCATCAGGCCTAATTCGTAAGCTGTCTTGACGCTTTCATAGTACCAAGAGGATGATTGAACATCTTCAAATGTTTTGCTTGTGTAAGTTCGAACCACCTTAAAGTTGGAAAATGAAGATTCGGCAGCGGTTATAGTAGTGCCGAGAAGGAAAGAGAAAAGGGTGAAACTTGCCAAAAATAAGGAAAGAAATTTTTTCATGAGTATACCTCCCATTTTTTACTTCAATATACAGGGAGGGGAATAATTTGTCAATAATATCTGATGGATAAACTGCCACTATCTCCCCCGGTATTCCCGCAAAAGAGAAGCAGAAAGGCCGCTGAGGGCCAGAAGAGCCGCCAGATTGGGCAGGGCCATCAGGCCGCAGCACAGATCAGCCAGCTCCCACATCTTTCTCACATCCATCAAAGCGCCCAGAAAGACGCACAAGCACACCCCCAGCCGGTAAGGAGCGATTCCCAGCTTTCCAAAGAGATACCGGGCATTGGCTGCACCGAAAAAATACCAGCCCAGAAGGGAAGAGAAGGCAAAAAAGAAGATGCACAGGGCGATAAAGGGGCCGCCCCATTTTCCCAGCACCGCCGAAAAGCCGGCCTGAGTCAGGGCTGCGCCGGTGAGAGAGGCATCGGGGGTGAGGACGCCGGTGACCAGGATGACCAGGGCGGTGAGGGTCAAAATGACAAAGGTGTCGATAAAAACCCCCAGCATGGCCACATACCCCTGCTGCACCGGATGCTCTACCCGGGCCACCGCATGGGCATGAGGGGTGGAGCCCACTCCGGCTTCATGGGAGAAAAGTCCCCGGGCCAGCCCCAGACGCATGACTTTTTTGGCGGTGACGCCGACGACGCCACCGGCCAGGGCCTGGGGAGCAAAGGCGCCCACAAAAATGGAGGACAGGGCGGGGAGAAGATTTTCCCGGAAGCGGAACAGGACAAAGGCGGAGCCCAGCATATAAAACAGGGCCATCACAGGCACCAGACGCCCGGTGAGAGCGGCCAGACGGCGGATGCCGCCGGAAAAGGACACAAAGCACAGCAGCGCCACAAGGATACCGGTATACAGCGGGGGAATGCCGAAAGCGGCCTGAAAGGATTCTCCGATGGCATTGGACTGGACCATGGCTCCCACAAAACCCATGGAGAACACCACCAGAAAGGCAAAAATCACCGCCAGCAGCCGTCCACCCAGGCCGGGGAAGGCGGCTTTGATGTAATAGACTGGCCCACCGGTAATTGTGCCGTCCACCTTCCGCCGGAATTTCTGGGCCAGTACCGCTTCCCCAAAAGCAGTGGCCATGCCGAAGAAGGCGCTGACCCACATCCAGAACACCGCTCCCGGACCGCCCACGGCAATGGCCGCCGCCGCACCTGCCAGATTGCCAGTGCCCACCTGGGCAGCTACGGCAGTCATCAGGGCGCTGAAGGAGCTCATGCCATCCTGGGAGGCCCTTTGGGAAAAGGCACCCCGGAATACCTGGCGGCAGGCGGGGAAAAAGCCCCGCAGCTGCACAAAGCCGAAGCGGAGAGTGCAGAACACTCCGGCGCCTCCCAGAGCCAAAAGAAGGAAGGGGTCCCACAAAAAGGCGCTGATTTTGTCAAATTGCTGCCAGAACAGATCCATTTTCAGTCCCTCGCTTTTCTGTTTTCTCAGAAAAGCCTATGAGAAAATGGAGCAGACTATGAAAAAATCCCCCAAAGGCAGCGCCTTTGGGGGATTGAGTGTGTCAAAAAAGTGACTTTTGCCGCTTTCCCGAAAAGCTATTACATGGCCCGGGTCTCGACTTCTTCGCCGATCTTCTCCATGAACTCTTCCAGGCTCATCACCTGGGTCTCGCCAGTTTTCCGGCTGCGGACGGCCACCTGGCCGCTTTCCGCTTCCTTGTCGCCCAGCACCAGCATATAGGGGATTTTCTCCAGCTGAGCTTCCCGGATCTTGTAGCCGATCTTTTCGCTGCGGTCGTCCAGCTCGCAGCGCAGGCCCATGGCGGTGAGCTTCTCCATCACCTGGACGGAATACTCGTGAGTCCGGTCGGTGATGGGGAGCACCTTCACCTGCACAGGAGACAGCCAGGTGGGGAAGGCGCCGGCAAAATGCTCGGTGATGACGCCGATGAACCGCTCGATGGAACCCAGCAGGGCCCGGTGGATCATGACAGGACGGTGCTTGTGGCCGTCTTCGCCCACATATTCCAGATCAAACCGCTCGGGCATCTGGAAGTCCAGCTGGATGGTGCCGCACTGCCAGGTGCGTCCCAGGGAGTCGGCCAGATGGAAGTCCAGCTTGGGGCCATAGAAGGCGCCATCGCCAGCGTTGATGACAAAGTCCTTGCCCATCTCCTGGATGGCGGCCTGGAGGGTGTCCTCGGCAAAATGCCACACTTCTTCTTCGCCCATGTGGTCATCGGGCATGGTGGACAGCTCGATGCGGTAGGTCAGGCCGAAGGTGGAATAGATCTCGTCAAACAGCCGCACCACATTCTTGATTTCTTCCTTCATCTGGTCTCTGGTCATGAAGATGTGGGCGTCGTCCTGGGTGAAGCAGCGCACACGGAACAGGCCGTGGAGAGCGCCGGACAGCTCGTGACGATGCACCAGACCCAGCTCGGCCATACGCAAAGGCAGGTCGCGGTAGGAATGGGGTTGGTTCTTATACACCAGCATGCCGCCGGGGCAGTTCATGGGCTTGACGGCGTAATCCTCTCCGTCGATCTTGGTGGTGTACATATTGTTTTTGTAATGATCCCAGTGGCCCGAACGATGCCACAGCTCCTGGTTAAGGATGATGGGGGTGGAGATCTCCACATAGCCATAGCGCTTGTGGCACTCACGCCAGTAATCCAGCAGAGTGTTTTTCAGCACCATGCCCTTGGGAAGGAAGAAGGGGAAGCCAGGGCCTTCCTCGGTCATCATGAACAGACCCAGCTCTTTGCCCAGTTTCCGGTGGTCCCGCCGCTTGGCCTCTTCGATCTTAGCCAGATAGGCGTCCAGCTCATCCTTCTTGGGGAAGGCCACGCCGTAGATCCGCTGCAGGGTCTGACGGCTGCTGTCGCCACGCCAGTAGGCGGCGTTGCAGGCGGTGAGCTTGATGGCGTTGCCCTTGATGCGGCCGGTGGAGTCCACATGGGGGCCGGCACACAGATCGGTGAACTCGCCCTGCTTATAGAAGGAGATCACTTCGTCCTCCGGCAGATCCTGGATCAGTTCCACTTTATAAGGCTCGCCCTTTTCCTCCATGAAGCGGATGGCCTCTTCCCGGGGCAGCTCGAACCGCTCCAGCTTCAGCTTTTCCTTGCAGATCTTCCGCATCTCGGCTTCCAGCTCGGAGAGCTGATCCTCGGAGAAGGGTTCGGGCATATCAAAGTCATAGTAGAAGCCGTTGTCGATGGCAGGGCCGATGGCCAGCTTCACTTCCGGATGCAGCCGCTTCATGGCCTGGGCCAGGATGTGGGAGCAGGTGTGCCAATAGGTCTTGCGGTATTCTTCGTTTTCAAAGGTGTACTGGTTGTTCTGGTTTTCGCTCATGGCAAAATTCCTCCTTTTGCGGGGCGGCGGATAATGAATGAAAAACAAAAAAGCCTCGCCCCTGAAATTTTTCAGGGGTGAGGCTCTGAAAAGTCCCACGGTTCCACCCTGCTTGCGCCAAAGGCGCCGCTTGTGACCTCTGTAACGGGAGGGCCCGTCCCGCTTATGTCGCGGGCAGCTCGGAAGTGGTCAGGCCGCGGCCGCCGCAGGATGCTCGCAGCAAAATGCATCCCTCTCTGAACGGTGCTTTGCGGTTTCGTCTTCGTCAAAGCCAATTTAATAAGGACACTATATCACCGGTGGGGAGGCTTGTCAAGGCAGATTTTAGCCCATCAGAAGGGCCATGACGGCCTTCTGGGCATGAAGACGGTTTTCCGCCTCGTCAAAGATCTCCTGGGCATGGCCTTCGAAGACCTCTTCGGTGATCTCTTCGCCCCGGTGAGCGGGCAGGCAATGCTGGATCATGCAGTCGGGTTTGGCTACCTTCATCATTTCGCTGTTGACCTGGAAACCGGCAAAGGCCTGTTCCCGCTGGGCCTTTTCCTGCTCCTGGCCCATGGAGGCCCACACATCGGTGAAGATCACATCGGCGTCCTTGGCCGCTTCCATGGGGGCCTGGGTCATGACAAATTTGGCATCGGTCACCGTTTTGGCATAGGCCAGCACATCGGGATGGGGCTGATAGGAAGCGGGGCAGGCGATGGAGACATCCATGCCGCATTTCAGGCCGCCCACGATGATGGAGTTTGCCATGTTGTTGCCGTCACCGATGTAGCAGATCTTCAATCCTTCCAGCTTGGCCTTGTGCTCCCGGATGGTCATCAGGTCGGCCAGCACCTGGCAGGGATGGCAGAAGTCGGTCAGGCCGTTG
>CALLCY010000208.1:0-6201 GCA_938000015.1 uncultured Clostridia bacterium
GGTAGATCAGGGCTGCTCCAGCAATAGCACCCGCCACTTTTTGTAATGGGCCATGGCATAAAACCCTTCCATCTCCTCCGACGAAAAATATGCCCGGGCGCCCACCAGAACAAAGCACTGGTCTTTCAGCAATGTATGATACAGATCCAAATACTGCATCAGCCGTTCCAGCGGCTCTTTTCCATCCAAAACCGGCTGGCATTTCAGCGCCTTCAGCAAAGGCAGGGCATATTCTCCGCCGGACAGGGAAATGGGCCAATCCATGGCCATGACCACTTTTTCCAGGTATCCGGCAATGGCATGCTGCAGACCATCGGTTTCTTCCGCCAGCTCTTCCCTGACGATTTGCTGGAGCCGGGCCTGAAAACGGTTCTGCAATTTTCGGTCGTCCAGCGGAAAATGCACATAATCCCGCAGCACATGGAGATGCTCTCCGCAGTCAAGGGGCTCATAGTGGAGGGAGAGCATAAACTCCCCCTCCTCCCCCTGGGCCTGCTCCGCCAGAGAAAACACCATCTGCCGGAACAGTTTGGGATTCTCCGCCACCAGCACCGGCGTCTTGTTTTCCTGCCAATGGATGGGCGCTGAAAGCAGAGGATGGGTCAGTCTCATAAAATCACCAGCCGTTCTTCGCTATCGATGATCTCCGAATGGTATTCCCCCAGCACAAATTCCATCCGGGCAAATTGCTTTTCTGTCACCACCAGCATCTGGACCAGGCCTTTGCTCGGTTTCTGCGCCCGCACTCCATCCATGATGCGCCCCGCCACCGTGGGATTCAGAGCCAGTTTGCAATAGACCGATTCCTGCATCATCACAAACCCATCCCGGATCAGACCTTTGCGGAACCGGGCATATTCCCGCCGCTCTGCCGTGGTTCCTACTGGCAAATCAAAAAACACCATCACACGCATAAATCTATTGTCCATATCCGATCCATCTGATCTCCGCCACATCCCCGCTCTGCAAGGCCCGGAACAAACTGCCGCAATAAAGGCGCAGGGCATAGAGGAGATACTGCCTTTTCCCATCATACTGCACCGGATGATTCAGCAGATTCACCAGAGCCATTTTCTCCGCCCGCTCCAGTTTTTCCGGCTGCATTTCCCAAACAGCGCTGTCTACCAGTGGGCGCAAAGGCTCCATAAAATCACACCCCAGGTTGAAGGGATTATAGGTGTTTTCATGGGCGATTCCCAGTTGGTTCAGATAGCCTGCGGCAGAGATCTCCCGGTTGATGGCGGAAAGAATCAGACTGTATCCATAATTCAGCGCGGCATTGATGGGGCAATCCTCCGTCCGGGTAAAATCCGGCCCAAACAAAGCGCCAAAATACACTTTGGCTGCGTGCCCTTCCCGATTGGTCCGGTCGTTCCACTGCAGCTGATTCAGATAGCCGGTCAGCATTTCTGCCTGGGGAAGCCCCCGGCGGAGCAGGTGGTCCCGCTGCCGCCGGAGCTTTTCCCGGACGATCTCTGTCCAAACCTGCTGGCAGATCCCCGGAGGCCATTGGATCTGCTGGCGGATCCTGGCGCTGCTGTCATGGCTTCCCCAAGTGGGGACCAGTTCTCCGCAGGGGTTGCGCTCCTGATCGCAGAAAATCACCTTGATCTTCCGGCGCAATAGTTCACAAAGCAGATAGGTTGTGATGGAAATGGCGGTACTCTCCAGCATCAGCACCCCCACTTCGCTGAGATGCACCCGCTTCACTTCATCCAAAGTCCTCACCACCAGATAATCCAGCTTGTAATCCACTTTGGCATTGCTGGAAACTACTACCACCCGCCAGCTCACGACAGCTCTTCGGCCAGAAGGTCGACCTCCTGCTCAAAAAAGCCGGTGACCGATGGATGGATCAGGCATATCCTGCTTCCTGCGTATGTACTGATTTTTTTGGAAGTCAGCAAAATTCCAATACCTATTTTTCCATTGAGCAGCTTCAGATCGGCGCTGGCCGCATTGTTGGCAAACAAATTGAGCATTTGCAGCAGAATACGGCATTGATCTGCCACAGTGAGGGCAGCAAAACGCTCCTCATTTTCCCGGAATGTACGAGCCGCCGTTTCAAATTTAATGCGGTACAGTGGATTCTCCAGTTTTTCCCGCAGCAGCTGATACAGCTGCCTGTTTTCCTCCGCTGTCAGCTTGTCGAAGGAAGTGATGGAAAGCTCCTGGCCGGCCGCTTTGCAGCGCTCCATGTATCTGGAGATCCCTTTGACATACTGGTGCCACTGGGGAGCCATCACAAGGGGATTGGCATTTTTATAAATAATCTGCACCCCTGTACGCCCGGAAATATGCATCCGGAACCCATCAAAGGAAAGCAGGGAGTTGATCTTGACTTTGGGAATCAGAACCTTGGGATCTTTCAGCTCCAGGATCTTCCGGCAATATTCTTCCGGATTGGTTTCGTAAAGCCCCTTATGAATGAGCAGCACGGTCTCCAAAGATCGTACCCTCTTCTTTTTGTCGGTGTGCTCTACCAGGGCAAAATAGGCCCCTGTCAATTTGTTGTATCCGCCATATTTTCCGATATCCATGCGGGGATCTCCGCTTTTGATGGGCATCTGGCCTTTTCCTTTGGCCACGATCATCTGATCGAAATACCCGCCTTTCACCTCAGAGGCCCTGCGGGTAAAAAGGATATTGTTTTTGCCCATAGCATGGCGAACTGTGGCAATGCTGCCCTCTGGACCGGCTGTCCATGCCCGCTCTCCTCCCCGTTGCACATCTACATCAAACATTCGGTTGAGGCTGTACCGGGCATCCTTCTCCCGAAGGAAGTTCACCGGATTACAGGTGAATTTCACATGGTAAACATTTCCCACCACAATATTGAGATAGGCATCTTTCGCATGGTGGTAATCATTGATTTCCCGGCACTTGACAAAGAGGGGATCCTGCACCGTTTTCTCCCCTTTGCACTGGCTGGCCTGTTTCTGCTGGCCGCCGAGAGTCAACCGCTGATCCTGCCGGAAAGAGGACACATTGCCAGCTTTCACATAAACCAGCTGGGTCTTTTCCCCAAAGCGGCGCTGCAGCAATTCTGCCACAATTTTGCTGGATTGCCGGGTCTCCACCAGCTGCCGGTTGATGAATCCCGCCTGCTCTTCCACTGTGAAGGGAGTGGCCCTGATCAATCTTTGGTATTTTTCCTTGGACAGGAATCCTTTTTTCTCCAACATTGTCCAGAAGGGACGCATCTTTTCCCGCACATCCTGGGCGATGGGGTATTTGTCCCCTTTGGCCGAGTTCAGCTCCCGCTTGACCAGGACACGGTTTTGGATGCTGTCGTCCTTAGTTTTGCTTTGGGGGTAGATATGGTCAATGTCATAGTCGCTGTCCAGCCTGCTCAGGTCGATGGCTTCCCCGCTGTACATACATTTCCCCATCTGGGTATAGTACAGATACAGCTTATCCCGGCGCAGTTTACCATCCTCTTCCTGAGACAGTTGTTCAAACAGGCCATCTGCCTCCTCACCGCATTTTTGATACAGCTGCACAAGTTCTGCTTTTCTGGACACCGTCCGCTTTCCTTTTTCTCCTCCGCCCCGGGCCATTTCCAGAAAGATCCGATCAGGAGGACATTTCATAATGCCCTCGATCTCCCCGACTATGGCGACCACTTGATGGATGGCCCGCTTGATGCTGGGGGAAGCGTAG
This sequence comes from uncultured Clostridia bacterium, assembly GCA_938000015.1. Classification (GTDB taxonomy): domain Bacteria; phylum Bacillota; class Clostridia; order Oscillospirales; family Butyricicoccaceae; genus Pseudobutyricicoccus. The sequence goes on from CALLCY010000208.1 coordinate 3,664, forward strand.
CTTTTGTCCAGATAGTCCTGCAATGTCATGCTCTGTTTTTCCATTTCTTCTTTTCGGTATTCTTCCACCGACTGGGCAAAGGTATAGCGACCGCTGAGCAGTTCCATCAGATTGTCATTGGTACGCCACAGCATATCCATAATGGACCATGCTTCCCCTGTGTCGGGATCGGTGTGGTAAATGCCCGTCAGAAACTGCCTAGATAGTCTCCCCAAGCCGCTGCACCGAAAAGCCAGTGCTTTTTTCTGCTCTTCCTCGGTGATGAGCGACCCATAGGTCTTTTTCAGCCACCCCTGAAGAAGTTTCCGTTCCTTCCCGAACAGTGTGATATGGCGGATGATCTCCTCGGCCGCCTCCATCCCCCCTGGGCGGGTCAGCAGCCATGCATAGTGCTTCCAGGGCGCCAGATCCGCTTTCACATCCTGATCGAATCCAGTGATCTCGTCCTCCTTTCCCAAAGCCAGATAGGAGCGCAGTCTGGCCCCTGTCACCTTTTTCCCTTCCAGGAAAAGATCCTGATAGATCCGCTGCTTTGTTTCCACCGGGATGCCTTTCCCGTTGATCCTCAATTTGTTCAGCTCATTGAGCACCATGAACTTGGTGTAAAGCAAGGAGCTTTTGGGCAGGACATCCTCCCCGATGTAACTGCATTTGGCCGTCATGCGTGTAATAAACCCCCGGCGGCACTCTTCCAGATCCACCACCTGATCGAAATTCCAGGGATAGATCTTCTCGTTTTTCCGAACAATCCAGCTGCTCTTTGGGCGGCTGTCCAGCGGTCCCACATAATAGGGAATGCGGAAACGGAACATCTCATGGATCTGCTCCCTCTTTGTCAAGCCGCTTGCATCGGTTTCATCTAAAAAGGACAGATAGGTCGATGCCCTCTCCAGTATTTTCACCAGCTCGGCTTCATGCAGCTGATGAGGAATAACGCCGTTGTCCTTGCTGGTCTGCTTAGGCAGAAAAGTCCCCTGTTCCAACTCATCCAGAATGTTCTGAATTTCCGGATCGTCTCCACCAAGACCTTTCAGTTTGTTTTTGATGTATTTTCGGAAAGCATCATAATCACAGCGATAATTGGCCGCATCCATGCCTGCATAGGCCGGATAGTTATCCCGTTTGTCTTTGGCCTGGTGGAAGATCTCCCGGTATAGCTCCCTGTCTCCCCAGGTTCGAATCGCCGCCTTCAGTCGTTCCAGATCTCTGTGATGCTTCTCATAAGCCTTTACTTTGGCAAAGGAAAGATATTGCTCTCCATCCCGCATGGTTTCCAGCCGTGCCCAGTCATAAATCTCCTTGACTGCCAAAATCAGCTCCATATCATCTCCCAGGGCAGAAACGAGCTTGTCCTCTACCGAATCAAACTCATCTTCCAGATTGATTTTGGATATTTCTTCATTGGAGACTTCTCTCTCATACAAATCATTCAGAGAGACTTTTCCGCCGGCCAAAAGCTCCACCACGGCAAAACAAGCCCCATCTTCCTTAGACACAGAGAACAACTGGGCCAGCTGCTTTTTCCTCTGCACTTTTTTCAGTGACCGGGAGATCAGTGTCTGTTTCAAGAGGTCCATGTCCTGGACTGTCATCGTCTTTCCCAATCGTTCTTCCATGGTGCCGGAAAGCCGCTCCAGTCCATTTTCCAAAGAAATGGTCTCCAGGGGGAGATCTCCATACAAAAAATGCCCCCTGTATTTCATAATATGGTACACGGCCAGATAGACCAACCGGACATCAAAGGTTTCCGTCTGTTCTATCAAAGCTTTGCGTAAATGGTACACTGTGGGAAACTGCTTGTGATACTCTTTGTCCGTGTATTCTTTGTCGGCGAACAGGGTGTATTTTCCCAGGGGAACGGTTCCTTTTTTGTCTTCTTCCAAAAATTTGCTTTCCCGCAGACGCTGAAAAAAGCCCGGGTCTACTTTGCCGATCTCTGGTGCAAAGACTTCCTGCAGCCACTTCAGCCGTTGGGCCCGTCTCTCGATACGCCGCCGCGCCACCCGATATCCCCGGCGTTCCTCTGCCGTTTGTGCTTCATCAAAAAGTCGCACCCCCCATAAAGCCTTCCCATTGCGCTTGACCAATTTGTAATCCGGTGTTGTCACCGCCCATCCCACCGATTCTGTGCCGATGTCCAGTCCTAGGAAATAACGGTCTTTCCGCTGCATATGTTTTCCTCCCCATCAAACAAGTTGACTTTTCTATGCATCCAGTCTATAATGTGAATGTTCAGACTACCATCTGAAACAACACGACAGGTTCAAATACGGCATTGCCAAAAGCGCCGGTTTGTCCGGCTTCACAGTGTGTGAGAAAAAAGTCCGCTTTGCGGACTTTTTTATTTGCTTTTTACTGCTTTTCAATATGTCATTGATGATTTTTTATTCATCTATTATAATACTGTAACCCTGCACCATTAGCAAGAAAAACCAGAAATATTTGGGGAATTTTCTCCTGATGTAAAAAAACGGAAAGCCCTTATTCAGGGATTTCCGGGTTTTGTACAGCTATTCCCACTCAGTAAACCCCCCCCTC
>CALLCY010000209.1:0-4413 GCA_938000015.1 uncultured Clostridia bacterium
AAACCCTGGAAGAACATCTGGAGGAAATTCTTGACCAGCTGTGCAACCAGCTCCCGGAGCGTGAATATGAGCGCATCTCGAAAGCGATCTGGAGGGAACGGGAAACCGTATCATGCCCTGTGACAGATGAGTGAAAAGAGAATGCCTACATATGAAACCGTGGGGACAGGCAGGAAACCCTTGTCCTCATGCAACAAGAAAGTGCGTTGAGATGCCTTACCGGCATTTCAGCGCACTTTCTTTTTTAGAGGCTGTCTACCAAGTGTTCTATATAACCTGGCCTACATTCTCACCTTATTTTAATGTAGTTATAGGGGGGATTTCTTTCTATATTTCTTTATTTTCAGTACATTTCAGGGTTGTGTATATATGCTTGCACCCGTGGGACCAGTAGCTCCGGTGAGACCAGTAGGCCCAGTAGCGCCCGTGAGACCGGTGGGACCAGTGGGTCCGGTAGGCCCAGTGGGACCAGTAGGCCCGGTTGGCCCGGTCGGGGCGATCATATTAGGAAAGCGGCTGGAACCCTTGGAAATCAAGGAAAATGCAAAAATAATATCTATCACATTACGCAAATCGCCGTCCGAAGAGAAATCTCCGGGCGGTATTTTTATGAGGAAGTATGCTTATGGAAGATACCAAAACACCGAACCGTTTATCCTTTCCATATTATCACGGTTATGAGGGAGAGCAGTTTTCTTTTTATCGCATTCCCAAACTGCTGATGACTTCGGAACACTTCAGAAAGCTTTCCACCGATGCCAAATTGCTGTATGGCCTGATGCTGGACCGAATGAGCTTGTCCATGAAAAATCACTGGTTGGACGATCAGGGCCGGGTGTATATCTTTTTTCCAGTGGAAGAGGTCATGGAGATACTGCATTGCAAAAGCGAAAAGGCCACAAAACTCCTGGCAGAATTGGACAGCAAAAAGGGCATCGGACTGATCGAACGGGTGCGGCAGGGCCAGGGGAAGCCATCTATCATCTATATCAAAAATTTCGCAGGGAAAGAACTGGGGTAATCCGAAAGGCCGTATTTTCGAAAATCGAAAGGGTAGGGACCGGTATGCCCCTTTTTGACTTTCGAAAAACGAAGAACAACAGTTTCGGAAACCGAAAGGAAATAAGACGGATAGAGTAAGACAAGTATACCAGCTGAAAGAGAAAGAAGGCGTTTTATGAAAACCATTGCGTTGGCAAATCAGAAGGGAGGGGTGGGGAAAACCACCACAGCGGCCAGTCTGGGTATTGGTCTTGCACGGAAGGGCAAAAGAGTGCTGCTGATCGATGCCGATGCCCAGGGGAATCTGACCCAGATGCTGGGATGGTCCCAACCAGACGAGCTTTCCCCCACATTGGCAGACCTGATGGAGAAAATCATCACCGACCAACCTGTGGTGCTGGGAGAAGGCATTTTACAGCACCGGGACGGCGTTCACCTGCTTCCGGCCAACATCGAGCTTTCTGCCACGGAGGTGACACTGGTCAATACCATGAGCCGGGAAACGGTGCTGCGGCAATATCTTTCCACGGTGAAGGAGAAGTATGATTATGCTATCATTGACTGCATGCCTTCTCTGGGGATGCTGACTATCAATGCTCTGACAGCAGCAGACAGCGTGATCATCCCGGTACAGGCCCATTATCTCCCGGCCAAAGGGCTGGAGCAGCTGCTGAAAACCGTGGCCCGTGTCAAGAGGCAGCTCAATCCCAGGCTGGAGGTGGAGGGTATTCTGCTGACTATGGTGGACAGCCGCACCACTCTGGCCAAGGGCATTGGAGAGCTGCTCCGGAATACTTATGGCAGCCGGGTTTTTGCCAGTGAGATTCCGCGCTCCATCCGGGCAGCGGAGATCAGCCTGGAAAACAAAAGCATCTTTGAGCACGATCCAGGGGGAAAGGCGGCGCAGGCTTACGCAAATCTGACGAAAGAGGTGCTGAACCGTGGCAAGCAGCGTGAAAAACATTCAGTTGACCAAGTTCGATGACTTGTTCAAATCCCAGGAAGAGCGGCAGGCGGACCAGGGGGAACAGGTGAAGATCCTTCCGGCCGACCAGGTTTTTCCCTATCAGCGCCAGCCCTACACCATTGACCGTCCCACAGCCGATTTGGTGCGGCTGATGGACAGCGTGGAGAAGTTTGGGATTATGGAACCGATGATCGTCCGGCCTCGCAAGGAAGGAGGATATGAGATCATAGCTGGACATCGGCGGGACTACTGTGCACGGGCCGTGGGGCTGGATACCCGTCCGGCCATTGTCCGATCTTATTCGGACGAGGAAGCAGATATTCTGGTGGTGGACTTCAATATCAATCGGGAGGATCTGCTGCCCAGTGAAAAGGCCAGGGCATATAAGCTGAAGCTGGATGCCATGAAACGGCAGGGGGAGCGAAGCGATTTAACTTCGGACCTAGTTGGTCCGAAGTTGGAGGGGCAGCGTGCCAATGAACTTTTAGCCCAACAAGTGCAAGAGAGTAAAACACAAGTCCAGCGGTATATCCGGCTGAATAAGCTCATTCCAGCCCTGATGGATCATGTGGACAACGGCACATTGAAACTTGTGGCTGCTGCGGATTTTCTCTCCCACCTGACAGAGAAGGAACAATCCTGCCTGCTCCTGGTGATGGAGCAGGATGAAGCAATTCCATCTATGGCACAGGCCCGGCAGATGAAAGAGCTGAGTCAGGAAGGAAAGCTGGAACAGAATCAGATCGAACGGATCATGAGGGAGGAGAAGCCGCTGGAGCACAAGATCACATTGGACGGGAAGTGGGTTCAAAAGCGCTTTCCCAAACATATGACGCCCCGGCAAATCAAGGAGCGGATCAACAAGGCGTTGGACCTTCTGGAGCGTATGGAACACCAAAAACAAGGACCCCAGAGGTGAGAGGAAGCGCTTGGCATGCAGATCAACAATAAGAAGAAAAAGCACACGGTTTTGCCCCGTGTGCTTTTTCTGTTTAAAAGAAATAGGAGGGAATTTTGTGGCGGGTATTTCCCAGGAGATTATTGGAGGCGTCCGGCAGATGGACCTGCTGACTTATCTGCGCCGGTATGAGCCGGAAGAGCTGATCCATTTCAGCGGCAGCACATATTGCACTCGTACCCATGATAGCCTGAAAATTTCCAATGGCATGTGGTATTGGTGGAGCAGAGGGATCGGTGGACGCAGTGCTCTGGACTATTTGATCAAGGTGAAGGGGTTGGAGTTTCGCCAGGCGGTGGAGATTCTGGCCGGAGCACCCCAGCCATCTGTTGCTGAGAGAATGGAAAGGCAGAAAAAAGAGACGGTCCAATGGATACAGCTTCCCCCAAGGCACGCCGATAACCGGCGTGTCTTTGCTTATCTCAGCAGAAGGGGTATTGATCCGGAGATTATCCGATACTGCATCAAGTCAGGGCTGCTGTATGAAGAGGCCAGACACCATAATTGTGTGTTCCTGGGGTTTGATGGCCAAACACCAAAGTATGCCATGCTCCGTGGAACACATAGTGGCAGTACCTTTGTAGGAGAAGTGCCGGGAAGCGACAAGCGTTTTTCCTTTGCTTTTCCCCGTTTGCAGAAACAGTCTTCCGCCCTGTGGGTTTTTGAATCGGCCGTGGATGCGCTGTCTTTTCTGACCATGGAAAAGGAGAAGGGAAAAGAGTGGGAAACGATCCCCTGTCTATCCTTGGGCGGCATAGCCAGGATGACAGAAGGAAAACTGCCAGGGGCGTTGGAACGGTATGTAAAGGAGCACCGGCAAATAAAAGAAATTCATCTTTGTCTGGATAATGATCCGCCTGGGCGCAAGGCCGCCCGATGGCTCCGGGAACAACTGGCGGATTATATGGTGGTGGATGCGCCGCCAGTCCGGGGAAAGGATTACAACGATTTTCTGCAAATGCAGAAAGGAATCTGGGGACAGGTAAAAATGCGAGGGGAGGCCCGGGGATGATTTTCTTTTCAGCTGGATAGAGAAGGACACGGTTTCCGTGTCCTTGCAAGCATAGCATTTGGCTAGCCAAATGCGAACTTGTTAGGGGGATGCCCCCTAATACCCCCCGATTTTGATGGGCCTTGAGAGGAGATGATTGAACTATGCGCAAGAGGGGAAAAGCTGTTTTAGTGCGCTTAAATGAACAGGAGTATGTCCACCTCAAACGGCAATCAGAGATTACTGGCCTGAAGATGGAGCCGATAGTTCGGCAGCTCATTCTGGGGCGGGATGTAAAGCCCCGTCCGCCGGAAAACCTGGCGGCGCTGCTGCGGCAGATGTCCGCCATAGGGAATAACATCAACCAGATTGCCAAGGTGGCCAACAGTTCCAAATTCATTCGATCGGAAGATATGGAAGCGATCCAAAAAATGCAGGATGAATTATGGCAAGCCATCAAAGAGCTTTAGGAAAATCAACTGGGAAGAGGGTTGA
>CALLCY010000210.1:0-13643 GCA_938000015.1 uncultured Clostridia bacterium
CTGTCTGAAATTTTCAGATCACGATCCCGCCGTTTGGGCTGAGAATCTGCCCGGTGATGAAATCCGCAGCGGAAGACGCCAGAAAAAAGATGGCCTGTGCGGCTTCCTCCGGCGTTCCCAGGCGGCAAAGGGGCGTCTCGTCAGCCAGGATCTGCCGGTCCTCCTGGGTCAGGTTGCCGTTCATCTGGGTGTGGATCACCCCCGGAGCAATGCAGTTGACCCGCACCCCGGAGGGGCCTAATTCTTTGGCCAGAGCCTTTGTCAGGCCGATCACTCCCGCTTTGGCGGCCGAATAGGCCACCTCGCAGCTGCCTCCTGTCAGACCCCACATGGAGGAGATGGTGAGGATACTGCCCTTTTGCCGGCGAACCATGGAGGGAATGGCCCGGCGGCAGCAGTAAAACACTCCGTCCAGGTCGACCCCCATCACCCGCCGCCAGTCCTCATCGGTCATATCGCTCAAAAGGCCCTGATAGGCCACCCCAGCATTGCACACCAGGGCATCCACTGGCCCCAAGGCCTGTTCTATTTGAGAAAACAGAGCTTCCACCTGCTGGGAGTCGGCCACATCAGCGGCAAAGCCCAGGCCGGAAAGCCCCCGGTTTTTCAGCTCCTGCTCTAAGGCCAAGGATTGTTCCTTTTCTTTCCGGTAGCACCAGGCCACCTGCCAGCCGGCCTGGGCAAAGGCCAGCACGCAGGCCCGGCCAATGCCCCGGCTGCCGCCGGTGATAAGGGCGGTTTTCATAGTTTCCATCTCCTTTCAAATTGGCGGCAGGAAAGGGTGTATTCCCAGCCCGCCTGCCATTGTCCTTCCTGAAGAAAAAGCCCCAGGCGGGGCTCTTTTTGCCGTCTCATGCCCAGCTTTTCCAGAAGAGCGATGCTGGATTCATTGGAAAAGCCGCAGAAAGCCACGGCCTTCCTCATCTGCTGCTCTGCAAACCCATACTGGAGCAGCCCACGGCAGCTTTCCAGGGCATAGCCATGGCCCCAATGGGCGGGATGAAAGGCATAGCTCAGCTCCCGCACCCCTTTGCCCCGCTCGAGAATGGCACAAAGGCGCAGCTGGCCGATCAAGGGGCCTTCCAGGCCTCCCAGACAACAAGCCCAGATGTCTTGGGCCTTTTCCCACAACAGACTGAGATGGATGCATTCCTCCAGGCTTTCCGCCCTTCCCCACTCCTGGGCCACCGCCTCCTGGTTCAGCAGCTGCCAAAGCTCTTGCCCATCGGTGCGGTGAAAGGGCCGCAGGGTCAGGCGTGGGAGGGTGATGATTTCCATGCTTTTATTCCTGGTTGGAGGTGGAGGGGGCAGAAGAGGGCTTTCTCCGTCTTCTTCTGCGGCGGCGCTTGGGCGCCTGGGACTGCTCCCCTTCCGGCTTTTTTTCGGCCTGGGAAGAAGTCTGCTCCACGGCCGGGGCGGGCTTTTCCTCCTTCTTGCCCCGGTGAGGGGTTTTGGGAGTGACGCCGCTGCCCTTTTTCCGGGGCCGGGGCGGGTTTTTGGGCTGATTGGGGTCGGGCACATAGCTCCCCAGAGGGTAGGGATTGTCGTAGTCGATGTCCAGCAATTTGTCAATGACCATTTCCACATCCCGCAAAATGGCCTTTTCCTCCTCATCGCAGAAGGAGATGGCGGTGCCGGATGCTCCGGCCCGGCCGGTGCGCCCGATGCGGTGCACATAGGTCTCCGGTTCCGAGGGCATATCGTAGTTGACCACATAGGGCATTTCCTCAATGTCAATGCCCCGGGCGGCAATGTCGGTGGCAACCAGCACCTGGATTTTCCAGTCCTTGAAGTTTTGCAGCGCCCGCTGCCGGTTGTTCTGGGTCTTGTCCCCGTGGATGGCCTGGGCGGTGATGCCCTCCCGGTTCAGATGGCGCACCACCCGGTCGGCCCCGTGCTTGGTGCGCACGAAGACCAGGGCCTGGGGGATGGGCAGGGTTTGGATCAGATGGGCCAGCAGTTTGGATTTGTTGCCTTTGTCTACCAGGTAGACCCGCTGGGCGATCAGCTCCACCGGCCGGGATACCGGGGAGACATTGATCTCCACAGGGTTGTGGAGCAATTTCTGAGCCAGCCGGGCGATCTCCGGGGGCATGGTGGCGGAAAACAGCATGGTTTGCCGGTTCTGGGGCAGCTTGCCGGTGATGCGGCGCACATCGGGCAGAAAACCCATGTCCAGCATCCGGTCGGCCTCATCCAGCACATAGTATTCCGTGTGTTTCAGGGAAATGAAGCCCTGACCCATCAGATCCAGCAGCCGTCCCGGGGTGGCGATGAGCACATCAACCCCCTCTTTCAGTTGCTGGGTCTGGGGATTTTGGGACACACCGCCGAAGATGACGCAGCACTTCAGAGGAAGATGTTTGCCGTAGTCCAGGAAGTTTTCGTAAATTTGCAGAGCCAGCTCCCGGGTGGGGGTGAGGATCACCGCCCGGATCTGGTGCTTATAATCCCAGCTGGCAAAGAGCTTTTGCAGAATAGGCAGGGCAAAAGCGGCGGTTTTGCCGGTGCCCGTCTGGGCACAGCCCAGAAGATCCTGGCCGGAAAGCAGGGCGGGAATGGCCTGCTGCTGGATGGGAGTGGGGGCCGTGTAGCCCTTTTCCTCTATGGCCTGGAGGATTTCTGGCGCCAGGTCAAATTCTTTGAATTCCATCTCTTTTTTACCAATCTTTCTTTTGTTATTTTTTAATGATGCCCCCTTTTCCACCGGGGAAAAGGGGGCAGTGTTTCAGCCTTCTATATATAGTATACCGGATTTTTTTTCTTTCAGCAAGAAGCCGCTATTACAGGTTGATGAGCACCATGGCACACAGGGTCAAAAGCGCGGCAGCCCGCTCTTTTTTTCCCAGCTTTTCCTGGAAGAATAGGAAGCTGCCCAGCAAAATCACCGCCACGGAACCGGCGCTGTACACCGGGAACACCACAGCGGCGGGCAGTTCGGCCAGGGCCCGCAGCAAAAAGAAGGGAGAGAGCAGATTGGGCACGCCGATGCACACTCCCAGCAAAACGGAAAATTTGTCCCAATGGGGCCGTTTTTTCACCAGTGTCCGCAGGCTGAGCAGAAGCGCTACCAGGAAGATTACCAAAAGGAAGTGGTTTTGGTAATCGGTCAGGCCGTAGCGCTCATAGATCTTGGTCATGAACTCGGCCAGACCGGAAAAGAGGAAGGTGAGCAGCAGCCACAGCATACCGCCGCCTTTTCGCTCGCCTCCCAGGTTGACCAGCACGATGGAGCCCAGAGCCAGCAGGATACCCACCCATTTCATGGGAGTGGGGTATTCCTTCCAGGCTATCACCGATACCAGCATAGGCAGTAGAATGCCCAGCTTGCTGAACATTCCCGCAAGGGAAGCGCCATTTTGATGGATGGCCCGTTGGTAGGAGATAAAGCTGATCAGATACAGGCCGCCGGTGAAGCATCCCAGCCAGATGGCCAGGGCCATGCTGCCCTCCGGGGTCTTTCCCCCCAGGGAGCCCAAAAAGGCTGATAGATCGGGCAGAAAAAAGTCCGGCCCCTGAAACAGCACCATGGCCCCGGAGCACACAGCCGCCGTCAGATAATTGACGGTGGTGATGACGCTGCCGCTGGCCCCCACCCGGGCGGCCACTTTGAACAAAAGGGCGATGGAGGCACTGGCACACACCGCTAAAAGCAAATAAAACATTCTTCCCCACTCTCTCTTTTTCTTATTTTTCTCCAGCCTGTTTGGTCTGGGAGATGAAATTTTCCATTGTGCCCCGGGTCAGAGTGCCGGTGGCATAGCCATAGACCTTTCCCTCTTTTGTGATCATAAAGGTGGTGGGAAAGGCCGAGACACCGTATTGCAGGAAAACCTGGCCGGTCTCATCCATGGCTGTGGGATAGGTGTATCCTCCCTCCTGGAGGAAGGACACCACTTCCTCCGTGGGCACATCGGCGTTCTGAGGTTGGGAGGAGGTTTTGGGATTGGCCACGCCCAGAATCACCACATCTTCCTGGTTTTTGCCGTAGTCCTCATACACCGCCTGAAGATCGGGCATCTCCATTTTACAGGGTTTGCACCAGGTGGCCCAGAAGTTGAGCAGCACCACTTTCCCCTTGTAATCGGACAGGGTGTGGCGTACGCCGTTTTGGTCGGTCAGGGTAAAATCTGGGGCATCGGGAAGTTCCCGAGCAGCAGAATTCTGGTTTTCTTTCTCCTCTTCTGTCGCTTTTCCGGCCTCCTCTTCTGTTTCCTGTTCCTGGGATGCCGTCTGTTCCTGGGTCTGGGCTGTGCTTCCGCCGGTGAAGGAGGAAAGATAGCCGGTGATGCCGTTCATAAAGCCGGTGAGGGTCATCACACCCAGCAAAATCATGAGCACAGCGCCGATCTTCACCGAATAGGCCATCACTTTTCCATGGCGTTTGAAAAACTCCAGCACCCGGGAGGTGAAAAGACCCACCAGGAGAAAGGGGATCACAAAGCCCAGGGTATAAACTCCGATGAGCAAGTAGCCGGAAGCGGGAGAGGCGGCGGTGGAGACCATCAGAAGCACGCTGGCCAGAGCCGGGCCTACACAGGGCGTCCAGGCAAAGCTGAAGGTGAATCCCAACAGCCAGGCCACAAAGGGGTTCATGGGCAGTTTGTCCAGCCGGAGGTGAAACCGTTTTTCCTGCTCCAGCTTCTGGCTTTTGCCCAGGAAACCCGTTTGGTAAATGCCCAGGAAAATCATGAGTATACCGCTGATGCGGGCAAAAAGCATCCGGTTTCCCGAGAAGAACCGGCCCAGGGCGGAAAAGCCCAGCCCCAGGGAAAAGAAGGCGAAACTCACCCCCAGCACAAAGCAGAAGGTATTGACCATCACCCTTCCCCGGGGATAAGACAGAGTGCCGTCAGGCTCGGTCTTGGCCCCGCCCGCCAGATAACTCACATACAAAGGCACCAGCGGCAGCACACAGGGGGAAAAGAAACTGAGGAGTCCCTGAAAAAATACCGTCAGCGCCGGAATTCCTGTTTCGATGGATAAATTCATAGCATTCCTCCAATGGGATGTTCTGTTGCTCACGCTTTTACAGTGTACCAAAGGCCAAGGAAAAATCCTAGGGGGAGAAACAAAATTTTTCCCTCTTGACAACACTATTCTATGTATGTAGAATTGAAAATGAACTACGGCCGTAGAATAACATACAGGGAGGCAGAAAGATGAAAGGGAATATTCACCTGGGAGAGGGAGAGCTTACGGTGATGCAGGCCATCTGGCAGGCTGGAAAGCCGGTGACTTCGGTGGACATCGGCCGGATGGTGGAAGAGCGGGGATGGAAAAAGACCACCATTGCCACATTTCTCACAAGGCTGACGGAAAAAGGGGCCTTGCAGGCGGAAAAACAGGGGAAACTTTATTATTACACCCCCTGTATCACAAAGGAAGAATACCGCAGGGCCCAGACCCACAGCCTGATTACCCGGCTTTACCAAGGATCGGCCAGGGAGTTTGCCGTGGCTCTTTTTGGAGAAGGGCAGCTTCGGCCGGAAGAGCTGGAGAAGCTGGAGAAGCTGCTGGAAGAGGAGGAATAACTGTGGCGGAGCTTGTTTTCCGGGGATTGCTGGCCCCCTCCTGCGCAGGAGCGCTGCTGGCGATTTTACTGCTTTTGTTTCGCCCCATCACTGAAAAATATGCATCGGCCCATTGGCATTACCGGCTTTGGCTCTGTCTGCTTTTGTTGATGGTGCTGCCCTTGCGTCTGCCCTCCCCGGACAGGGAGCCGCCTTCGCCGGTGGAAGCGGTGGAAAGTCCGATGCAGCGGGAACCTGCTCAGGCAGAGGAAGGGGCGTGGGCAAACACAGCCGCACCCTCTGAAAAAGAAAGCAGAGATGGGGAAAAAAACGCCGCTTTCCTTTGGTTAGGAGGCGCATTGCTTTCCCTGGGTATCCGGCTGGGTCGGTATACCCTTTTTCGAAAAAGTCTTTTCCGCCTGTCCAAGCCTTCTATCTATCCAGCCTTTGACCGGTGGGGCGTGGAAAAATTGCCGGTGCGCTCTTTGCCCGATCTTCACTCACCTATGCTGGTGGGCCTGTTTCGCCCGGTACTTTTTCTGCCGGAGCAGCCGTTGAGCCAGACGCAACTGCACCATGTTCTGATCCACGAATTGACTCACTGGAAGCGGGGAGATCTTTTTTTCAAGTGGTTGGCCCTGGGAATCAAATGTCTTCACTGGTTCAATCCTTTGGTCTATGTGATCGCCCGCAAGGCCGATTTCTATGGGGAGATTTCCTGTGACCTGACGGCTACACAAGATATGACCACGGAAGAACGAAAAGAATATATTCGCACCATTCTGGCTCTGGCTGCGCCCAGCTCCCATGCTCTGGCTGCCGGGCTTACCGGGTCATACAAAACATTGTCAAGGAGGTTCTATATGATACAGCACAGAAAATCATTCAGCCCTTTTCGGCGTATGGCATCCGCATTGCTGGCCGGGGCTTTGCTTTTTTCCGGGGGCCTAGCCAGCGCCGCTGGGGCCTGGATGCTCCAGCCACCAGAGGAGATCGTGGCCTGGAATGGAGAAGAAAAGCTGGAATTTGAAAACAAACCCTTTGCCGCAGAGGGCACGGTATATTTCCCTCTGCGGGAAACTTTGGAGCAGTTTGGGGTGATGGATCACCCGGACAGCGCCCTCACCTATCGCGATGGTGTGGTGGAGTTGACCATGGCCTGGAATATGGGGGCGGGAGTGGCAATACACCATTGTCGCCTGGCGATCGGAAGCGATACGCTGGTGGAAAACAGCCAGCCCACCGCCACCGGCGTGGATCTGTCTTATAGTGTGGTTCTGCCCTATGCGCCGGTGCTGAAAGGGGGCGTCACTTATGTGCCCTACCAGCTTTTGCGGGCACTGTCAGTGAACCAGACCTTTGCGTCCTTCTCCTTTGAGACTCTGGACGAGACAGGAGAGATTCTTTTCACCTTACCGCCCATTGCCACAAAAAGCGCCCAATAAAGCAAAAAGACCCGCCAAAATGGCGGGGCTTTTGGAATCGGGACGGATGCGAATATTTATTGGACCAGTTTTTCGGCAGCTTGGCTCAGCTTTTCCTCCAGGCCGGGCTGTTTCATCACTTCTCCGGCCTCCCATGCAGAAAAGCTCAGCTGGAACGATGTTTCCCAGCCCAAATAATCGGCGATGCAGGAGAATTGCCGACCGATCAGCTCATATTGGGGATCGGTCTGCGCATTGGCTCCCACCACCAATACGCCGATTTTCTTGTTCATTTTGTGGAAGGGTCCATCCTGAGAGTAGAATTTATCCACCACCATTTTCAGCTGGGCAGACATTCCCCACCAGTAAACCGGAGTGCCGAAGACCACGGCATCGGCCTGGGCGATCAGGTCTATCACCTGTGCAGAGTCTTGGTCCATGACGCACCGGCCTCCGTTTTTCTTGCAGGCGTCGCAGGCCTGGCAGCCGGTGAGCTTCAGATTGCACACATCCACAAACTGGGTCTGCGCTCCCAGAGCGTGGAGCTTTTCCTCCAAAAGACGCAGAGCGCTGTGGGTGTTCCCGGTGTGCCGGGGGCTTCCGTTGAGGATCAAAATGTTCATGCTGCGTTCTCCCTTCTTGTTTTCCGTTCCGGCATGGCTTTCACAGATGCCACTCCCGGAGGATTTTTTCTCAAATAGAACCAGAAGACCAAAGAAGTTAAAAACCATGTGACCGGATAAATCCAATAAACCACTTGGATGCTGTGGAACAGGGGAATCAGAATGGCCAGCGCCGCCACGCGGAAGGCGCACCACAGAGCCATCAGAATGACCATGGGCGCCACCGAGCGTCCCGATCCTCGAAGCACCGCCGATGCACCGTGGGAATAGGCCAGAAGACAGTAAAACAGCGCCGCGCTGCGGGCCTTTTCGGTGCCGAAGGCCACCACCTGGGGGTTTTGGTCAAAAGCCCGGATCAGATGAGGGGCAAACAGAAATACCACGATCCCCACACTCTGGGCCAGCAGCACAGCGGCCCCGATTCCCAGAGCACCGCCCCGGCGGGCCCGCTGGGTTTCCCCGGCTCCCAGGTTTTGCCCCACGAAGGTGGTCAGTGCCATGGTCAGGCTGTTGATGGGGAGAAAAGCAAATCCCTCCACTTTGGAATAGGCTCCCACACCGGCCATGGCCATAGGCCCGAATACATTGATGTTGGCCTGGATCACCACATTGGCAAAAGCGATAATGGAATTTTGCACGCCAGAGGGCAGGCCGATCTGGATGATCTGGCGGAACATTTCCTTGTCCAGGGCGATTTTTTTCAGTTCAATGCGGAAAGTATCCTTGGTGCGCACAAGCTGCACAAGGCAAAGAAATGCGCTGATCAGCTGGGCAATGACGGTGGCCAGAGCGGCTCCGCCCACACCGGTATGGAGCACGCCGATGAAAAACAGATCCAGTACCACATTGATCACCGAAGAGATCATCAGGTAGTAGAGAGGATGCTTGCTGTCCCCCACCGCCTGAAGGATGCCCACAAAGATATTGTACATCACAAAGCCCAGAGACCCAGCGAAATACAGCCGCAAATAAGTGATGGAATCGGCCATCACATTTTGGGGCGTATCCATCCATTGGAGGATCTGAGGGGTCAGAAGTACGCCGATCGCAGTCATGGCCGCCCCGGCCAGCAGGCCAAAAGCCACAGTGGTGTGGATAGCGGCTTTCATTTTTTGTTCTTCCTGGGCGCCGAAGTACCGGGCGATCACCACCCCGGCCCCCAGGGCAATGCCGCTGAGAAAACCGATGAGCATGAAGATCAAGGCACTGGAGGAGCTGACCGCCGCCAAAGGGCCGCTGCCCAGGAAATTCCCCACGATCAGGGAGTCTGCCGTGTTGTACAGTTGCTGAAACAGGTTGCCTAAGAAAATGGGCAGAGCAAAAACCGCCAAAGTTTTGCCGATTTTTCCTTCTGTCATGGGTTTTTGCTGGTGCAAATGCGTTCCCTCCCACTGGAATGTTTCGGTGGTGTTCACCGTGCTGTTTTATTATAGGTCCACAGCAAAAAAGCCACAAGTACGCAGTTTTTTTGTTCCTGATGAAAAAATAGTGCCTCAGTGAAATGAATTTCCCTGTAAAAGAAAAGCGCCCATAAAAGGGCGCTTTTAGCTTCTTGTTTTCTTTTTGGTACCTTGGTCGGCCAGGGCCAGGATTTCCAGCTGTTTCAGAAGAAGTTCCTGAACCTTGTTCAGATATTGGGGAGGGATGTGGGAAAGCTGCTCGGAAAGCTCCACTTTTTCCGTTTTTTCTTCCCAAAGCAGCCGGTCGGCGGAAATCCCCAGCACTTCGCAGATTCGCTTCAAAGTGGAAAGAGAAACCCCCACACTGCCTACTTCGCAATCATACAAAAACTTTGCACTGACACCCAGCAGCTCAGCAAATTTTTCACGAGTATATCCATATTGTTCTCGGTATGTGCGTATATTTTTGCCCACCGTGATATTGATATCCTTTTTCACCAAGCCACCTCCGTCTTACTTCTATTTTAAGCAGAGGTATTACTGGACAAAACCAGCTATTACATATAATATAATTATATGCAATAGAGGTGATTTTATGGCATTGCCGGACAAGATGGCCTGTTTTACAGGGCACAGAGAATTGAAAGAAGATCCAGAACTCCTATTTCATAAGGTGTTGGAAAAAACCGAGCAGCTGATCCGGCAAGGGTATGTTTATTTTGCCGCCGGAGGCGCCCGGGGCTTTGACGCCATTGCCGCCCAGGCCGTGCTGAAGCTGGAGGAAAAATATCCGCACATCCGCCTGATTCTGGTTCTGCCCTTCCCCAGACCCTATGTGCGGGAGGGCGGGTGGACCCGGGAGGACATCCGGCAGCACGAAGAGCAGAAAAAAAGAGCCTCCCAGGTGATTTATACCCGGAAGGCTTATGGTGTGGGCTGCTATTATCAAAGAGATCGGTATTTGGTGGATTTTTCTTCCGTCTGCCTGTGCTATCAATACAAAAACACCGGTGGGACGGCTTATACGGTGAGCTATGCCAGAGAAAAAGGCCGGAAGATCATTCCCATCTGAACAGGAAGTCTCAGGCCCTCACCAAAAGAGCCACCGTCTCAACTTGCTGTTCATTGTCCAAACTGATATTCATATCTTCCTCGATGATAGGCAGCCGGAACTTGATGGATTTCAGCCACTGGCCATTGGGCTGACGCTCCGGGTAAATCTGAATTTCAGAGATCAGTTCTTCAATCAGCTGCCGTTTCTCTCTGTCGTTCATCTTTCCATAGAGTTGATCGAAGTAGATTAGAACTTTGTAGATATTATCTCCGGTCAGCTTTTCTGCCTCAATAGCCTGTTTCTTGGCTCTGGCTGCAATCAGCAGAGATTCTAATTCTTCAATCTTATCATACATCCCATAGAGCCGATCATCAAGGTCTGATTTCCGCCTGCTGTAATGCCGGTCGTCTGGGTCGAGAGAGTCGATTTCTTCAATTAGCTTGGATTTGGTGGAATAAGCCTGACGAAGCTGCTTTTCATAGTTGCTGATTTCCTGATCAATCGCCGTGGTATCGACTTTCATGTTGATCTTTTCCTGCATCATCGCCGCAAATTTGGGATTGCTGACCAGTTTACAGATTACCTCCGCCACAGCATCGTCCAGCAGCTCTTTCCGAATTTGCTTCTTGTAATCGCATTTATGCCCACGGGTCATAGATCGATGTTTGCAGCCATAGTAGTAGAAATCCTTGTATTTGCTGCCGTCCGCTTTCCGTTTCACGCACTTATTACCATACATTCCAACACCGCATACGGGACATTTTACAATGCCGGACAACAGGTGCGTGCATTCGTTTTTCCCTTTGTTGACATGTTCATACCGTTTGGCTTGAGCAGCCAACTTGACCTGTGCTGCCTGCCATACATCCTCCGGGATAATGGCCTCATGCAGACCATCCACCAACAAGAAGTTTTCCTGTTCTACCAAACGGTACTCGTTTCTAGTCCCATGCACCTTTTCAGTTTTTCGTCTGCCATAGGCGATTTTGCCGCAGTAAACCGGATTTTTCAGAATCATGCGGATCAGGCGGGCATCAAAAAGAGGATTTTTCCCGTTCTGGCGCTGGACTTTGCTGATCCCATGATTTTCAAGATACTTTGCGATCCCATTTGCGCCAGAATCGGTTGTAACATACTGCTCATAGATGGTGCGAATCGCCGGAGCTTCCTCCTCGTTGATTTCCAGCTTGCCATCCACCAGTTTATAGCCGTAGGGGGCAAAGCCGCCGTTCCACTTGCCCTCTCTGGCCTTTTGGATACGACCTTCCATGGTTTGGACACGGATGTTTTCACGCTCAATTTCCGCCACTGCCGATAGGACGGAGATCATCAGCTTTCCCGCATCTTTGGAGGAATCAATACCATCCTCCACGCAGATCAGGTTGACACCGAAATCCTGCATGACCTGTAAGGTGGAAAGGACATCTGCCGCATTTCTGCCAAAGCGGGATAGCTTGAATACCAGAACAAAGGAAACGCCATCCTTGCCGGTTTTGATGTCCTCCATCATCTGGTTAAATTGCGTACGGCCTTCAATTGATTTACCCGATTTTCCCGCATCCTCATATTCGTGAGCAATCTCATAATCATTGAATTCCGCAAAAGCTTTCATGCGGGATTTCTGGGCATCCAGCGAGTAGCCGTCAATCTGCATGGCGGTAGACACTCGTGTATAGGTATAAACTTTTATCTTTTCTTTTGCCATGGCTTTTCCTCGCTTATACTGCTCAACAATTTCTTATGTATTTTCCAAGGGAAGCATTTTTTCCCTTGGAAAATTAGTTTGGACACATTTCTCACGATTATTGTATCATGCTGCTTTTGGCGTTTCAATATTTTCTTTGTAAACATTTTTATTTGTGTCGTGGTTTGTGATTTTATCCTCGGGGAACACCGGATCAGGAAAAGCATCCAAGTCCAGCTCCCCAGCATATTTTTCAATCATATCTGCCAGTAAAACGGCAAGGCCGTTCCACTCATCTATCATAGGCATTTATCCTCCGTCTGTCCGGTTTGTGCATGTACTCCGCCAGCACTTCTTTAGGAATGCGATCCAGCACAGCGACGGCGTCAGCATAGTCCCGCCGCAGCTTGGCATCGGCCAGCTGCTTCAAAGTGCTTTCCTGGGTTGCTTTCTCTAGGGATTGCTCCAGCTGAGCGTTCTCCTGTTTCAGCTTTTTGTTCTCCACGGTGGTTTCCGTAAATGCCACCTGATACTTCTTCATGGTGCTGTGCATCTGCTCCACCGCTGGGATATACTTATCCAGCAGAGCTGCAATCTCGGCAGCTCTGCTTTTTGCGTTAAAGACTCCAATGCCGGCCAGCAGTTCCTCCAGCTTGGCTTTTTGCTTGGTCAGTCGGGTCATCTCTTTGAACACTCTGGGCGGGATGTGGTCACGTCCGGTCTGGCTGGCACTTTCCCCACGCTCCAGGTCGGGATATTTCCGCACCATATGTTCCCAGAACTTGTCTTGCCACTGGGTCAGCTTTTTCTTGTTCCCCACGATCTCCTTGGCGCTGAGCCTGCCATCCGCAGTCAGCGGGACAAAAGAAAGGTGCATATGGGGCGTTTTCTCGTCCATATGCACCACAGCAGATATGATTGTTTTGGAGGCTTGGTTTTGCTGGATAAATGTCAGCGCCTCTTGAAAATAGCCTCTGATCTCAGATTTCTTCTTTCCCTGAAAGAACTCCGGTGTGGCAGTTACCAGGGCTTCCACGACTCGAACACTGTCTGACCTGGTACGGCAACCGGCTTCTTTGATCTGCCGCTCTGCCTCCGCACGATATTTTCGTTCCGGCTCGATCAGATGGAAATTATACTTGCTCCTTCTGATGTCCACATCGGGGTTGCTGGCGTATTTCTCTTTGGTGCGCTCGTTGTGGGCTTCAATGTTCCCGATCTCCGGCCCTTTGTACTTGGCAAAGCGAAGAATGGCATATTGAGGTCTGATCATCATTTTCCCTCCTTTTTAACTATAAAAGCAAGAATACGGTCAACCAAAGCGTACATACGTACATGGCTCAGCGCCGCCATTCCTCCGGTACATCTTCCGGTACATACGTACGCATCGAATTACCGGAAAACACCGACATATTGTTTCTCACCAGCACCTCAATTCCCAGAAAGCCACGCACCCGCCGTCCGGCGGCATTGGTCACATTGTTGCAGTATTCCAGATTGTAGCGGCTCTGGCAGGCAATCAGGGCTTCGCTGAAGCTGCGGGGTTTCAGGGCGGGCAGATTGTTTTCGGTGCAGTAAATCTGGTATGCCTCATACAGCTCTTTGGAGCTGGCAGATAGATCGACTTTCAGGCGAACATATCCGTCAGAATCCAGAAAATCATAGACATTGTTATTGTCCCGTTTGACTGCCTCCCGGTTTTCTCTGGTGCGGTCACTTTCGGTAAATTTGAAGTTGTTGGCGGCCAGCCGCTGCAATCCTTCAAAAGCCCACAGCAGAATACCCTCCACCTCGGCTTTCATCTTCTCGGCAAGGTCAGGATCATCCACACGGCCAGCCGGTTTTTCTTTCGTGGTCAGCACCAGCTGGCGGCGGTAAAATCCGTCGCTCCGGTCAAACAGCGCCTGCAAATCTCCGTTGGAGAAGGCCAGCAGCCGGGCGCACA
>CALLCY010000211.1:0-5651 GCA_938000015.1 uncultured Clostridia bacterium
GACTGCTCCCGGCTGGCCGGGCAGTAGGGCGCAAACTGGTATCTCCGCCAGCATCCCAAGACCCTGGCCTTGCAGTTCGTGGACAAGATCCGCCGCCCCGACCGGGACAACGCCATCGACATTTATCTCTCCGATGAATATGAGGACATCCTCCAGGAGGGCGTGTGGCAGCAGACCTTCAAAGTAAAGCCCGAGCCCTTGACAGCAGAGGAAAAGAAAGCCTGGATCGCAACTCAATCCGGCGTCACCGTGGGTTCCGACGCCTTCTTCCCCTTCGGGGACAATGTGGAGCGGGCCAGAAAGAGCGGCGTTTCCTACATCGTGGAGCCGGGCGGCTCCATCCGGGACGATCATGTGATCGAAACGGCGGACAAATACGGCATGGTCATGGCCTTCACCGGCCTGCGGCTGTTCCATCATTGATAGAAAAGGGGAGTGCGACACTATGAACCTTCTGGTGATCGGCGGCGGCGGACGGGAGCACGCCATCATCAAAAAGCTCCGGGAAAACAAACAGGTGAAGAAGATCTACGCCCTGCCGGGCAACGGCGGCATCGGTGAGGACGCCCAGTGCGTCCCCATCAAGGCCACCGATATTGAGGGAGTGCTGGAATTCGCCAAAAGCCACAAGGTGGATTTTGCAGCGGTCATTCCCGACGATCCTCTGGCCCTGGGAATGGCGGACAAGCTGCGGGAGATGGGCATCCCCACCTTCGGCCCCTCTGCCCAGGCGGCGGAGATCGAAAGCAGCAAGGTCTTTGCCAAAAACCTGATGCAGAAATACCACATCCCCACAGCGGACTACCAGGTGTTTGACCAGGCGGAAAAGGCCATGGAATATATCACCCAAAAGAACAAATACCCGGTGGTCATCAAGGCCGATGGTCTGGCTCTGGGCAAGGGCGTCATCATCGCCGCAGACCCTCAGAGCGCCAAGGAAGCCGTGGAAGCCATTATGAACGAGAAGATTTTCGGCAAAAGCGGCGACCATGTGATCGTGGAGGAATTTTTGCAGGGGCCGGAAGTTTCCGTCCTCTCCTTCACCGATGGGGAAACCCTCCGGCCCATGGTCACTTCCATGGACCACAAGCGGGCCTATGACGGGGACGAAGGCCCCAACACCGGCGGTATGGGCGCCGTGGCCCCCAACCCCTATTACACCAAAGAAGTGGCCGAAAGATGTATGGAGGAGATTTTCCTGCCCACCATCCGGGCCATGAAGCAGGAGGGGAGACCCTTCCAGGGCTGCCTGTATTTCGGCCTGATGCTCACCGAGGACGGCCCCAAGGTCATCGAGTACAACTGCCGTTTCGGCGATCCCGAAACCCAGGTGGTGCTGCCCCTTCTCAAAACCGACCTGCTCACCATTTTCCAGGCGGTGATGGAAGGGAAGCTGAGTGAGCAGAAGGTGGAATTTCTGGACAAGGCCGCCTGCTGCGTCATTCTGGCTTCCGGGGGCTATCCCAAGAATTATTACACCGGCCTGCCCATCTCCGGCATCGGGGATGCAGAGCAGATGGAGGATGTGTCGGTCTATCACGCCGGCACCAAAATGGAGGACGGCAAGCTGCTCACCGCCGGAGGCCGGGTGCTGGGCGTCACCGCTTTGGCAAATGATCTGCCCGGAGCCATGGAAAAGGCCTATGAGGCCGCCGGGAAGATCCATTTTGACAACATGCATTACCGCCGGGATATCGGCCGGCGGGCGCTTTCCATGAGGGGGGAATAACCATGGCCGTTTATCGAGTTTATGTGGAAAAAAAGCCGGGCTTTGACCAGGAAGCCCGTCATGTGCTGGAAGAGCTGCAAGGGCTGCTGGGCCTCCGGGGCCTCACCGGCCTGCGGCTCTTCAACCGCTACGATGTGGAGGGCATCGGCAAAGAGCTGTTTGATCAGTGCATCGACACCGTCTTTTCCGAGCCTCAGGTGGACACCGCTTATGAAACCCTGCCGGAGCTGAATGGCCCCGTGCTGGCCACCGAGTATCTGCCCGGTCAGTATGACCAGCGGGCCGACTCCTGCGCCCAGTGCATCCAGTTCGTCTCCCAGGGCGAACGGCCCACCGTGCGCACCGCCCGCCTCTATGCTCTGGAAGGGCAGCTTTCCCAGGAAGAGCTGGAAAAGGTGGAGAAGTACCTGATCAACCCGGTGGAGAGCCGCAAGGCCACACTGGACGCCTTTGACACCTTGCAGGTGCAGTACCCGGCCCCCCAGATGGTGGAGACCATGGAAGGCTTCACCAAGCTGGAAGACGAAGAGCTGAAGGAGTTTATCGCCAAATACGGCCTTGCCATGGACCTGGGTGACATCCGCTTCTGCCGGGATTACTTCCGCAAAGAGGGAAGAGAGCCCACCATCACCGAAATCCGCATGATCGACACCTATTGGTCCGATCACTGCCGCCACACCACTTTCTCCACCATCATCGACGATGTGGAGATCCTCGATGCCGGGGCCAAGGAAAGCTACGGCATGTATGAGGGCCTGCGAGAGATCGTCTACCAGAACCGGAGTAAAAAGCCGGTCACTTTGATGGACCTTGCCACCATCGGCGCCAAGTACCTGAAAAAGATGGGCAAGCTGCCGGAGATCGACGAGTCCGAAGAGATCAACGCCTGCTCCATCAAGGTGAAGGTGGAGACCGAGGACGGCAGCGAGGACTGGGTGCTCATGTTCAAAAACGAGACCCACAACCACCCCACCGAGATCGAGCCTTTCGGCGGCGCGGCTACCTGCATCGGCGGCGCTATCCGTGACCCCCTGTCTGGCCGCAGCTATGTGTACCAGGCCATGCGTGTCACCGGTGCAGCCGATCCCCTCAAGCCCATGGAGGAAACCCTGCCCGGCAAGCTGCCCCAGCGGAAGATCGTCCAGACGGCGGCGGCCGGTTACAGCTCCTATGGCAACCAGATCGGTCTGGCCACCGGCCTGGTCCATGAATTCTACCACCCCGGCTATGTGGCAAAGCGCATGGAAATCGGCGCTGTGGTGGGCGCGGCTCCGGCGGAGAACATCCGGCGTGAGCGTCCGGCTCCCGGGGATGTGATCGTCCTGTTGGGCGGCCGCACCGGCCGTGACGGCTGCGGCGGCGCCACCGGTTCCTCCAAGGCCCACACCGTGGAGTCCCTGGAGACCTGCGGGGCCGAGGTGCAGAAGGGCAACGCCCCCGAAGAACGGAAGATCCAGCGTCTGTTCCGCAACAAGGATGTCACCGCCATGATCAAGCGGTGCAATGACTTTGGCGCAGGCGGCGTGTCGGTGGCCATCGGCGAGCTGGCCGACGGCCTGGATGTGGATCTGGACAAGGTGCCCAAGAAGTACGAGGGCCTGGACGGCACCGAGCTGGCCATCTCCGAAAGCCAGGAGCGTATGGCGGTGGTCATCGCCAAGGAGGACGAGGCCCGCTTCCTGGAAGAGGCCGGGAAGGAGAACCTGGAAGCCACTGTGGTGGCCGTGGTCACCGAAGAGCCTCGTCTGCGGATGCACTGGCAGGGCAAGACCATTGTAGACCTGTCCCGGGCGTTTCTTTCGTCCAATGGCGCCGAAAAGCACATCAATGTGGTGATCGAAGCGCCGGAAGAGCTGAAAGAGGAAGCCACCGAGCCCACCGCCGAAAACTACAAAAAGGTGCTGGGCCAGCTCAATGTGTGCTCCCAGAAGGGCCTTGTGCAGCGGTTTGACAGCACCATCGGGGCCAATACTGTGCTCATGCCCTTTGGCGGCAAGCGGCAGATGACCCCCACCCAGGTGATGGCGGCCAAGCTGCCGGTTCTGGGCAAGGAGACCAAGACCTGCTCGGTGATGGCCTATGGCTTCGATCCCTTCCTCAGCGAAAAGAGCCCCTATCGCGGTGCTTATCAGGCTGTGGTGGAATCGGTTTGCAAGCTGTCGGCGGCTGGCGCTTCTTATAAGGATTGCTACCTGACTTTCCAGGAGTATTTTGAAAAGATGGGCCAGGACCCCTCCCGCTGGGGCAAGCCCATGGCCGCTTTGCTGGGCGCTCTGCTGGCTCAGAAGCAGCTGGAGGCCGGCGCCATCGGCGGCAAGGACAGTATGTCCGGCTCCTTTGATAAAATTGATGTGCCCCCCACCCTGGTGAGCTTCGCCATTGCTCCCGCCTGCACCGACCGGGTGATCTCTCCCGAGTTCAAGCAGCCGGGAAGCCGTGTGGTGCTGCTCCAGGTTCCTCAGAACAAGGAGGGGCTGTTTGAAGAAAACGACCTGCGCCATACCCTGGAGCAGGTGGAAGATCTGATCGGCAAGGGCCTGGTGCGCTCTGCTTATGTGCCCTCCTTCGGCGGCGTGGGCGCTGCTGTGGCCGTGATGGCCTTCGGCAACGGCCTGGGCTTTGCCTTTGACAAAAACTTTGAGGGCGTGTTCGATACCCGCCGTGGCGCTTTTGTGCTGGAGCTCAGCGAGGATGCCCCCATGGTGGGCACTCTGGTGGGCCATACCCAGATGAATGCCAGCATCGCTTTGCCCTCCGGGGAAGAAGTAGCGCTGCATGAGCTGGAAGAGGCCTGGAAGGCCACTCTGGAGCCGGTGTTCCCCGAAAAGACCAAGGAAGAGGGAGAAGTGCCCGCCTTCCGCTTTGAGACGGAAAACCGCAAGGCCCCGGCAGTGAAGGTGGCAAAGCCCCGGGTGCTCATCCCGGTGTTCCCCGGCACCAACTGCGAATATGACACCGCCCGGGCCTTCCAGAAGGCCGGGGCCGAGGCGGAGATCCTGGTGCTGCGCAACCTGACCGCTTCCCAGCTGACCCAGTCGGTGGAGCGGATGGTGAAGGCCATGGCGGAGAGCCAGATCATCGCCATTCCCGGCGGCTTCTCCGGCGGCGACGAGCCGGAAGGCTCCGCCAAGTTCATCACCGCCTTTTTCCGCAATCCCCAGGTGACCGAAGGGGTGCATAAATTGCTGAAAGAGCGGGATGGCCTGATGATCGGCATCTGCAACGGCTTCCAGGCCCTCATCAAGCTGGGGCTGGTGCCCTATGGCGAGATCCGCCGCACCACAGCCGAGGACGCCACCCTGACCTATAATGTGATCGGCCGCCACCAGTCCGGTCTGGTGCGCACCGCCGTTTGCTCCAACCTGTCCCCCTGGCTGATGCTCAGTGAGGTGGGGGATGTGCACACCATTGCCATTTCCCACGGCGAAGGCCGTCTGGTGGCTCCCCAGAGCCTGCTGGATACCCTGGCCGCAAATGGTCAGATCGCCACTCAGTATGTGGATCTGGACAATAAGCCCACCATGGATGTGGCCTATAACCCCAATGGCTCCTTCTGCGCCATCGAGGCCATCACCTCTCCCGACGGACGGGTGCTGGGCAAGATGGGCCACACCGAGCGTTTCGGCGACAATCTGTATAAGAATGTGCCCGGCCACAAGGATCAGAAGCTGTTCGAAGGCGCTGTGAAGTATTACTCCCTCTGATTGCCATGAGGAAAAGCACGGCATTCTGGATGGGTCTGGCGCTGCTTTCCTTGGGGGTTGTGATCGGCTTTTGCTGCTCTCCCGTGCGGGAGGGGGTTCAGGTGCAGATCAGAAACAATGGCAATAACCATAACCAGTTCCCCAAAGAATGGGCTCAATAAAAGCAGAAAAAGACCTCCCAAATGGGAGGCGGAGTGCCTCCGCTGGCATACTGCGCT
>CALLCY010000212.1:0-3485 GCA_938000015.1 uncultured Clostridia bacterium
TTTTTGCTTGTTGCAGATTACAGCGGGATGTCTTTCAGATCCACTTTGCATTCGTTCCACTCTGCAAAAGTGTGGTTTTCTTCGAACTTTTTCAGAGGAATACAGGAAAACCAGGCTTTGCATCCCAGCAGGGTGCCCTCTCCCCAACCGGCGTAAAAATGATACCGGTCCTCAGAATTAAAGGTGTAGGTTTCGGTGATGCTTTCAAAGGGCAGCAGCACCGGCTGATCGGTGACGCTGAGAGTGGATTGGAGAGTGGGATCGGGCCGGCCCAGGGCTTCGCTATAGGAGAAAGGAGTAAACACCGAGCCGCTGTAGGCGATGCGCTGGGGCCAGGGCGTATTGTTCCGTAGAGTGCACTGGACGGTGATCGTTCCTTCGTTTTTGTCGCTGGGTTCCTGGACGATCTTCATGGAAAGGCTGAAGTCCTCTAAAGTGGCGATCTGATCCCGCTGAAAGCCATAATAGAGCCAGCCGCCGATACCAAGACCGATGGCAAGAAGCAGGGCCAGTGAGGAAAGTACCCATTTTGTCTTTCTTTTCACGGGAAACACCTCCTTTGGATACATTTATTATAAAATAAAAATTTTTTTGCGTCACTGGGGAAAATTACAAAACGCTCCCCAAAAAAATTGTGGATTACGGCAAAAAAAGAACGCTGTGCATTGCACAGCGTTCTTTTTTGAGGCTTGCGGTTTAGCCGAACATTTTCAGCAGGAAGCCCGCCGCCACAGCACTGCCGATCACGCCGGCCACATTGGGGCCCATGGCGAACATCAGCAGATAATTGGCTTTGTTGTACTTCTGGCCTTCCACATTGGCCACACGGGCAGCCATGGGCACAGCAGACACGCCGGCCGCACCAATCAAGGGGTTGATCTTGCCGTGGGACAGTTTGCACATCACTTTGCCCAGCAGCACGCCGCCGACGGTGGAGAAGGCAAAAGCCACAAGGCCCAGGCAGATGATCATCAGAGTCTGGGGCTTGAGGAAGATGGTGCCGTCGGCGCTGGCGCCCACAGACACACCCAGCAGAATGGTGATGATGTTGATCAGAGCATTCTGAGCGGTGTCGCTGAGACGAGGCACAACGCCGCTTTCCCGGAACAGGTTGCCCAGCATGAACATACCCAGCAGAGGAGCCACAGAGGGGAGCATCAGCACCACCACGATGGTCACGGCGATGGGGAAGATGATCTTTTCGGTCTGAGAGACCTTCCGCAGCTGCTTCATCTGGATTTTCCGCTCTTTTTCCGTGGTCAGCAGCCGCATGATGGGGGGCTGGATCAGGGGGATCAGAGCCATGTAGGAATAGGCCGCCACCGCAATGGGAGCCAATAGTTCAGATGCCAGCTTGGTGGCCAGGAAAATGGCCGTGGGGCCGTCGGCGCCGCCAATGATGGCGATGGCCGCTGCCTGTTGGGGAGTAAAGTCGATGCCCGGGATGGTGTGGCCCATGACGATGGCCAGCACAAAGGCCACATAAATGCCCAGCTGAGCAGCAGCGCCCAGCAGCAGGCTCATGGGGTTGGCCAGCATGGGACCGAAGTCGGTCATGGCGCCCACGCCCATAAAAATCAGACAGGGGAAAATACTGCTCTTAACGCCTTGGCTGAACAGATACAGCAGTCCGGCTTTGGTCCAGCTCTCCCCTTCCGGCGGCGGGCTCATCAGTCCGCCCAAAGGCAGGTTGACCAGCAGCATGCCAAAGGCAATGGTCAGAAGGAGCATGGGCTCGAACTTTTTCACAATGGCCAGGTAGATCAGGGCGCAGGCCACCAGAATCATGATGACCTGCTGCCAGGTGATGGCAGCAAATCCGCTGTCCATCACCAGACCCTTGAGAACTTCTGTGATATTCATAAAGAGGTCCTCCTCTTAGGAAATCACAAAGAGCAGATCGCCGGTGTTCACCTGAGCACCCTTGGTGGTGGCCATCTGAGCGATGGTGCCGGAGCAAGGAGCGGTGATTTCGTTTTCCATCTTCATGGCTTCCAGGATGATGATCACATCCCCTTCCTTGACAGCGGCGCCAGTCTGGACCTTGATATCGATGATGGAGCCGGGCATGGGGGATTCCACCTTGGTGCCGGCGGCTGCGGCCACAGGAGCGGGAGCAGCAGGGGCCGGGGCGGCTGCGGGAGCAGGTGCTGCGACCGGTACCGGAGCGGGTGCTGCCGGAGCGGCGGCTACCACCACGGGAGCGTCGGTGACGCTTTCCAGAATGGCCTCGCCCTTTTCCACCAGGACTTCATAATTCTTGCCGTTGAGTGTGACGATGTATTTCATTTGCTCTTGTTCCTCCCTTAGTCGATGGGCCGGATGGAGATGAACCGCAGGGTGTTCAGCGGCTCGCCCATCTGGTCGGCTACGATGGCCATGATCATGGCAGCGTCTTTGTCGTCCACAGTGGTCAGGTCACATTCCCCGCGGGACTGCGTAACGGGGATAGGTTTGCCCTGGGGCTTGGGGGGCTCCTGGGGCTTGGGAGCCGGGGCGGGGGGCGCAGGCTCTGCCTTGGCGGGGGCGTTATCCTCCTGGGAGATGCGGGCCACGATCTTGGACATGATGGCGATGATCACGGCCAGAAGGGCCAGAACAGCCATGACCACCACAATGCCCAGACCAGCGGTGACCAGAGCTTCGCCCACCGACATTTCCGTGATGGCCAAAACGATGTTTGTCATACCGCTGCCTCCTTAGTCCACTTTGCGGATCTGATAGGAGACGGTGTTGTGTTCCCGCTCCTCGCGCTCTTTGAAGAACTTCTCGGCGATCTGGGGGAAGGCCACATAGGACAGCACATCCTCATCGCTGCGGGCCAGGTCACCGATCTCCTTCTTGGCCTTTTCAAAGCCGGGCTCCAGGGTGTCGGCAAAGCGGCACTCCAGGGGCTTCTCATCACCCAGCACCTTCTTGACCAGCTCGGCGTTCAGCTCGCCGGGAGCTCTGCCGTATTCGCCGCGGATGTAGGCTTTGATCTCTTTGGTGATGTTCTTATACCGCTGGCCGGAGAGCACATTGTTGGCTGCCTGCACGCCCACCATCTGGCTGGAGGGGGTGACCAGGGGCGGATAACCCAGGTCAGCACGGACTCTGGGGGTCTCTTCCAGAACCTCCTGGAGACGGTCCAGAGCGTTCTGAGCCTTCAGCTGAGCGATCAGGTTGGACAGCATGCCGCCGGGCACCTGATAGGTCAGAGAGTCGGGATCGGTGCCCATGACCACCGGGTTGAGCAGGCCGGTTTCCAGAGCCTTGTCCCGGATGGGGCGGAAGAAGTCATTGATCTCTTTCAGCACATCCTCATTCAGGCCGGCGTCATATCCGAACTGCTTGAGGGTGTAGTTCATGGACTCTGTGGGGGGCTGAGAAGTGCCGCCGGACATACAGGCGATGGCGCAGTCGATGGTGGTAGCGCCGGCTTCGATGGCCTTCAGATAGGTCATGGGGCCCAGGCCGGTGGTGCAGTGGGTGTGAACCACGAT
>CALLCY010000213.1:0-4802 GCA_938000015.1 uncultured Clostridia bacterium
TTTGGACGCTGCCCGTCTGGCCGGAGACAATGCCCGGGAGCTTTTACTTCGGCACATTTTGCCGAACGCCCTGGGGCCGATTCTGGTCACCGCCACCCTGGACATCGGGG
Organism: uncultured Clostridia bacterium; assembly: GCA_938000015.1. Lineage (GTDB taxonomy): Bacteria > Bacillota > Clostridia > Oscillospirales > Butyricicoccaceae > Pseudobutyricicoccus. Next base: position 111 of record CALLCY010000213.1, read on the forward strand.
CCATGGTGATGGAACTGGCTGCACTGTCCTTTCTGGGCCTGGGCGCCCAACCGCCCACAGCGGAACTGGGGAGCATGATGAGCGAAAACCGCAGCATGATGCAGACCTATCCCTGGGTGGTCATGGGTCCCGGCCTGGCCATTTTCCTGGCCGTGGCCGTTTTCAATCTGCTGGGGGAGGCGGTACGGGACGCTCTGGACCCGGGCAAAAAAGAAGAGCCCATCCGCCAAAAGAAAAAATCCGGAAAAACGAAAAAGGCCATAGTCTTGGCGTTGGGGGCCTGCTGCCTTCTGGGCCTCTTTTTGCCTTCGGGTGAGGAAAAGGGGAATTCTCCTGCCGCCCAGGATGCCAAAACCACCTTTGTGCTGGGCGACACCACCTTCAACAGCGAAAACGAAGAGCCGGATGTGAACCCCCACAACGCCTATTCCGGCTGGGCCTGCATCCGCTATGGCATCGGCGAGACCCTGTTCCGCTATTCCGAAACCATGGAGCTGGAGCCCTGGCTGGCCGCGGGTTGGGAGCAAATCGACGCCCTGACCTGGCAAATCAACTTGCGGGAGGGCATTTCCTTTTCCAGCGGCCGCCCTCTGACGGGGGAGAGCGTGAAGGAATGTCTGGAACATCTGGTGCAGGTGCATCCCCGGGCCGCAGGGGATCTGATGCTGGATACTATCACGGCTGAAGGGCAAACAGTGACCATCCGCACCACTTCCCCCAATCCCACCTTGCTCCACGGCCTCAGCGATCCATACAGCTGCATCATCGATATGGAAGAAGGGGCAAAAGAGGGTATGGTCACCGGTACCGGCCCCTATATCCCGGTGTCTCTGGTCTCCGGCCAGGAGCTGCGTCTGGTGCGCAACGAGCACTACTGGAACGGCCAGCCCGGCTTTGAGAAAATCACCGTGCTCACCATCACCGACGGGGACACCCTCACCATGGCCCTGCAATCGGGGGAGATCGACGGGGCCTACGGCCTGCCCTATGTGAGCTACCCACTGTTTGAGCAGGGGGACTACACCTTTTCCAGCTGCGCCACCAGCCGGGCTTTTCTCCTGCATATGAACTTCGAGAGCCCAGTGACCTCCGACAAGGCAGTGCGCCAAGCCATTGCCATGGGCATTGACAAAGACCGCTTCGTCCAGGATCTTCTGGGAGGCCATGGCTATCCCGCCGGCGGTACCTTTCCTCAGGGCTTTGCCTTCAGCGGAGAGGTAAAAGCCAAGGAATATGACCCGGAAGGGGCCAAAAAGCTGCTCACCGAAAACGGCTGGATCGATCAGAATGGCGACGGCATCCGGGAAAAGGACGGCCAGCCGCTGACCCTTCGCTGGCTCACCTATTCCAGCCGCCAGGAGCTGCCGCTGCTGGCCGAATCGGCCCAGGCCAGCCTGAAAGAGCTTGGCATCCAGGTGGAGATCATCAGCACCGCCGATCACAACACCATCCGCCAGGACCCCACAGCCTGGGATGTATATGCCAGCGCCATGGTCACCGCTCCCACCGGCGACCCCGCCTATTTCTTTGCCACTCACTGTCTGGACAGCTCGGTGGCCAACAACGGCCATTACCACAATGACGCTCTGGAAGAGCTGGCGGAGCAGCTCTCCCGGACCTTTGACGATGACCAGCGGGCCCAGCTCTCTCAGCAGATGCAGCAGATTCTTTTGGATGATGACGCCTTTGTCTTTTGCTCCCATCTTCAGATGAGCCTGGTCTGCCGCGATGGCATCACCGGCCTTACGGCCCATCCCTGCGATTTTTACGAAATTACCGCCGCCCTGGCCCCCACGAGCGAAACCAAATGACGCCCCGCTGAAGAAAGGAAGTGCCCATGGAAAAGCCATTGCTAAACTATGAATCGGTGGAAGTCTGCTATGACGGCCATGCCGTTTTGCAGGATGTGAGTTTTTCTCTTTTTCCAGGGGAGATTCTGGGCATCGCCGGAGAATCGGGCAGCGGCAAAAGCACCTTGCTGAAAGCCGCCATGGGGCTTTTGGAAAAAGGAGGGCAAGTGAGCCGAGGGGCCATTTTCTTTCAGGGACAGAATCTGTGCCAGGCGTCGGAAAAAGAGATGCGGGATATTCGTGGCCGGGGCCTGGGCATGATCTTTCAGGAACCGGGGGCCTCTTTCTGCCCGGTGCGCACTTTGGGAAGCCAGATCACAGAAAGCCTGGGCGCCCGGGGCCGGGTGGCCCGGAACCAGGCCAAAGCCCAGGCCCTGTCTCTGTTCGAAGCGCTGTACCTGAAAGACGGGGAGCGGCTTTGGAACAGCTATCCCTTTCAGCTTAGCGGCGGCATGAACCAGCGGGTGGCCATTGCCCTGGCCATGCTGCAAAAACCGCCGGTGCTGCTTTGTGACGAGCCCACCAGCGCCCTGGACAGCTTGTCCCAAAAACAGGTGATGGAGCAGCTGCTGAAGCTGCGGCAGCTGTTCGGCACGGCCATGGTGCTTGTGACCCACCATATGGGGCTGCTTTCCGCCATGGCGGATCGTATCCTGGTTCTGAAAGAGGGGCAAGCGATGGAATACGGCAAAGCGTCCCAGGTGCTGCATAGCCCTCAGAGCGCCTACACAAAGGCGCTGCTGGAGGCCGCACCCCGGCTGAAAAGAGGCTAAAAAATGAAACCCATTCTGGAAACAAAGGATCTGACCAAAGAGATCCGGGAAAAAGGGAAACCGGTTTTCACCCCGGTGAATAAAGTGAGCTTCAGCCTTGATCCAGGAGAGACCTTGGGCATTGTGGGGGAGTCGGGCAGCGGCAAAAGCACTTTGGCCCGCCTCATCACCCGGCTGCGGGATGCCACATCGGGACATATCCTGCTGCGTGGCCAGGAGATTACCCAGGCCAAAGGACGGCAGCTGCAATGGGCCTACCAGCAGATGCAGATGGTCTTTCAGTCCCCCCGGGCTTCCTTTGACCCACGGAAAACCATCGGTTACAGCATCGGCGAAAGCCTGCGGAACCAAAAGATCTCCCCGGCCAGGCGTCAGGAGCAGGTGCGCTCCCTGCTGGAGCAATGCGGCCTGCCCCCGGCCTGGGAAAACCGCTATCCCCATGAGCTCAGCGGGGGACAGTGCCAGCGGGCCGCCATCGCCCGGGCCCTGATAGTGGAACCCCAGGTGCTGATCTGCGATGAAGCCACCAGCGCTTTGGATATGACGGTGCAAAAGCGCCTTCTGGAGCTTCTATCTAGGCTGCGGGAGGAAAAAGGGCTCTCTCTGCTTTTCATCTGCCACGACCTGGCCTTGGTGCAATCCTTCTGCCACCGGGTGCTGGTGATGCACGAGGGCCGGGTGGTGGAGGAGGGGACGCCGGATCAGGTGATACACGCCCCTGCATCCCCTTACACCCGTCAGTTGGTGGAGGCCAGTCTCTGGCCCTAAAATCCCCGGAGGGTGATGGAAATGGAAAAGCTGCGGCTGGATGCCGGGGAAGGACGGATCAGGTCGATGCGCCGGATCAGGGTTTTCAGCAGCTGATTTCTTTGCTCTGCATCCAAAGCAGCATATCCCTCCAGCACAGAGGCCCCAGACGGGGCCTCCTTTTTTTCTTCCCGCTGACAAAGCTGCCCCAGCTGCTCTTTGATCTCTTTCTCCCGCGCCTCCAATGTGCTGCGGCGCTGGGCGAACACCTCCGGGGTGTAGATCTCCCACTCCAGAAAATCATGGAGCCGCGCCTTCTGGCTCTCCAGACGCACCAGCTCCTTTGCCAGACTCTCTGCGGCGCCGGTGAGAACTCCCTCCTTTGGATCAGGAAAGGCCCCGGCGGTTTGCAGCCCGGCCAGGTGGTGGGTGAGGGCCGGGAGGACGGCCTGCTCCACCTGCTCCAGGGGCACCGAAGGGGAGCAGCCCCGGGTGGGGCATCGGAGACATGGGGCGATGCCTTTGCTCTCCTGGTGCTGGCGCTGCATTTTTGCACCGCAAAGGCCGCAATAGACCAACCCGGCCAAGGGGTTTTTCCTCTGGCCTGAGTGGGAAGGGCTGTGGCTCCGGCTTTGGAAAAGCTCCTGGGCCAGCTGAAATTGCTCTTTGGACACGATGGCGGGAAAAGCATTTTCCATGCAGATCCATTCCTCCGGCGGACGGGGGATGCTCTTGTTTTTGTCCTCCGGTTTTTTCCGCTTCTGCCATTTGTTCCGGTTATACAGCCAGGTGCCGGTGTACACCGGGTTATGAAGCATCTTCCGGATGGAAGTGCGGCTCCATTGGGCAGATTTCTTGGCCGGAACCTGGGCGGCGTTGAACAGATCAGCGATTTTCTGGCATCCTTGCCCCTGGCCAGTATAAAGGGCAAAGGCGGTCTGCACCCAGGAGGCTTCCTGAGGATGCGGGGCCAGGGTGGGCCGTTTTCCCTCCCAGGCTCTCACATAGCCGAAGGGGACTTCGGTGACATGGGCTCCTTCCCGGGCCGCCGCCATCACCCCCCGGCGCATCCGCCGTACAATCATTTTGTATTCCTGCCGGGCCATAAAGGCTTCGAATTCCGAATAAGTCTCGTCCATCTCATTGCTCAGATCATAGACGCGGCGAGGGGTGACGATCTTGCAGGCCGCACTGCGGAAACTGTCCAGAATGATGCCCTGGGAAGCCATGTCACCACGGCCCAGGCGGTCGATATCCATGCAGAGTACCGCCTCGAACCGGCCTTCCCGCACTCCTTCCAGCAGCCGCAGCATCTGGGGCCG
>CALLCY010000214.1:0-4497 GCA_938000015.1 uncultured Clostridia bacterium
ACCGCCGGACTCACAGGGGAAGAACGGGTGATCCGTGCTCCCGGGTCTCTGAAAGGCGGCCAGGCCGTGACAGAAGAGGAAAAAGCTTATGGGTTGGGGTGATATGGGGCTTCTGGCGTTAAAAAACGCCCTGCGGGCCCGGCAGAAAACCTTTCTTTGCGCCTTGGCTGTGTGCGTAGGCATTGCATCGGTGTATATGATTTGTGAGATCTCCCGCAACGCCCGGGATCAGATTACCCAGCAGGTGGAGCAAAGCGGCCTTTCCGGAATCATGGTATTCGGCAAGGAGGAGCAGGGGATGATGGCAGTAGAAGAGATTCGGGCTTTGCCCCAAAGTGTGCCGGGGCTCAAAGCCGCCATGCCTCTTTTTTCCCAATATGGCTCCTGCCGTCTGCGGGAAAACAAGCGCAATATGCTGCTGTGGGGCGTGGATGAGCAGTTTTCTTCCATTTTCCATGTCCAGGTGAAATACGGCCGCTTGCCCTCCCAGGAAGATGTGCGCCTTTGTCAAAAGGTGGCGGTGATCGAAGATACCATGGCACTGGAAGCCTACGGGCGGGAGAATGTGGTGGGGAAAGAGATCTGGATTTCTACCGACCAGCTGACCGAAAGTTATCAGATCATCGGCGTGATCGGGTCTCAAAAAAGCGGCGTCAGCGCACTCATCGGTGAAAACACGCTTCCGGCCTTTGTTTATGTACCCTATACAACAGCCAATCTTTTTTCCGGTGTTTCCTCCACCAATCAGCTGGCTCTGGCGGCCCAGGATGAAGCCGACGCCGATGCCGTCACCGCCTTTGCCCTGGATCAGCTCAGCCGAAAGACCGATGGTGCTTCCTTCAAAGCGGAAAATGTGAGCGGATACATTGATACTTTTTCATCTATCTTGCAAACGGTATCGTTGCTCATCACGGCCATCGGCGGCATTGGGTTGCTGGTGGGAGGTATTGGCGTGATGAACTCCATGACGGCGGCGGTGGAAAGCCGAAGAAAGGAAATCGGCATTTATCTGGCCATCGGCGCCCAAAAGAAGGACATCATCGGAAGTTATCTTATGGAGGCGGTGATCGTTTGCTTGCTGGGCGGTCTGGGCGGAGGGCTGCTGGGATGGGGTTTATTGTTTGCCGCCGGAAAACTACTGGGAATCTCGGTGCAATTTCATTGGGAGTATTTATTGCTGGCCGAAAGCGCCGCCGGATTCTGCGGGATTCTGTTTGGGATTTTGCCTGCCCGCAAAGCCGCCGCCATGCATCCCATTGACGCCATCCGCCGGGAATGACCAGTGGAGAAAGAAAAACAAAAACCATCTCACAAGCAAAAGTTTTCGAAAGACCCCAGAATCCCGAGCGGAAAAGCCGGGAAGAAGGGGTCTAAAATTTTAATTATCAATTATACCAAATCGCTGTTTTGTATAATTGAGTGGAGGCAAAAAAGGCCTCTTCCGGGAAAACAACCCATTTGAGCCCCTGGACGGCTTTTTTGACCACTGGCCCTGTTTGACTGCAAATTGCGTTGTTTTTTTGCTGCAATCAAATCATTGTTGTTTTCATTCTGTTTTTATTTTGTTTTTTCTGCTTAGTTCAAAGTCTTCGTTCCAAACAATATGGAGATTTTTGATTGTTTCCAGAAGGCTTAACCCTGCGATCTTTTTTCTCCTGCTGAAAAATAACTTTCCATGTGCAGTATGTTTTTTGTTCTCGTTTCTTTTTGCTTCCGGCTGCAATCGCTTTTTCCGTTTGTTTTTGATTATCTTCCTTTGCAGCCGTTTGAACCGTTTTCCGGCCTATACGCTGGCCGCCATGAAAAACTGGTGGATTTTATGGTTTTGTGCTATATTATATAAAGTGCATCAAATATCCAATCCCTTTGGCAAAGGAAGCAAATTATGGACTATCGTTATGAAGCGCCGGAAGAAATCCGCAATTATCTCAATTATATGAGTACCATTCGGGGCCGTTCGGAGCGAACTTGCAAGGAATATTACTTGGATCTGCGCACATTTTTTCGCTTTTTGCTGAAAAAACGCCAGCTGATCCCGGCGGAAACCCCCTGGGAAGAAATTTCCATCCAGCAGGTAGATCTGCCGTTGATCGCCAGCGTCACCCTGACCGATCTCTATGATTTCCTGGCATTTGCTCAAAAAGAGCTGCCCACTTATCACAAAAGCCCATCCACCACCTATGGCAACGGCTCCAGCGCCAGAGCCCGCAAAGTTGCGGCGCTCCGCTCCTTTTACCGGTATCTCACTGAAAAGGTCCACAAACTGGATCACAACCCGGTACAGAATCTGGAGTCTCCCAAAAACAAAAAATCTCTGCCTCGCCATCTTTCTATGGAAGAAAGCGTCGAGCTGCTGAGCCATGTAGAAAGCGCTTATCCCGAGCGGGATTACTGCATCATCACCCTGTTTCTCAACTGCGGCCTACGGGTCTCCGAGCTGGTGGGCATCAACCTTTCCGATGTGCGGGGAGACACCCTTCAGGTGCTGGGCAAAGGCAACAAAGAACGAATGGTTTATCTCAACGACGCCTGCCAGCAGGCCATCAAAGCCTATCTGCCCAAGCGCCTCAAGCCCCGGCCCGAAGACGCCCAGGCTCTTTTCATCAGCCGGGTGGGACGGCGCATCAACCAGCAGACAGTGAAATGGATGGTAGGCCGTCAGCTGGAAATGGCCGGTCTGGGGGACAAAAAATATTCTGCCCACAAGCTGCGTCACACCGCTGCCACACTGATGTATCAAAACGGTGTGGATGTGCGCACATTGAAAGAAGTGCTGGGCCATGAAAACCTGAACACCACCATGATCTACACCCATGTCACCGATGAAAACATGAAGCAGGCCGCCCTTCACAGTCCTTTGGCCCATTTTTCTCCGCCGCCAAAAAAAGAAGACGATAGCGAGAGAAATCCAGAAGAGAATCAGGGAGAAACTCATGAAAATCAATTAGTGTAAAGCTTTTAAACTTTTCATCTGTTCCTTTGTATTTTTTCAGTGAAAATCAAAAATATTCTGTAAAGTAAATCACCTTGTCATCTATTGAACTGCAAGGGCTATACGCCCCACGCAAGACTTAATAGCCTTGTGTGGGGCTTTTTTACCATTCCCCTGCTGTTTTCAGCAAACAGAAGGTGTTTTTCCGGAAAGTCAGAATCCCCTCCCGCTGCATCTTCCCCAGTTCCTTGGAAAGGGCGCTGCGCTCCACATTGAGATAGTCGGCCATTTGCTGTCGGTCAAAGGGTATGGTGAATTGCCGTTTTCCCGTCCGCAGAGCTTCGGAGGACAGATAGGTCATCACCCGGCCCCGGATGGTTTTGGCCGAAATGCAGAACACCCGGCTGGACCAGGCCAGATTCTTCTGGGTGGACAAAACCAGCACATTCCGCAGCAATTTATGATACCAGCCCTCCCTTTCGTTCTGGGGCGAAAGCAGCGCCGTCAGACGCACCCAAAGCACCTGGCTTTGCTCTACGGCCAGCACATCCACCATCATAGGCGCCTGGCAAAAGGCGTAGGTCTCACCAAAGGCCCCACCGGGAAGAATGCTGTGAAGGATCATCCGGTTTCCCCACAGATCGATGTTTTCAATGTGTATTTTCCCAGAAAGCAAAATGCCGAATTCCTCTGTTTTGTCCCCGGTGCGCAGCAACACCCCGTCCTTGGGATGGTCCGCCAGACGGATACACCCCCGCCGGGCCATTTCCTCATATTCTTCCTGGGCAATGCCTGCAAAAATCGGATGGTCGGGCATTTTCATAAAAATCCTCCATTTCGTTGTTTTAACCACATACTTTTTTCTGAATTGTACTATACTGAGTTCATCCAATCAAGAAGGAGTAATGGAAAATGAAAAGACGGATCATTGAAATAGACCAGGAAAAATGCAATGGCTGCGGCGCCTGTGCCCAGGCCTGTCACGAAGGGGCCATCGGCATGGTGAATGGCAAAGCCCAGCTTCTCCGGGATGATTACTGCGACGGCCTGGGTGACTGCCTGCCCGCCTGCCCCACCGGCGCCATCACCTTTGTGGAGCGGGAAGCCGCCGCCTATGACGAACAGGCGGTAAAGGAAAACCAGAGGAAAAAACAGCAAACCCAGAGCGGCTGCCCCGGCCAAAGAATGCGCCAGTTTTCCCGCCCAGCTCCGGCTTCCCACTCCCCTTCCTCGCCCAGAGAAAGCGTTTCCCAGCTGGCCCAATGGCCCTGCCAGATCAAGCTGGCACCGGTGAACGCCCCCTATTTTGACGGGGCCAAGCTGCTCATCGCCGCCGACTGCGCCGCTTATGCCTACGCAGGCATCCATGAGGATTTCATGGCTGGCAAAGTGACCCTCATCGGTTGCCCCAAGCTGGACAGTGTGGATTACAGCGAAAAGCTGACCCAGATCCTGGCATCCAACAACATTAAGAGCGTGACAGTGGTGCGGATGGAGGTCCCCTGCTGCGGCGGTATAGAGAACGCGGTGAGGGAGGCCCTTAGGGCCAGCGGGAAAATGATTCC
>CALLCY010000215.1:0-2704 GCA_938000015.1 uncultured Clostridia bacterium
ACCTTAAGCCCAAGGGGGGCCATGGGTGTGGGCGGTGCGGCAGCCGCCACTGTTCTGGCACAGATGCTGGTGGTTTTTCTCTTTCTCCTGTATGCCCGCCGGGATACCCACCTATTCTGTCATGTGCAGATACGCCGCCGGCCAGAACTTCCTCTTCTGCGTGAACTGCTGCGCATCGGTCTACCTTCCGCCATGCAGAGTATGCTGTTTACTCTGGTGTCCATGGTCATTGCCCGACTGATTGCCTCCTGGGGCGATGCAGCGGTGGCTGTGCAAAAAGTGGGCAGCCAGATTGAAAGTATTTCTTGGATGACAGCCGATGGCTTCTCTGCCGCTGTCAGTTCCTTTGTAGGCCAAAACTACGGTGCAGGAAACCTTCAACGAGCCAAAAAAGGCTACTGGACCAGTCTGATCACCATTGTGGGCTGGGGGATCATCTCCTCCCTTTTGCTGATTTTCTGCGCCGCTCCTATTTTCCGCATCTTTATTCCCCAGGAATCCGTTTTGCCTTTGGGCGTGGATTATTTGGTGATCCTGGGTGTTTCCCAAATGCCCATGTGTGTGGACATCATCACTGCCGGTGCTTTCGCCGGATTCGGTCACACCCTGCCCCCTTCCCTGGCCTCCACACTTCTTGTGACTTCCCGTATTCCCCTTGCTATGGTTCTTTCCCGCACAGCACTGAAGCTGAATGGCATCTGGTGGAGCATTTCCATCACCAGTATTCTTCGTGGAATCGTGCTGTTTGGATTGATCCTGATCTTCTTCCGCCGTATGGCCAAAAAGAAGGCAAACAGCCCTTCCCTCTCCCGATAATCTATAAAAAAACAGGGATGATCTGATGATCATCCCTGTTTTTGTTTTAATCATTTTTCCGAAATACTTTAATGATCAGCTGGCCATCTTCCAGCCGTGCGTCGGCCTGGTCCACCATTTGTCCGATGAGTTGCAACTCTGAATTGTTACAATCTTCATCTTCTCCGGCCAGGCCCCAGAAATAAGCCTCAATGGCCTCATTGCGTCCCACCTTCAAATAGCGGTTCAGCCGATCCACTTGTTTTTCCATATCCTGATGATCGCTGCACTGGCTGGTAAAGCAGATTTCCATCCCATCGGGACGGCGGTGCAAATCCATATGAATATCCTCGGCCCCGGCATTGAATTGGAAAATAATCAATTCATCGATGATCCGGCCGATTTTTTGCCGCATTTCACTCATGTTCCTTCTCTCTCCTTATTGCCTGGATCAGGGGCAGCAGCACAATGCACACCAAACCCGCTGAAAAACCATTGTTATACAAATTCAATCCCCCGTGGAGCACCCCTACATTGAGCACCACGGAAGCATGGATTACACCGGCGATCATCCCCCATATCGGCCCGAAATGACCGGCAATGGGAGCCAGACCAGTGGAAAACAGCGCTGCCAGCATGACAGCCGGCTCGGTAAGATCCCACACCATCCACCAGGAACTGATTACCACGCCCAGCATCACCCAGAAGATATTGCGCATATGCTTACCAAAGGCGCCAAAGCCCACAATGGTCAGGATGCCACCGATGGTCGGACCGTTGAGCTGCCCGCCTACCAAAAGCACATAGCCTGTGGCAAAAAGACCTACCACACCCATATTCATCAAAGTCACGGGATAACCATCCATCATGACAAAATCGGCAATGGCACGCCCCGAGTGACGGGTAAGTCTCCAAAAACCCCGAAAACTGCGGCCGTTATAATACCAACCCGTGCCGATCATCAATAAAAACATCACCAGCAGATACATGCCTAACGACAGATTATTGCCTTCGCTCCAAACCAGGCGGGAGGGAAAATCGTTGCCGAAAGAGCGGAGCAGCGACACCAGTACCATACCCACAAGACCTGCTGCAAAGCCCACATTGTAAAGATTATACCCCTGATGGACACGCATGGTATAAGCTGCAATGGAAGGCAGCACAAAGCCGATCAAGAGGCCCACCAAGGTGGGAAAAACCATGCGAGGCAACGCAGGCCACTCCCTGGCCAACAAAGCCATTTCGGTGACAATGGGCGACAAAGTAGTGCCAAACAAAGCAATATAAATATATCGAGCCAAATGCTCTTTGCGATACAGAGAATAACAGAAAGCACCCAGCAAAATAGGCAGAATATTCAGCAGATTTTTCCCGAATAGCGAAAACCCTGCCATCAGGAAACAACAGCTAATGCTCATGCCTGCAAAAGGAAGCTTCAATACCCGCAACAATAGGGCAGAAAAGGCCATAACCAACCCAGCGTTGCAAAAAGCTGCCCCAATGGACGCAATGCCGATATAGTCGGTGATCAAAGCGGCCGGCTGGGTCAAAATCTCTCCCATCCCTCGCAAAACTGTTACAGGCGAATCCATCAGAAAGGCAAAGAGCACCATAGAAAATGCAAAAAACAGCAAAGTAGAAAAAACATAATCACTGGAATGATCCTGAGAGTATCGGAATGTGATTTTCATGCAAGCCCCCCTTCTCCATGCTTTACTTGTTTTTTATCTTATCATATTACCTTGCCCGGTACAAGAGCCAAAGTTCTGCTCTCATTTTTCAGTCAGTTTCCATATATTTATTCTTATTCTCTAGTATATGCAAAAAGACACGCCGGATGGCGTGTCTTTTGATATATGGTGGGCCTTCAGGGACTCGAACCCGGGACCGTCCGGTTATGAGCCGGATG
>CALLCY010000216.1:0-2522 GCA_938000015.1 uncultured Clostridia bacterium
TGGCGCACTGCCAAAAGGACTATGTGCATTATAGCCTGGCATATCATAAAATGCAATGCCTGTTTTAATATTTTCGCAATAATTTTAAAATACTATTTTAAAATATGACCAAAAACCATGTATCCTTTTGCAGCATTTTGACGGTTTTTTCACTTCGTTAAGCATTTATCAAACACAGGTTTTATCTATTTTTCCTCTTCCATCTATTTTACTTTTCGATCTTTTGGCATATTTGACGATTTTTTCACAAAGTCCTTTTTGTTGATTTTTTGTCATACTTTGTCCGCTGCAAACCAAAGGAAAACCGCCCAGGCAGCGACTCCCAGGCGGTTTTCGGTTTGTGAAAACAATATGAGAATGAAGGAATTTGCAGTATCCGTGTTTAATCGCCCCAGCTGCACTTTTCAAAGCGCATGGTGCCGCCGGCATTGACTTCCACGCCTTTCAGACCCTTGGCATAGGCCCGCAGGCTGGTGGCGGTGTAGAGGGGGATATTGGGGCAAGCCTGGTTGACCTTGGCCATGATCTGCTGGAGCAGTTCATTCCGGGCATCTTCATCCACTGTGGCGGATGCCTGATCGATGAGAGCGTCCACTTCGGGATCGCTGAACCGGGCCTGATTGGAACCGCCGATGGAATTGCTGTGGAACACACCCTGCACATGGGTGATCAGGTCTGTGGCAGTATAGCCGCCGATGGCTGCGGTAAAGTCCCCTTCCACCGTGGCGCTGAGGTAAGTGGCCAGATCCATGCTTTCGATCTCGGCCTGGATGCCGATCTCTTTCAAATCGGCCTGGATCACTTCGGCGGCCCGCTTCTTGGTGTCATTGGAGCAAACGATGCTCATCTCCACAGAAGAAGGTTTCACGCCGGATTTTTCCATGTATTCTTTGGCCTTTTCCACATCGTAGGAATCGGTGTTCTCTGCGCTGTAACCGGTGAGCATGGATGCGCCTTCGCCTTCGGCCACCTCGCCCAGGCCGTTAAGGGCCACAGTGATGACATTTTCCTTATTGATGGCGGCATTGATGGCTCTTCTCACATTTTCATTGCTGAGGCCGGGCTTTTCGTTATTGAGCACCATCCAGTTGAGAGCGGTGGAATCCACGCTGAGCAGCTCCAGATTTTCATTTTCCTGGATGCGGTCGGCGTCCATGGCTTCCACTTCCACAATGAAGTCCACTTCACCGGCTTCCAGGGCGATGGTGCGGGAGGAACCTTCGGGGATGATCTTCCAGGTCATGTTCTTGATGGCCGGCGCGCCGCCGAAATATTCGTCAAAGGCTTCGAAAGTCAGGCTATCGCCCCGCTTCCATTCCACCAGCTTGTAAGGACCGGTGCCCACAGGGTCTTCTCCAAAGTCGTGACCTTCATCGATGAGTTTCTTGGGGACAACGGCGTTACCGTGGGAGCAAAGGTTTGTCAGCAGCACGGCGGAGGGGCCGTTTGTCTCAATGGCAACGGTGTAATCGTCCACCACTTCCACCTTGGCGATCATGTTGTTGAACTGAGAGACCTCGGCAAAGGTCTTGGCGTAATCCAGAGAAGCCTTTACATCCTGGGCGGTCATGACGCTGCCGTCATGGAACTTGACGCCCTGCTTCAGATGGAACACCCACCGGGTCTCGCTTTCGTTCTCATAGCTTTCCACCAGCTCCGGCTGGGGATTGAGATCCCTATCGGTGGCAAACAATGTGCTGTATGTCAAAAGGTTCATATAGGAACCAGCAGTGGCATTGTGGGAATAGGGGCTGAGAGTAGGTGTTTCGCTCATGGTGGCGATGACGATGCTGTCTTTGCCTCCAGCCGCTGTGGTTACGACCTGACCGCCTTCTGTCCTGGTGGTCTGGGCCGACTGTTTCTGACAGGCTGCCATAATACCGATCAGGGCCGCAATAATCAGTACCAGGCTCAGCATCCTCTGTTTCGTCTTGTTCATGGGAATCACCTCATAATTTCAAAATATTTTTTCGCTTTTCCCCTCCCTCCAAGGGCCCTTTGGAAGGGGTTCGGGGGAGCTTGGTTCGTATTATAGGCCCTCTTTTTCCCCTTTGCAATACCCTTTTCCCTTTTCCATGTTTTTTCAGAACATATGCTATATCGAATGAAATATAATATTTTGAATTCAGCTATTTTGCACAGGTTTATATTGGAATTTTTCCCGATTTGCAAGAAAAAAGACTCTCTGGAGAACCTTTTCTCCAGAGAGTCTTTTGATGTTTTGTTTAATTTTCCTCAAAAGGGAGCCGCTTATTCAGCCCAGGAAACATTCTCGAAGTAGAGATAGCCGCTATCGTTTACCTCAACCCCCTGCAAGCCTGCGTTAAAGGCGCGCATGGTCAGGGGCTGATACAGAGGAGCCTGAGAACAGATCTCATTCAGCTTGGCAGACAGCTGCTCCATGATGGCCACCTGCTGGGTCTCGTCGATGGTCACCTTGGCCTGATCGATCAGGGCGTCCACTTCCGGATTGTTCAGACGGGTCTTGTTGGAAGCGTTGATGGAGGAGCTGTGATACACGC
>CALLCY010000217.1:0-5044 GCA_938000015.1 uncultured Clostridia bacterium
CTCCCTGGCCCTGTTCGAATACTGGGATATCCAGCTGAGCGCCCACCACTTTCAGCTGATTGATGGCAGCGGGGCGGTACACATCGCAGGCACAGAGCAGTGGCCGCTTGTTTTCCCGCTTTTTGTAATAGCCCGCCAGCTTTGCGGCGTTGGTGGTCTTACCGGCGCCTTGCAGACCCACAAACATCACCACAGTGGGGGGATTGTTGGCCATATGGATGCGGCTTTGGGTGCCGCCCATCAAAGCGGCCAGCTCGTCATTGACGATCTTGATGACTTGCTGAGCCGGGGTCAGGCTTTCCAAAATCTCTACGCCCACCGCCTTTTCGGTGACGCGGGCGATAAAGTCCTTAACCACCTTGAAGTTCACATCGGCTTCCAGCAGGGCCATACGGATTTCCCGCATGGCGGCCCGCACATCGGCTTCGGTGAGGCGGCCGCGGCTGCGCAGCTTTTGGAATACGCCGTTTAATTTTTCGCTGAGACTTTCAAAGGCCATGGGATTCCTCCGGGCTGAGCCCTATTCCGAAAGTTTGGCGGCCGTCTGCAAAATCAGGTCGGCCTGCTTGGCGATCTCATAATTGCGGGGGCCTGACGCATTGGCCGAAACGATGAGGTGGGCGGCCTGAGCGATCTGTTCCACCTGGGTCTGGATGCCGGCATAGCGGCGCACCAGCTGGAGCCGGTCCTCGGTGTCCCGCAGAATGCTTTCCGCCCGGACGATGGCGTCCCGCACACCCTGGCGGGTGATACCGGCGATCTCAGAGATCTCGGTGAGGGACATATCCTCATTATAATAAAGGTCAAAGAGTTCCCGCTGTTTGTCGGTGAGCAGTTCGCCATAAAAATCGAACAGCATGGACATATGGAAAGTATCGCTTTTCATCCTTTGACCTCCCCACAATGTAAAGCGTTGAGCCTTTACAACGGTATGTATCTTACCATGGATCTGTGTTCCTGTCAAGAAAAATAGTGAAAAAAGGCCGCGGGTTGAATTGTGGCGGAGGGTGTGCTATCCTGTAAAAAGCGAGTGGCTGCGGGCCACTTGCGGGAAAAACGCAAGGAGGACGAGATATGGTCCATTATGTATCCTTCCCGGGACTTTTTGATAAGGTGTTCAAACTTAATCAGGTAGCTTTCCATGTGGGGAGCTGGCCCATCCGCTGGTATGGCGTCATTCTGGCTACGGCTTTCCTGTTGGGTGCGCTGTATCTGATGAAGCGGGCGTCTTCGTTTGAAACCGATCCCGATACCGTCATTGATCTGCTGATCATTGCTCTGCCCTGCGGCGTGCTGGGGGCGAGAGCCTATTATGTGTTTAACAGCTGGGACTATTATAAGGATCATTTGAATGAACTGCTGTCCATCTGGAACGGCGGCCTCGCCATTTATGGCGGCGTCATCGTGGGAATTCTGGTGGTGTTGCTCTTTGGACGGAAGAACCGTCACCGGTTCAACATCCTGTCCTTTCTGGATGTGGGGGCCTTGGGGCTGCTCATCGGCCAGATCATTGGCCGGTGGGGCAATTTTGTCAACGGAGAAGCCTTTGGCACAGCCACGAATCTGCCTTGGGGCATGGTGATCTCCCAGACCGCCACCGGCGGGGGAGCGGCGGTGCATCCCACTTTTCTGTATGAATCCCTGTGGAACCTGTTGGGCTTCACAGTGCTGCATTTTTACTCCAAACGCCGGAAATTCCGGGGGGAGATCTTCGCCTGGTATTGTGTCTGGTACGGCTTTGGCCGGGGCCTGATCGAAGGACTGCGCACCGACAGCCTGTATATCGGCGATACCAGCATCCGCATTTCCCAGGTGGTGGGCTTTACCGGCTGCGTCATCGGCGCGATCTTCCTGATCTGGATGTACTGCACCAAAGCGTGGAAACGCATCCCGGCCTTTGATCTCAGCGCCCCAGGCCTTGTGCCCAAAGAGGGAACAGAGGAAAAAGTGGCAGACTGTGAGGAAACAATTCCGGAGGAACAGGGGAAACCTGAGGCGGAAGAGGAAGCAGAAACGCCGTCTCAGGAGGAATCCGGAGAGGCCGGGGATTCAAAGGACGAATAAAAAAAACGCCTGCGGGCGAAGAAAAGAGGGAGACCGGGAAACCGGAACAAAAATGGAAAATTTGATTTTAGCCATCAATGTGGTACTGCCGCTGTTTTTCACCATGGCCATCGGCTATTTTCTCCGGCAGATTCACATGGTGGACGAACCGCTGCTGAAAAAGCTGAACAGCCTGGTGTTCAAGGTGTTTTTGCCCATTCTGCTGTTCACAAACATTTACCAGTCCGATCTGGAGTCCATGTTTGATCTGAAAACCATCCTCACCGCTGTCATCGCGGTGATCGCCACCTTTGTAGTCCTTTGCCTGGTGGTGCCGCTGATCGAAAAGGACGGTCCCCGGCGGGGTGTGATGGTTCAGGGCATTTTCCGCAGCAATTATATTTTGTTCGGTGTGCCCATTGTTTCCGGTGTGTTCGGCCAGGAGGGCCTGGGCGTGGTATCCATCATCAGTGCCTTTGTCATTCCGCTGTACAATATGCTCAGCGTGGCCGCCTTGGAGACCTTCAGCCATGGCAAAATGAATGTGAAGAAGATCCTCAAAGGGATCATCACCAATCCCCTGATCATCGCTTCTTTGCTGGGCATTGTGTTCCTGGTGTTTCAGGTCCCTATTCCTCAGGCGGTGGAAGAGACCATCGTGGATATGGGACAAGTGGCCACACCCTTGGGCCTGGTGAGCCTGGGCGGGTTCTTTAAGTTTTCCGATACCAAGCGCTTTCTCCGTCAGCTGGTCATTATCGTGGTGGGGCGGCTGCTCATTTGCCCGGCCATCTTCCTGCCTATCTTTATCGCCATGGGCTTCCGTGATGTGGAGCTGATGGCTCTGGCCACCATGATGGGAGCGCCCATTGCTGTTTCCTCTTTCATCATGGCCCAGCAGCAAGGGGCCGATGCCGATCTGGCCGGCCAGTCGGTGGCCTTCACCACCTTGTTTTCTGTGTTTACCATGTTTTTGATCATCTTCGGCCTGAAACAAATGGGCCTGATTTGAAGAAAAACCGGACGCAATTGCGTCCGGTTTTTTGGTTTTCGTTTAAGGCAGCTTTTTGCGGCAGTAGACCTGAGACAGAAGGGCCACCACAGCGCACAGGGCCAGATGAAGGGGAAAGAGCTTGTTCTGCACGGCGCCCGACAGAATAATCAGAGAGCCGCAGAAGGCCAGCACAGGGATTCCCACCCCTTGCCACCGGCTTTTGATCTGCCCCTTTTTATAAAGGCGGTAGATGGCAAAATAGAGCACCGGGTAGAACAGATAGCTGATGGCGATGGCGATCTCTGACACATCGCTGTTGGGAAGCAGGTTAAAGCGGGTGGCCAGATAATGGAGAGCCATCCAGATACAGCAGATGACAAAGGAGAACACCGCAGAATGTACCGGGATGCCCAGTTTGGGATGGATGCGGGAAAGGGTGGAGGAAAAGGGCATCATCCCCTGGCGCAGAGAGAGGGAATAGGGCATACGGATGTAGCCCATCACCAGGCCGTTGACAGTGCCCATCACCGAAACCACCACAAACACCGTGATGGCTTTGGCAAAGGTGTCGCCAAACAGGCTGGCCGCTGCTTCTGTCACATGGGCGTCGCCCAAGGCCATGACCTGCTCCGGTCCTACATAGCAGGTGATACCCACAAAATAGGTGACATAGATGAGCAGAATGATCAGGGGGGCCACCGTCAGCGCAATGGGAAGGTTCCGCCGGGCGCTTTTCACTTCGTGGGAGATGGAGGTGGACACCACCCAGCCGTCATAGGAATAGGCGATGGGACCTACAGCGGCCAACCAGCCAATGCCGGAAAGAGAAGAGGAGGAAAGGTTCCGCAAGCCGCTGACAGGATCGCCCCAGAGAATCCCGGCGATGCCCAGCAGAGCCAGAGGGATCAGTTTGACAACGGTGGAGAAGTTCTGGAAAAAGCCACCCAGTTTGGCCCACAGCACATTATAAAGGAAGCAAAGGGCACAGAACACAAGACCGATGAGGATCTGTTCTTCCAGGCTGGCCTGGATATTGAAGAGGATGGAACCATAGATCCCCACCACCCAGCTGACCACAATGGTGATGGCCGGGTAGTAGACAAAGACCTGGAACCAACCAAAAGCGCAGGCCCAGCGAGGACCGGCAAACTGCTCAAAATAGGTGAAGATACCACCGGGCTTGTCGGTGAGGGAAGCCAGCTGTCCCATGGCCAGGCCGCCGAAAACAATGGCAATGGCGGCCAGAGCAAAGACAAAAGCGCCCAGAGCCACGCTGCCGCCGGTGGCCACCAGCACATTGTCGCTTTTGAAAAAGATGCCCGAGCCGATGCAGATGCCGATGATCATGGTAATGGCGGTGAAAAGACCATATCGCTTGTTGTTTTGTTCCATAATCAATCCCCCTGTTTTTACAGAATGTGTCCATTATGAAGGGTGAAGGTCCTTTTGTCAATTCCAAACGAAAAAAGGAACAGTTGCAGAGAGAATCAGGCTATGCTATCCTTAAAAGTACAGACCGGAAAAAGAAAGGATGACAAAGGATGATCACCAGAGACGAAGCCTGGGCGCTGCTGTGCAAATACAATCAGGAGCCCTTCCATCTCCGCCATGGAGAAGTGGTAGAAGGCTGCATGCGGTATTTCGCCCGGGAGTTGGGATATGGAGACGAAGAGGAATTTTGGGGCATTGTAGGCCTTCTCCACGACCTGGATTTTGAACAGTGGCCGGAAGAGCACTGTCACAAGTGCCGGGAGTTGATGCAGGAAGCCGGGCTGGATGAAAAGATGATCCACGCTGTGGCCAGCCATGGCTATGGCCTGTGCAGTGAGATCGAGCCGGAACATGAGATGGAGAAGGTGCTTTTTGCCGTGGATGAGCTCACCGGCCTGCTGGGAGCTGCCGCTCGCATGCGCCCCTCCAAAAGCGTTTCCGACCTGGAGCTGCCTTCGGCCAAGAAAAAGTTCAAGGACAAGAAGTTTGCCGCCGGCTGTTCCCGGGAGGTCATCC
>CALLCY010000218.1:0-8116 GCA_938000015.1 uncultured Clostridia bacterium
CACTCCTATTCGCTCTTCTTTTTTCTATTTGTCACACATCATTGTAACACCTACACTATGCGCTGCTTTTTCCAGCGTTCCCTCCTTGCGCCAGAAAGACAATTCTTATATAATAAGTAGAAATGGGCTGAGAAATAAAAAAGGAGGGTTCCCGGTGAAAAAACGGTTTTGTGCTTTGGTGCTTTCTCTGCTGTTTTTCTGCAGCTGCATCTCCCCGCTGCCCACCCGGGCCGCACCCAGTGTTATTTTCACCGCCATCAACGACACCTTCCTGCGGAACCTGACCCCTTCCACCATGCCCACCATCATCGGCGGCCTGCCCTATGTTCCCTACACCACATTCACCGCCGCCCCCAACCCCGGCCTGATGGGCAAATATGACAGCGTCAACAACCAACTGGTTCTCTATAACATCAACCACATTCTCACCTTCGACATGGCCAACGCCATCACCCGGGACGAACAGGGCAATGTGTACCCCGCCAATGCTGTGCGTCATAATGGCACCTATTATGTGCCGGCCCGTGTGGTGTGTGACGCCTTCGGCTTCCGGTATTCCTATCTGTCCAGCACATTGCTGGGACCGGTGATCCGCATCAACACCGATGACAGCGGCATATCTGATGAGGATCTGGTGAGTAAAGGCTTTTCGGTAATGCGCAACATCTACGACCAGTACCAAGCCATCTATAACCAAGGCACCGATCCAGACCCGGATACCCCTACACCGCCTACACCGGTGGACCCCGACACGCCCACAGAGCCAGGTGAGCCGGAGATCCCCAGCACCAGCGGCGAACCGGACACCCCGGAAACCCCCAACGCCAAAGTGGTTTATCTGGCCATTCAAGGGGATATGAACGAATATACCGCTGAGATTTTGGATATTCTGGACCGCAACAATTATACCGCTGCCTTCTTTGTCACCCCACGGAGCCAGGGACAAAACAGTGATTATCTGCTGCGGGCAGCTGCCAGCGGCCATGTGATCGGCAACAATCTCTATGGGGACGGCTCCACCTTCCAGTCCACCGAAGAGCTTCTTCGCCAGGCCCAGGACACCCAGGATGTGATCCAGGCGGTGACCAAAACTCACAGCCGGGCTTTGATGGTGCCGGTAGGCAGCCAGAATCTCTCCCAGGAAGAACGGGACGCTTTGATCCAGGCCGGCTATCGCCTGTGGGACCCCAGCGGTGACACCCGGCTCTGGGGCTCCTCTTCCGCCATTTATTCCTCCTGTGTTTCCCTGCTGGAAAACACCCCTGGCAATGTGGTGCTCTCTCTGATGAGCAACCCTTCCAGCGTCCAGGCCCTGTCCTCTCTGGTCTCTTATTTTCGCCAGAACAACTGTGAGATCCGCCCCATTTCTGAAACCATCACTCCCATCAATCAGATCCGGGAAATGCGGTAACAGGTAACATATGAAAAGATGCAAAAATGCCATGGGCTACTGTGCCCATGGCATTTTGTTTGTGTCTTTACTTTTCGCAGGTCAGCACATCGTCATACCCTTTCAGCCCATATTCGGACAAAGGTTTTCCATCGATGCGCAGCAGTACGCCCCGGACGCCGTCCTGAGCACACATGGTTTTCACAATGGCCTGAACGGACAGCTCATCCAGCTCCTTCACCTTTTCGGCGCCGATCTCCAGAAAATCCAGCTCACATACGCCGTTTTCCGAAAACAGCCGCCGCAGCATCATCCCCTGAGGAACAGGAGACCGGAGGTTTTCCTCCTCTGGCTGGCGCACCAGTTCGCTGAACACACCGTTGAGATACACCTGATCCTCTTCGGTTTTCAGCGTGCGGACCACTTTTTCCAGCTGCTTGGTTTTGGTGTTCACCAGATACAATGTGATATCGAAGGTGTTGAATTGAATGGAGCTTTCATCCAAGATCACATTGTCCCCATTGAGGTAAAAGTCGTTGGAAGCGTTATAGCTGTCGGTGGCACAGGAGACCTTCACATAATCGATGGAATCCAGCTGGGTCAAGGTCAGGGCAATGGCAGCGGCCGCCAGGCTTTTCTCCACCTCCGGCAATTCATCGAAGGTGGAGGACAGGCTGACGATGACGCTGTTGCCATAAAAGGCCACTTCGTTTACCGTCACGCCAGCGGGAATGGCCGCGGCTTTTCCTCCTCCGCTCACCTGCTTGATTTTGAGCAGAATATCCTCTACCGTTTCCTGGATATTCTCCCCCTGAGGCATGGTGACTTCCTCGGCGGCCAGGCCCCGGGGCTGCTTTTTCTCTCCATCCATGCGCAGGCAATAAATCTGGAGCTGAAGCTCCCCTTCCCCTGCTTCGTTTTTCTGCTGATGGCAGCTGGCCACTCCGGCGGCACACAGCATCAGCAGACACAAAAGCAGAAACACCGTCCGCTTCATGGCGTCACCTCCTCACAAGGCCCCGCCAGCAGCGTGACCCGGAATGTGGTGCCTTCGCCCAATGTGCTCTCCACCTGGATATCGCCTCCGGCATTTTTCAGCCAATCGGCCACAATGGCCAGACCTAAACCGGTGCCGCCCTTCTCCCGGCTGCGGGCCTTATCCACCCGGTAAAACCGTTCGAAAATATGGGGCAGCTCTTCTTCCGGGATTCCGATGCCGGTATCCTGCACCGTCAGGCACACCCGGTCCTCTTCTCCCGTTTTTTTCCAGCCTTTCAACACCACTTTTCCGCCTTTTCGGTTGTATTTGATGGCGTTTTCCACCAAATTGAACACCACCTGATAAAGACCATCCCGGTCAAACAACACCCACAAATCCTCTTCCAGTTGGTTTTCCAGCTCCACCTGGGCATGGACGGCGTTCTCTTTCAGCAGATCGGTGATCTTTTTCACAAGGCCGTTTAAGTCACAGGACTGCATCTGATTAGAGGATACATAATCCAGCTTGGTCAGCTGCAAAAGTCGTTCGGTGATCCGGGTCAGACGGTCGATTTCCTCGTTGATATCGGTGAGGAACTCGTTTACCGACTCTCTGGGGATGTCCCGGGTCTGTAAAATGGAATCGGACAGCAGTTTAATGGAAGCCAGTGGCGTTTTCAGCTCATGGGATGCGTTGGAGACAAATTCCCGGCGCAGCTCTTCGGTTTTTTGCAGTCGGTCGGCCAACTCATTGAACTCATCGGCCACCTGGGACAGCTCGTCCTGTCCCTTCAGATGGATGCGGGAATCGTAATTGCCGGCGCTCATGGACTGAATACCCCGCACCAGCTGTCCCACTCTTTTTCCAAAATAAACCATGAGGAAGCCCAGCGCCGCCGCCCCCACCACAGCCAGCACCAGGGAAATGCGGAAAATGTTGCTGCGGGTGCTGTTGAGGAAGGCCGCCTGCTCGGTGTCATAGTCGTAAATATAGACGGCACCGATGGCCTTGTCCCCTTTCATCACCGGGGAAGCCGCATCGGAAATAAAGGCCGTTTCCCCATAGCGGCAGCGGAACACATCGCAGCCTTCCAGTGCGGCTACGATATCGGGCAGAAGAGCATAGGTCCCCGCCAAGGAGCTGACTTTGGAATTGTCATAAATCACGCTGCCGAAACCATCGGTGACCAAAATGCGCTGTTCCTCATCCAGATCCAGCACCTGTACCGATACCAGGATATTCTCCTGGGTCAGAGTGGTAAACTCCTCCAAAGTGGCCGAAAAGGTTCTGGCCCGCTCCAACAGTTCTGTTTCCTTGGAACTGATAATCAGCTTGCGCACCGCCTGGGCCGGATAAAAATTCAGCACCAAAAGCAATGTGACCACCGTGATCAGCATGGAAAAAGCGATGCGGAAGCGAAGGGTTTTAATCAGCTTGAGCGCTGCTGTTGGGCTTGAAATAGTAACCGACCCCCCACTTGGTCAGAATGTATTCGGGATTGGCGTCATCTGTTTCCAATTTTTCTCTCAGGCGACGAACATGCACATCCACCGTGCGGATGTCTCCGGGGTAATCTTCGCCCCACACCACGCTGAGCAATCCTTCCCGGCTGAACACCCGGCCCGGATTCCGGGCCAGCATCACCAGAAGGTCGAACTCTTTGGCTGTGAGATCGGTGGCACGGCCGTTTTTGAACACCGAACGCTGGGCGGTGTCGATGAGAAGATCCCCCACTTTGATCTGATCATCCTGGAGGTCGGCTGTGGGCTGGCTTCCTGCCCGGCGGAGAATGGCCCGGATACGGGCTTTCAGCTCCAGGATGTCAAAGGGCTTGGTCACATAGTCATCGGCCCCATATTCAAAGCCGATGAGTTTGTCCACCCCTTCGCTTTTGGCGGTGAGCATGATCACCGGCACATTGGAGTTTTCCCGGATCTTCCGGCAGACCTCCAGCCCGTTGACCTCGGGCAGCATCAGGTCCAAAATGATGATGTCATACTTCTGTTCCTTGACCATGGACAGGGCCTGGGCTCCATCATAGGCGGTATCCACCTGATATCCGTCGTTTTCCAGATTGAATTTGATGCCTTTGACCAGCAATTTTTCGTCGTCTACTACCAATACTCGCATATGTTCCCCTCCATCAAAATTGTTCCCGCAGACCTTCAGTCCACGGTGATATGCTCCCTGATCTGCTGAAAGATCCCATCGCCAATGCCGCTGACTGCCCGAATCTCTTCGATGGATGCAAACGGTCCGTGTTTCTCCCGGTATTCCAGAATGTTCTTTGCTCGGGCCGGCCCGATCTGAGGAAGCTGACAAAGCTCCTCTTCCCCGGCCTCATTGATGTTGACCATCAGTTCTCCGGGCGTCTCATCATTTTCCTCCACCTGGTATGTTTCCAGCGCCAGCTCCGGCAAACGAACCAGCTGTGCTCCCTGGGACAGAGACAGGGTGGGGCCTTCCAGCATCATGCTCACCCTTCCGCCCAGAAAACCCAGGCAAATAAGCAAGCAGGCAGCCATCAAAAGATCCAACGCCCTCTTTTTCATCGTTGCTCACTCTGGTATGTATTTCTCTCCATTTTCTTAAAAATCCACCCTCATCGTTGCATTGTATCCGCTCTTTTGATACAATAGCATTCGTATCCCCAAAAATCGGGGAGCGGATATTTTGATTGTGCAGGAGGATGGATATGAAACCAAAACAGCTGACAGCGCTTTTCCTCGCGCTCATCATGATCTTCGCGGTGTCGGCCCAAGCCGCGCCGGTGACGGAAGAGTCGGACCTTACCATCAATGCCAAAGCGGCTTTCCTGGTGGAAACCACCACCGGCCAAGTCCTTTACGAATACCACGCAGATGACAAACTCTACCCGGCCAGCACCACCAAACTGATGACCGCCCTGGTGGCCTGGGAACACTGTGCCCCCGGCGACATGATCTCGGTGTCCCAGCAGGCGGTGGACGGTCTGGCCGAACAAGGCAGCAGCGTCTTCCTCAAAGCAGGAGAGCAGATGGAGTTTATGGATATGCTCCACTATCTTCTCATCGCCTCGGGCAACGATGCCGCCAATGCTTTGGCCGAACACATCAGTTCGTCCAATAGCGCTTTTGCCGAACTGATGAATGAGAAGGCTGAGGAGCTGGGATGCCAGAACACCCATTTTGCAAACCCCAGCGGTCTCCATGACGAAAACCACTACACTTCCGCCCGGGATTTGGGCATCATCGCCCAGGCGGCCATGAAAATTCCCGAACTGCGGGAGATCGTGGGCAAGACCCAGCATAAGCTTCAGCCCACCAATATGCACGAAAACGAGACCACCATCACCACCACCAACCACCTGATCTCCCGTATGAAAGACGGCCGGTACTTCTACAAAGGAGCCTATGGCATCAAAACCGGTACCACCACTCCCGCAGGCTACTGCCTCATCGGCGGCGCTCAGAGCGGCGAGCTGGATTACATCACTGTGGTGCTGGGTGGCCAAAAAGACCCGGAGACCGGCGACATCGGCTGCTACACCGAGACCATCAAGCTGCTGGATTATGCCAAGAAGAATTTCTCCCTCCAGACCATCACTTCAGCCGATACCCCTATTCAGGAAGTGCCCGTTCGTTTTGCCGCCGGCAAGGAACACACCAAGCTGGTGGCTTCTGCCGACAGCGAACTGCTGCTGTACAATGACACCGACCTGAGCCAGGTGACCTATGAAGTAGATGCTGTGGCCACTGCCGATGCTCCCGTGAAAAAAGGAGAAAAACTGGGTACGGCCAAGGTGTTCATCGGCGATACCGAGTACGGCACCATTGATTTGGTGGCCTCGGAAGACATCGAGCGTTCCGATGTGCTCTACGCCCTCTTCCGGGTACAGGAGTTCTTCAAAAGCCCGTTGTTCCGCATCATTCTGGTGGTGCTGATCCTACTGGTTCTGCTTTTCATCTTTGTGTCCACCAAACGCCGCCGCAACCGCCGCAGAAGGCGCGCTCGCAGCCGCTATTCTTCGGGACACGGCAGACGATAACCGTTGTTCCCATTTCCGGGAGGAGACCGGAGGTCTCCTCCCTTTTTTATGCCCTTTATTCGGTGCCGAAGATCCGGTCTCCCGCATCCCCCAAACCGGGGACGATATAACCATTTTCATTGAGCCCCTGATCCAAGGCGGCGCAGTAAATGGGAATCTCGGGATGCTCCCGTGTGATGCGCTCCACCCCTTCCGGAGCGGCCACCACGCACACAAAGCGCAAGCGCCGTACTCCCTTCTCCTTCAGCAGCTGAATGGCCGCCGAAGCGCTGCCGCCGGTGGCCAGCATGGGGTCCAGCAACAGCACATCCCGCTGGGAGATATCCGAAGGCAGCTTGCAGTAATACTCCCGGGGCTCCAAGGTGTCGTGATCCCGCTCCAGTCCGATGTGCCCGGTTTTGGCGGCGGGGACCAGCTGCAAAATGCCGTCTACCATGCCCATGCCCGCCCGCAGAATGGGGACGATGGCCAGCTTCCGCCCGGCCAGCATCTGCACATCGGCGATCCCCACCGGGGTTTCCACCTGCGCCGGGCGCAGAGGCAGATCCCGGGTGGCTTCCAGACACAGCAGGGTGGATACTTCCCCGATCAATGTGCGAAACTCCTTGACGCCGGTGTTCTTGTCCCGCAAAAAGGCCATCTTGTGCTGAACCAGCGGATGATTCAGCAGATGCAAATTGTTGTATTCCATGATTCCTCCGGCCGTTTTCCCGGCCCTGTGATGGAAAACGGAAAATTATTTGCCGTTTTCGATGTCAGCGATCATATCCAGCCGGGTCTGATGGCGTCCGCCTTCAAACTCGGTCTCCACAAACAGCTGAGCAATCAGGCAAGCCAGGCCCGAACCGATGACCCGGGCGCCCATGCACAGCACATTGGCGTCATTGTGCATCCGCACAGCCCGTGCAGTGAAGCAATCGGACACTGTTACCGCCCGGATGCCCTTGATCTTGTTTGCGGCGATGGCCATACCAGCTCCGGTGCCGCAGATCAGAATGCCCTGACCGGCCCGACCGCTGACCACTTCCATGGCCACTTTCTGGGCATAGATGGGATAGTGGCAGGACTTTTCGTCATAAGTGCCCAAATCCTCTACTTCGCAGCCCATTTCCTTCAAATGCTGCTTGACCTGCTCTTTCAAAGCAAAACCTGCGTGATCCGATCCCATAGCGATTTTCATACTGATCGTTCCTTTCTTTTATCTGAATTTTTACTTGTTTTGCAGTTTCATCCGCTCGGCCTGGGAAAGCCGCAGATAGCTGGGAGTCAGGTGGTGACAGTCGGTCAGCTCTCCCCTCTCTGCCATCTGAAAGGCCCGAAGGGCCGTGGCCGCGGCATTCTGCCGGCATCCTTCTGCCAGAAGAGGCGACAATCCAGCTTTTTCTGCGTATTCCATCAAAAGCCCGCCGCCGTCCCCGGTGATCCAAAGGGGCTCGGTGCATTCCTCCATCTGTCTCAGGATCTCCTGGGCCTTCCCCACCTGATCGGCACTTTTCCGGCGGATCTCCCCGTCGTTTTCAAAAAAAGCATAAAAGAATTCATCCTGCCGGGCCTGTACCCCGGCGCAGAGAATCCCTTTTTTGTCCTTGGCGGCCCAGGCGGACGACTCCAAAGTGGACACAGCGGCACAGGGCTTGTTCAAAGCCATGGCATAGCCTTTGATGGCGGCCACGCCGATGCGCACCCCGGTAAAAGAGCCAGGGCCAATGGTGGCGGCAAA
>CALLCY010000219.1:0-6618 GCA_938000015.1 uncultured Clostridia bacterium
GGCCGCCATGGCGGCTGCCCCAGCCAGTCGGAAGCCACCGCACGGCTGGTGTCCATCGCTCTGCGCAGCGGCATTGATGTGCAGACCATCATCGGTCAGCTGAAGGGCATCCGCTGTCCTTCCACTATCCGCCAGCCGGGGATGAAGGTGACTTCCTGCCCCGATGCCATCGCCCGGGCTATTGAAAAGGTGATGCGCAGCCAGAATGGAGGTCAGATGCCCTCGGCCGTGCAGGAAATGGAGCGGGAGCTGAACCAGGAAGCCAAAGAAGAGGAAATGGATCACTCCATTGCCGGGATGCGGTTCTGCCCCGAATGCGGCGCACCGGTGGTGCATGAGGGCGGCTGTGTCATCTGCCGTCAGTGCGGCTATTCCAAGTGCGGTTGATTTGTTTTCCTATTTACAATTTAGCCATTCACACAGCGTGGAAAAGTGGTAAACTAAAAGGACCGGGGAGGATCTTCCCCGGTCCTTTTGCCAAGTCAAATGAAAATGAGAAAAACACCGCCCTACAGCGGATGGAGGGAAAACCATGAAGATTCAAACTGCCCGCTTGGTTCTGCGGGATTATCGCCCGGAAGATCTGGACGCCTATTTTCACCTGCATTCCCAAGCCCAGGTGTGGGAACAAAGCCGGGAAAAAGCCATTTCTCAAAAGGGGGAGGCTTCCAAGCTTCTGGGGGATCTGATTTCCCATCAGATCTCCAGCGATGTGGGCTATCGGGCTTTGTGCCTGAAGGATGGCACTTACATTGGGGAAGCGGGAATTCTGCAAGTGGAAAAGGATTATAGCCGCTGCCGCCTGGGATGCAATCTCCTGCCGGAGTACTGGGGGGAGGGCTATGCCGCCGAGATCACCCAGGCCCTTTTGCATCTGGTCTTTGCCATGCTTAAACTGGAGCGGGCGGAAGCCTATATTCTCTCAGAAAATGCGCGGGCGTGCCGGGCCATGGAAAAGGCCGGGCTTACGAAAGAAGGGGTGCTGCGCCACTACCACCGGGAAGGGAAAAACTTCCGGGATGTGTGTCTCTATGCCATGATCCGGAAAGACTGGAAAGAATAGAAAAGAGCAAAAGAAAAAATGCCGCAGGAAATTTCCTGCGGCATTTTGATTTCGTTTTGTTATTTGTTTTTGCTGGCGGCACGGAGACGCTGGGCCCGATCCAGTTCCCGCTTGCGGATACGCAGATTTTTGGGGGTGACCTCCAAAAGCTCGTCATCGCTGAGGAATTCCAGGCTGGCGTCCAGGCTGAGAACGGTGGGAGGAGTCAGGCGCAGGGCTTCGTCGCTGCCCGAGGCCCGCATGTTGGTTACATGCTTCTTTTTGCACACATTCACATCCAGGTCCTGGGACTTGGGGGAATAACCCACCACCATGCCGGCATAAACCGGAGTGCCGGGAGTGATGAACAGCGTACCCCGTTCCTGGGCATTGTAGAGGCCATAGGTCACCGCTTCGCCGGTTTCAAAGGCGATGAGGGAGCCGGTATTCCGCCGGGCGATATCTCCCTTGTAGGGTTCATAGCCGTGGAAAATGGTGTTCATGATGCCCTCGCCCCGGGTGTCGGTGAGAAATTCGCTGCGATAACCGAAGAGACCACGGGAGGGGATCAAAAATTCCAGCCGTACCCGGCTGCCCTGAGGAGTCATGTGGGTCATTTCCGCCTTGCGGGAGCCCATTTTTTCCATCACAGAGCCCAGAGCGTCCTCGGGAATGTCAATGACCAGCTCTTCGATGGGTTCACACTTGACCCCGTCGATGGTCTTGTAGAGCACTCGCGGGGGGCCTACCTGAAGCTCATAGCCTTCCCGGCGCATATTTTCCACCAGGATGGACAGGTGCATTTCGCCACGACCCAGCACGCGGAAAGCATCGGCGCTGTCGGTTTCCTCCACCCGCAGGGACACATCCCGCAGCAGTTCCCGCATCAGGCGGTCACGGATCTGGCGGGAGGTGACGAATTTGCCTTCCCGACCGGCAAAGGGGCTGTCGTTGACCGAAAAGACCATTTCCACGGTGGGTTCAGAGATTTTCACAAAAGGCACGGCCTCCACGGCAGAAGTGTCGCACACGGTGTTGCCGATGTTGATGCCGGCGACGCCGGAGAAGGCCACAATGTCTCCTCCGGTGGCCTGGGCCACAGGCACCCGCTGCAAGCCTTCAAACTGGTACATGGAGACGATCTTGGCTTTGTAGGATACATCGGGGTTGTGGTAATCCACCACAGCCACTTCCTGATTCTGACGCAGCTGACCGCGCTCAATGCGGCCGATGGCGATACGGCCCACATAGTCGTTGTAGTCGATGGAGGAGACCAGCACCTTGGTGGGGCCTTCCACATATTCCGGAGCGTCGATGTGGCTCAGGATGGTTTCAAATAGAGGCACCAGATTGCTGCCTGCGTCGTCGGGGGCCAGAGAAGCGGTACCTTGACGGCCGGAGCAGAAGATGACGGGGGACTCGATCTGTTCCTCGGTGGCGTCCAGATCCAGCAGCAGTTCCAGCACTTCGTCCACCACTTCCATGGGACGGGCATCGGGACGGTCGACTTTGTTGACCACAACGATGATCTTGTGGCCCAGTTCCAGCGCCTTCTGCAAGACGAAGCGGGTCTGGGGCATGGGGCCTTCAAAGGCGTCCACCAGCAAAAGGACGCCATCCACCATTTTCAGCACCCGTTCCACTTCGCCGCCGAAGTCGGCATGGCCGGGGGTGTCGATGATGTTGATCTTTACATCCTTATAGTGGACAGAGGTGTTCTTGGCCAGGATGGTGATACCACGCTCCCGTTCGATGGCGTTGTTATCCATCACCCGGTCCTGTACGGCCTGGTTTTCACGGAAAGCACCGCCCTGCTTGAGCATTTCGTCCACCAGGGTGGTTTTGCCGTGGTCGACATGGGCGATGATGGCGATGTTGCGCAAATCGTTTCTCAGCAAGTATGTCACTCCTCAAAAGAGAATAAAATCACAGAAAGGGCGGAGGATGTCCTCCGCGCCATTTTGACAAATAATTATATCACAGCTCCCGGATATTTGCATCTTTTTTTTCGAAAGTTCTCAAAATCTTTTCTGGTGAAACAGGAATTCAGTAATGGAAAACATTATTGAACAATGATGATTGACACTTTCGCTTTGAGAAGGTATATTAAATAGTAAACTAGCTGTACAAAATAGGGATAGAAAAAGGATGAGACAAAAATGATGAGATTGACCAAAAGTGAAATGGAAATTATGACCGTTTTGTGGGAAGCGGATCATCCCCTGTCCCGGACAGAAATTCTGGAGAATTCCAAGGAAAAGAGCTGGAAAGACAGCTCTATCCATATTCTGCTCAACAGTATGCTGGAAAAAGGCGCTGTGGAAGTGGCTGGATTTGAAAAGATGGGCAGCCATTATGGCCGCACTTATGCACCGGCTCTCAGCGAGTCCCAGTATGCGGCGCAGCAGATCAAATCCATGTCTTCTTATAAGAAGTCTCAGGGACAGGCCATGCGGTGCATTTTCAGTGCATTGCTGGATGACAGCAATGTGGATGATGACACCCTTCGGGATCTGGAAAAAATGCTGCGGGACCGGCGTTCCCAAAATAAGTAACCGTTCCGTTTGCTGCGTGTAAGTTGTGATTTCCCATATTGAGAGCAAGCCTCGCTGCAGGTATTTCTGCGGCGAGGCTTTTGTTTTGTCTTTTTTCATAAAATTATAGGAAATATTTTTCATATTCTGTCCATATTCAATATTTCAAGAGTATGATACAATGTTGGAAATTACTTTAAATATTTATTATGCAAAAATATTTTAAGAAACGGAAAATTAAAAATTGCAGATAATCGAATAAAAATGCATCGAAGGAGGAATCGGGATGAAACAGAGAAAAAGAATGTGGAGTTTGTTGCTGGCTGGATTGCTTCTGCTGTCAGCCTGCCAAAAGAGCGCCCCGGCCCCTAAGGAGGACACAGTGCCGGAAAAGCAAAAGGAGGAGACTGATCAGAAGACTTTTGACCCGGCGTCCTACACCAACGCCATGATGCTGGAGGATTACGACTTTTTCTGGACCACTTTGGAGGAAAACTGCGCCACATTGGGACTGATGGAAACAAAAAGACCTTTGAAAATAGATCAGCTGAAAGAAGAATACCGGGAGAGAGTGGCGACTGTACCGGATGGACAGGCAGAGATTTTTTTGCGCATTATGGATGATTTGAATGGGAAAATACGAACTTTTGCTCATATCCAGGTAGTCAGCCCCATTGTTTATCGCCGGTATCTGGATGGTGATGTATGGGAAAGCGACACCCAAGAAGAATTGTTTGCCTTACCATTGGTGCAGGGGTTTTACAGCTGGGCAGAGTCCCTTCCCAGCGTGAAGAAAGAACTGGAACAGGTGCAGGAGACGGAAACGGTGGAAGACAATAGCGATTACGCTTCCAATGTTCTTTTATCCCGGGAGGGAGACACGGCGATCATTCAACTGAAAACGCTTGTGTTTTTTGGGGAGGAAGCAAACCAAGCTGTGATAAAAAACTTGAAAGATTTTTGCCTCGAGAACTTGGATGCGCAGGATTTTATCATCGATATCACTGGAAATTCCGGAGGCAACAGCCAGATCTGGGCGGAAGGCTTGGAGCCTTTGTGGGCTGGAAAGACATTCACTCATAGAGAAGTAGCAGCTTACAAATTGGGAGAAGTCAATGTTCAGATGTGGGATGGTTGGCCGGAGAACGACCCGGATGTGGAATTGAAATCGGTTTCTGACCTGACTACCATGGACTATCCCAAGCTGGATATGGAATCTTTGAAGGGCTGCGATGGGGTGGCCATCAAGACTGTTGTGGATGATTACACCGATGTGGAGAACCCGGATGGAAAAGAATTTGAAGGTCGGATCTGGATTCTGATTGATGGAGGTGTGGCCTCGTCCTCGGAACTTTTGGTTCACTTTGCAAAAGGAAATGAGCCTTGCACTTTGGTAGGTACTCAAAGTGGAGGTTCGAGCGGCGGCATGACACCGCCCTATAATATGGATGCTGCGATGCCCAACTGTGGCATGTTGGTGCGGTACGATCCTTTCTATTTCATCAATGAAGATGGCGTTTGTTTGGACCTGGAAGGCACCCATCCGGATATCGAGATCGGCCCCGATGAAACCCCCATGCAGCGGTGCTTGGAGGAGATCAAAAAGCTGCAAAAATAAGAGGAGGTTGTGGAAATGAAATCACAAAAGCGTTTACACAGTGTCCTTTCGCTATTGCTGGCCGGACTGCTTCTGCTGTCGGCCTGTCAAAAGAGCGACCCGACCCCTAAGGAGGACACAGCGCCGGAGAAGCAAGAGGAACAGCAGGAAGAGGAAACTCCCCTGGAGCCGGTGGAGACCTTTGATCCGGCATCTTACACCAACGCCATGATGCTGGAGGACTATGATTTCTTCTGGACCACCCTGGAGGAAAACTGTGCTCCATTGGGTGCTCTTCGTGAAGTGGCCGGAGTAGACCTGGAGCAGATCAAAGCGGAAGGAAGAGAGCAGGTCACCGCTTTGGCCGATGGAGATGCGGAAGGGTTTTCTTCTGTATTATCTGCAATCGCGCGGGAAATAAGAGGATTTGCACATATTCTTCCCATGAAGCCGGACGCCTATTACCGGCTTGTGGAAGGGGATATGTGGGAAAGTGATACTCAAAAGGTGGTTTTCCTGGAAGATGCCGTTCGATCGTTTTATCAGTGGCAATCGACGATCTCGCCTCATAAGGAACAGTTGGAAGCCGCCAGACAATCCAATGAAGCCAGTGAGGAAGAGGAAGAAGCCACCAGTCAGGCGATCTCTGAAAATATCAATCTGTACCGCCAGGGCGATACGGCAGTGGCCATGATTAAAACATTTAACTTCTATGGAGAGAAATCCAACGATGCGGTCATCGAAATGCTTCAGGATTTCTGTTTGGAAAATCTGGACGCCCAGAACTTTGTCATTGACATCACTCAAAATTCCGGCGGGAGCACCGTGATATGGGCTGATGGTTTTGCGCCGCTGTTTGCGGGAAAGACTTTGTCCAAGCAGGATGTGGCTGCTTATAAAGAAGGGGATGTGAATGTGCAGATGTGGGGTGGCACTTTGGACAGTATCCCCGACTTGGAGCTGAAAGACCTTTCCCAGCTGACCACAGAAGAATATCCCAAACTCAACCTGAAATCCTTGGAAGGCTGTGATGGGGTGGCTGTGCGTACCATCACAATGGATTACACCGATGAGAAAAATCCGGATGGGAAGGAGTTCAAAGGACGGATCTGGGTTTTGGTGGATGGTCAGGTAGCTTCTTCTGCGGAAGAGCTGACACAGTGCGCCAAAAACAGTGATTTCTGTACTGTGGTAGGCAAGCAAACCGCTGGAATGAGCGGATGGATTACCGAACCGGCTGTCGATTATTTTGCTCTGCCCAACAGTGGCATGCTGATTCGCTTTGATGCGTTTTACTACCTTAACGAGGATGGAACCTGCCGGGATCTGGAAGGCACCCACCCCGATATTGAGATTGAGTCCGGTGAGACCGCCATGCAGCGGTGTTTGAAGGAGATCAAAAAGCTGCAAAAATAAGAGGAGGTTGTGGAAATGAAATCACAAAA
>CALLCY010000220.1:0-10228 GCA_938000015.1 uncultured Clostridia bacterium
GCTGTCTGACGCATGCGCTTAATCCTCTTATAACGGTAAGGTCTCCGTCCTGTCCTACTGGTTCCCGGTCCCCCGTTTCCGGCGGCCCTTCCTCGTTGGGGCAGGCTACTCCAGGGCCAGTTCAACAACCATCCGTCACCGGCTCTCACCAGCCGCCGGCTCTCTGCAAAGGCGCTGCCGCCGCTTCTTTCTTCATTGCCTATATGGGAATAGTATACCCCATTCCCCTCAAAATTGCAAGGTCCCGTGTCGGGACAGCCATACTGCGCTGCCGCGCTAGGAAATAGAACCAAGGATGGTTGGTTGCAATCAGGCAAAGAGAGTATGCCAGCGGAGGCACTCCGCCGGACTCACGCTGGTTCCTCGTCTTTCGGTTCCTCCTCTTCCTCGTTCAGATACAATTCCTCGCAAGCCCGTTCTGCATCGGCCAGCAACTGAATGCATTGTTCTGCAGCCCACACCATGGTGTGATACATCTTCTGATAATCCGGCATGCCATGTCACCTCTTTCTGCAAAGAGTATAACACAACTTTCTGTCTATGTCTATGATAATAGACATGGGCGAGGACTTTTTCTCATAGAATCATAGAATACTATGAGAAAAAGGGGTGCCACCATGGAATTCGACAACAAGGCTGTGGGCCAGACCATCCGCAATTTGCGGGAAAGCAAAAATCTATCCCAGGACGTGCTCAGCGGCTTGGCTGGCATCGCCCGTAGCCACCTTTCCATGATCGAAACCGGCACAAAACAGGCCAACTTTCAAACCATCTGGCGCATTGCCCTGGCGCTGGAGATACGCCCCAGTGAGCTGGTGGCCCGAATCGAGGAAACCGCTCAGAAGCAAAGCACCTCTGCTGGCAGACTGTAACTCAACAATTCACAACAAGTTATGACATACTTCCCTTGAGGTGAAGTCTATGGCAAACCGGCTGCGTGATCTGCGGGAAGATGCCGACCTGACCCAGAATCAGGTGGCGCAATATCTGAATATGTCCCAGACAGGCTATTCCAAATATGAAACCGGGGAAAATGATATCCCTACCCGGGTGCTCATTGCTCTGGCCGCCTTCTATGGCACCAGTGTGGATTATCTTTTGGGCATTACCTCCTGCCGAAAGCCCTACTCCCCATAAGAAAACAAGAAAAAGCCGCCCGAAATGGGCGGCTTTTGTCCGGTGTCCGGACGGGCCCAGTGCCTGGGCTGGCATTACTCTCTTTGCCGTGTTCAACCCAACCGGCCTGGTTCGATTGCTCAGCGCGGCAGCGCAGTATGGGTCCAGCGTCACGCTGGCCGCCGCTACGCAGCCAGTTTTACAAAGGTGATTTTGCCGTCGCCATCCAGGGAGAAATCCAGGGTGACGGTTTCCTGGACACCGTCCACATTCACGGTGACCTTCACCTTTTCGCTGCCGGAGGACTCCAGCTCCTGCCGTTCCAGCAGTTCCATCTTCTCCACCCGGACCGGCACACCCTTCACCAGATAGGAGGAAGCCACCGAATCATTGAGGAAGGAATCCAGGCAGCCCTGAGCAAAATACTTCCCCACTTCCTCTTCCCACTCTTCTCTGGCGTCGTCCCAGTCCTCCATGGCTTCTTCCAGCTTTTCCGGGTCGGGGGTCACGCCTTCGCCGATCACCGACACCATATCCTCTGTGAACAGGTCGTCATTGGGGCAGGTCATCATGGCCTCGATCACCTTTTTGGGGCCGGTGCTCACCTGATTTCCCGCTCCGGGGCGAAGAAAATAAAAGCCCACGCCAGCGGCCACCACCAACACCAATGCGGCCAGGATCAAAAGACTCTTCTTTTTCATGGAGAGTTCCCTCCTTCCAGCAAAACCGGAAAACCGTTTCCCCTCCCCCATCGGGAGAGGTATTTTATTGAATTATCATATAACAAAGTCTGCTTTTTGTCAACGCAGCGTGACGCTGCACCCATATTGCGCTCCCGCGCCAGGCAATAAAATCAGGGCCAGCAAAAAGGCTCCCCGATGGGGAGCCTTTGTCCCGTGTCGGGACGGCCAAGTCGGTGCTGCCGCACCCGATCACAGAACCCAACCTTCGTTGGATCACTCAGCGCGGGAGCGCAGGAACGGCTGTGGCGGCTCGCCACCGTCACGCTGGCGCTGGCCCAGCTTCTGCTTGGGAGCGGCGGCGTTCTCATCCAGAGCGGCCACATACTCCTCAAAGGTGATGACCCCCTTCTGGAACAGATTTTCCAGAGCCTGCTCCTGAGCATAGCGGGAATAGGGGCTGTTGGGGGACACATCAATGCGGATCTCCACCCGCAGCCGCCGCAGCTCCTCCCCGGAGAGGGCATAGACCCCCCGGCTCAGCTCCATGGGGTAATAAGCCGCCCACAGCTCAAACCAGATGGAAGCCACATCCTCCACAAACTGGCGGAAATCGGCGATCTGCTCGTTGAGGGGCAGAGCCGCCTGATCCCGCACGGCGATGATGGCGGCGCCGCTGGCCTTTTCCGGGTTGACCTGGCCCAGCGCGGCGTCCCCTGCACCGGCCAGATCTCTCGTCTGCTGCACCAGCTCCTGGGCCAGAGCCTGGGCGTCGGGAGACATGGGCGCCGCCCCCAGATAGCTGACAATGTCGGTGACGGCGTTGGCCTGCATATCCCGCACCTTGATGGCCGCCCCCACCTCTTCCAGGGCTTCCTTGTTCAACACCTTGTCGGCGTTATAGACCAGCCGGGAAAAGGCGGTCATTTTGGCATTCATCAGGCGTCGGGCCAGCATTTTGTTGGTTTCGATCTGGTTGGGGATGAGGGGAGTGACCTCCCCATCCCCCCGGGCCGAACCACGGCGGCCCATCCAGCGGAAAGCGGCAATGGGATACAGGCTCAGCCCACGGCCGCCGCCATAGAGGCGCACCGGCTTCTGGTAGAGCACATCCCGGGTGCCCCGGGTGCAGCAGACCACCCCGTCCTCATCCCGCCAGAAAGCCAGAAGAGTGGTGCACAGCTGTTCTTCCTCCCGGGTGTCACTGTGCTCCCATTCCTCTTCCCGCTCCTGCCGGTCCATGGGGCCATCGTCGGGGACGATGGACTGGACCTCTTCCTCTCCCAGGCCATACCGCCGGGCTGCCTTTCGTACCTCCCCCACCGTCTGGCGGCGGGCGATGAGCAAATAGGGCTGCTTCTGCACATCGGGGCAGGTTTCGTCCCCCAGAAACAGGTCACAGGTGTCCACCACCTGGGCCTGGCAGTCCCCATCGTGGAAATAGAGGTAGCTGTCCCCGGCGATGCAGGCGTTTTTCACCACTTCCCAGCACAGCTTGTCCATTTTGAGCCGCTCCCACTGGCGGGCAGCATAGGCGGTGAGCTTCTGGCAAATTTCCCCGGCTCCCGCTCCCAACGGTCCGGCGTGCTCCAGGGGCGTATACTGGATGCTCATGGTGTTCATGCAGACGCTTGCCACCTTGTGCTCCACCACCGGCTGGATGAAGTTATAGAAAGGCAGGGCCTCCCCGCCGCTTTCCACCCCATACCACTGCTCCCCCCGGAAAAACCGGTGGGCCTTTTTGGTCTTTTCATAAAGGTCTGTCATCCGGTGGTGTTCATCCCCCCGGGTGTACCAGCGCCACAAAAGAGCAGCGGTGATTTTTTCGCTCTTTCCCATTTATTCCACCCTTTCCTGACGCCGGCTGGTGCCGTCATAGCGGTCGATGTTCCGCAGAATACGGCCCAGGCGTCCTTTTTCTTTTTCTGCGGGGGACTGGCTTCGTTCCAACTTCCCCTCCCTTGCAAGGCGGCTGCCCTCGCTGAGGCCCAGCCGGTAGCAGCACAAGGCCCCCAGGGCGCCCAGCAGGACGCCCAAAAGCAAACAAACGGTCACAAGACTCACCTCCCTACTTTTGCAGCTGCTGGAGCTGCCAGGCCCTGCGCATCTGGGCGATCTGATCCTCATTGAAGCCCAGGGAAATATAGCCGGAGAAGTCCCCGTACTGGGCCAGGATCTTAGCCACCGCCAACTGACGGTTGAAGGCGTCCTGCTGCTGATTTGCAGCTTCCTTCTGGGCGGCCAGCTGCTGCTCACGGATCTGCTGCTGGTTTTTCCATTCCTGCTGGCTGTTTTCCCAGGCCTGCTGGTTCTGGGAAGCCTGCTGCTGGGCCAGTTTGTATTCCCATTCCTTCTGGCTCTCAAGGAAATCCGGATACCCCTGGGCCAGGCTCAGAAGAATGTCCGCCTGGCTCTGGGCGGCTTGCAGTTCGCCTTGCTGATACAGCTCATTGATCCGGTTGTTCAGGCCCTGTAAGGCTTCTTGCCTTGCCAGCTCTCCCTCCAGCACATTCTGCTGGTACTGGCTGCTCTGGCTGGCGGCGGTGGTTTCGGCGGCCCCCTGGCCGGTGATGCCCAGCTTGGCCATGGTCTCGGGCAAACTCTGCTTTTCCTTCATGTAGTTGATATAGGTCTGCTTGGCCAGGGCGTCATAGTCGGCCTGGATCTGGGGCCGCTGGGCCTCCAGACGGTCCACCCCCGCCTGAGCCGCCAGGCGGTAAGCCTCGGCAGCGGCATTGGCGGCGTCCATGTACTGATTGCGGATGGGGGTATAGGCATTGGGCAGGTACTGGCTGCCGTCCACGCCGCCGCTGTATCCATAAGCCGCCCGGATGCTCTCCGCCGCCTGGTGTGCCGCATCCATCCCAGCCCGGTCTCCGGCGGCATTGGCCGCCTCCCAGGCGCTTTTGGCCGCCTGGATCTGCTGATAAGAGCTGGGGCTGCTTTGCTTGATATAGGCGTCGTCAAAGCTGCCCAATTTCTGATATGCCATGGTATTCCTCCTTTTATATCAATGGGTGTAAAGATCTGTTGTTTTACAGTTATGCTTTTTGCAGATTCCCTTCCATGTCCACCACAAACTCATCCCCCGGCAAGGTGAAAGCCGGGCGCATACCGCAGGTGGTGAACACCGTTTTGGATGCAAAAGCGCCGGTTTCGTTCACCATCCAGAACTGGTTGGTGGTCGTGGTATCGGGAGAGCGGGTGGCCCACAGATAGGGCGAACCCTGGAAGTTGGAAATGCGCCATGTGTTGGTCTGGAAAAGGTCCAGGCGAGTGCCTTCCTTGCCCATGCCCTCTTCCACACCTCCCACTTCGGTGGCAGAGAGCAGGAAAACCTTCCGCTCCAGATAGCCTGAGGCGTGCTCGCCTCCGCCGGTATAGGGGATCTGGCAGGTGGGGATCTTGGCGGAAACGGCGCTGTCCAGCGTGGGGAGAAAGGCTCCCAACAGCCAGGTATCGGCCATGGAGTTATCGTATTCGTTCTGCATGGTGGAGGACATGGTGCGTCGGCCTGCAATGTCCCGGCGCAGCAGCAAGGTGCCGCCTCCCACCCGCTGGGGATAGCCCTGCTGGGCCACCACATAATCCTGCCATGCGTCGTTCTCCTTGATGCGCACGATGTCTCCCACCTTTTTCAGGATCAAAGGCTGGGTCGTCCGCACGGTGCCGGTGGTCTGGCAATAGGAGTTCTGATAAACCCCGTCCTTGCTGCGGGCAAAAGCCCGGTAATAGTAGGTAGCGCCTGGGGTCAGGTCCTCGTCGGTGTAGCTGCTGCCCGCCCCTTCGTAGATCACTTCCCCGTCATATTCGTCCTTGGGGAACCGGTCGTCCCGCCGCAGTATCCGCAAAGCGGCATAGGCGGTGTCCTCGGGCACGGTGGTCCAGCTCAGATCAATGGAGCCGATCCGGTTGGACACCGCTTTGAAGCCCAGGGGCTGGCCTGCCATGGTGCCGGTATAGGCGCCATTCCGGCGCAAAATCATACATTCTCCCATACTCTCACCTCACAATCCGCAGTTTCAGGGGCAGCGCCACCGTGGGCTTTTTGTCATAGCACACCGCCTGGAGCTTCCCTGCTTCCGTCCAGAGCCTGCTCACCAGTCCCCAGGCTTGCAGCCGGGCGCGGTCGGTGCTGGCCGTGCCGGTGAGCACCACATCGACCAAAGGCTCATGGCTGGCGCTCAGGCCGGACACCGCCACCTGCTGGGTGTAAGGGCCAGTACCTTGCCAGCTTGTGGTCAGCGTCGCCTGCATGGTGATGCTCTTCCAGTCCGCCGGGCTGTAACCGCTGTCCGTGGGGTTTCCGGCGCTGTCCAAAGCGGCCAGATGCCCTGCCGTGGGGGAAGAAGCCCGGTTGGCCTTTTGCTGGACGGTGGCCAGGCTCTGGTTGAACTGGCTTTCGGTTCCCCCATATCCCCCGGCTTTGGCGCTTTCATAGGCCGAGGTACCCCGGACGCCTTGCGGCCCGGTCTCGCCTTGAGGACCCCGTTCGCCCTGGGGGCCTTGGGGGCCTTGCAGTCCCTGAGGGCCGCGAGCGCCGTCCACCCCATCGGCTCCCTTCTCCCCTTGAGGGCCTTGGGGTCCGGTTTCGCCTTGGACGCCTGCCGGGCCTTGCAGACCTCTGGGGCCTTGTTCCCCCTGGGGTCCCTGCTCGCCCTGGGGTCCTTGGGGACCGGTGGGGCCGGGGATGCCCTGGGGGCCCTGGAGCGGGCCGATTTCCTGCCACTGTGCCCCCTCCTGCTGCCAGATGTAAACGCTGTTCTCTTCCGCTGTGCCTACGGCGTAGGCATCGCCCGGCGAGCCTGTGGGATGGGTGCTTTGCAGCTCTTCCAGGGTGTCATACCGGGCCAACACGGTAAAGCTGCGGCCATCGGCTCCGGCGGGGCCCTGAGGCCCTCTTTCGCCCTGGATGCCCTGCGGCCCTTGCAGGCCCCGCACTCCCGGCTCTCCCTGAGGGCCTTGCAGCCCCACTTCCCCCTGGATGCCCCGCTCGCCCTGGAGACCCTGCACCCCACGCTGGCCCTGGGGGCCTTGAGGGCCTCGCAGACCTTCCGGACCTTGGGGGCCTTGGGGTCCGGTGAGACCCATAGGCCCTTCCTGTCCCCGAGGGCCCATGTCCCCTTTTTCCCCCTGAGGGCCTTGGGGCCCCCGGATGCTTTGCGGGGATGGGGTCTCGGGGTTGTTTTCCAGGGTCCAGGACAAAATGCCCACGCCGTCCACAGAGGGCACAAACACCGGGCCGTGGGGCCCTTGTGCTCCCGTGGGCCCCTGAGGGCCGGGGACGCCCTGCTCTCCCTGAGCGCCCTGGATGCCATGCACCACTGTCACGCCGTTTTCGTCGGTGACCCGGCTCTGAGTGAAGCGCAGCCGCCCACGCTGGGGCAGAATGTTTCCCTCGGGGTCCAGCACCAGGTGTCCGCCGGAGGAGGCGGACATCCAGTAGGAGCCGTCCTTTGTCACTTCCATCTGGCCATCTCCGTTGAGACGCAGCGCCCGGATGTTTTCCGACAGAGGGGCATTGTCCAGGGTCATGCCCAGGGCGGCGCCGATCTCTCCGGCGCCGGTTTCGGCCATCAGGGCATCCAGCAGGGCGTTGAACCGCTGGGCCACCACTTCCTTTACCAGCCGGTCGAACACCTGCTTGTTCTCCTGGGGCTCGCCGGTGAGCCGGTCGGGGGCCGAGGCCACATCCTTGCCTTTGTAATCTTCTTCCTGGATCTTCAGTTCTTCCAACATATTCTCGCTCCTTTCATTTCACATTTCCTTCCTTGGTAAAGCGTTTGACGATGCCATACACCCCGAAGCCTTCGTTGAGCCCGTCGTTTTTCACGGTGATCTGCATGGTGAGGTACCGTCCCACCCGGGAGCCGAAGGACACCACCCGGGGCGCATCGTTTTCGGTGAAATCGATGCGGCTGAAATCCAGCTCTTCCCAGCTCCAGATGTCCATGGTGCTGTAAGAAAGATCCCGTCCCAGGTCTTTTTCTGTACGGACATTCACCTTTACACTGCTTCGCAGATAAGGCTTTATCATGATTCCGCTTCCCCGGCGCAGCATGGTTTTGTACTGGGTGAAGCTGCCGTCGTCGTCGGCCTTGGTGCTCCAGGCGCAGGGGATGGCGGCCCCGTCGTCGCTGTACCGCTCCATGCCCGGGATGTCGGTGCTGAACCGGCAAAGGCGGCCGTCCTGGGTGCCGAAAAACAGATCCTCACCCCGGGATGCGATGCACCGGGCCGGGATGTTTTCCCAGTGATAGCACTCGTACACATAGTCCCCCATGCTCTGGCTGCGCCAGGATTTTTCCTGTCCGCCGTCCAGCAGATAGCACTTGTCTCCCAGAGCCAGCACATAAAGCCCCCGCCATACCGCCGCCGAAGCGGTTTCCAGCCCCTTCTCCCCTTTCAGGGCGCTGTCGATGAAATAGCTCCGGTTCTGCAC
Source organism: uncultured Clostridia bacterium (assembly GCA_938000015.1). Lineage (GTDB taxonomy): Bacteria > Bacillota > Clostridia > Oscillospirales > Butyricicoccaceae > Pseudobutyricicoccus. Next base: position 8,239 of record CALLCY010000220.1, read on the forward strand.
CGCCTTTTCCTCGCTGACGCTGCTGGTGCACAGGGCAAAGACCCCCTGGGGGGAAAGAAAGAGCGGCTCGTCCAGCAAGGTGGCGAAGGCATAGGGGGACACCGCTCCCACGCCGCTGACCCCCTGGCGCACCGGGTAAATGGTCTTGCCGTCCAGCAGACTCTCCTGGCGGAGATAGACGGTGGCCTCCTGCTGGGAGGGGGCCTTGACGATGGCCTGGTAGGAGCCGATGGAGCAATAGCCCATGATGGGAGCATCGCTGCCCACCCGGGTATAGCCCAGGTCGGGGAAATAGGTGGGGTCGCCATAGCCCGAGCGGTAATCGAAGGATCGCTTCTGTGGGTTGCCGCTGAGGAAGGCGCAGCCTGCAAACACCGAGCAGATGGTGCACTCTTCGATGACGCTGGCCTGATCGGTCACATCAAAGGCAATCTCTAGGTTGTCCCGCCCGGCCACCTGGGGTTTGGGAGGTGCGGTGTCGAAACGGATGAATTTCCGGTTGACATCCACCATAAAATCGGTGATCTTCTCCCCGTCCAGGGTGCAGACAATGGTGTCCAGGTCGCTGATGACCCCGTCCAGGTAATAGTCCCGGGCCGAGCCGTCACAGCAGAAGCTGTTGCGGCGGCGCTTGGTGAGCATATTGCAGGCTTCGTAGTCGGTGCCCGCACCCTCCGGCGTGCGGCCGATGGAGGTGAGGGGCACATAGGCGTGGTTCTTCACCCGTTCGCACCAGGGATGGGGGCCTTCCTCCTTGTTTTCCCGCAGGCGCATCAGCTCCTTGCCGGTGAGCAGGTAAAAGGCGCCGTCCATGGCAAAGCCCTGGGATCGGCCGCTGTTCAGACCCTGCCACAGGATCTCCGGGGTTTCGCCCTCGGCCTGTTTCCAGGTGTAGATGGTGTCGCCGCCGTGGATGACCAGGTAGGGGTCCCCGGCCATCTCCCATTCGAAAATGCCGTTGATGGGCTGGCGCAGCTGAAACAGAGTGCGCCAACCGGGGCGTTTTTCCGGCATCCCTCCGGCGTCGGACACCAGGTTGGGGGCAAAGGGAGAGCGGCTCTGGTCCACCAGGGCCGGGTCGGTGGAAAAGTCCACCCCGCGGAACCGGGCATACCGGGTCTGGTACACTTTGGGCTGGGAAGGCACTTTGAATTGGGCCATTTGTTATTGCCCCCTTCCCCACCCTGCCCAAGGCAGGCTTTCAAATTCCGCCATTCCCGGCTGGCGACGCCGCTCCCTATGGTTCAGCTGCAAAAGGTCCCGGCCGCTTTCGAACTCATTGCGCCAGATCACCGCCAGCTGAGCGTTGTCGTGCTTATACAGCTGGGAGGCGATGTAGAGGGGCAAAAGGGACAGGGCTTCCGGGGCCAGAGTGAAGGTGTGGTCGTCAGGGGTGTCCCCGGTCACCGGCTCCTCCAAGGCCCAGTAGGCTGCCTGGTAGCGGCCGGGGGCCAGCATCAGGGTGTCTCCCTGGCGCACATAGGAGCCGATGGGCTTGAGCTTTTCCTCCTGATACTGATAGAGCCGGTCCAGCTCCCAGTAGCAAGGCAGGGAGGAAAGATGCAGGAGGGGGGTATCCTCGGTGACCTCCACTTCCTCCTGGCGGTAGATGGGTTTTCCGCCGGTGGCCAGCAGGTACAGGCCCTCGTTGGCCGCGGGGATCATCCGGCTTTGGTATTCCTCCGCCAGGTCCTGGTCAGGCCCGTCCAGCTTGTGGAGCACGGCCTGTTTGATTTCTCCCCAGTTCATTTTTCTCATCTCCTTTCCCCTTCACCTTATCACTCCCAAACGGTATTTTCCGTACGGAGTGCCTCCGCACCCGTTCCTGTCTCCGGTGGGGATGCGTTGCCAGGCTTCCTGCTCCGGGTGTGATAAACCATCACCCGGAAGGGGCCACGGTGCAGTCTTGGCAGAATGCAAAGAAAGCCCCCCTTGTGCAAAGGGGGGACAGACCGTCGCAGACGGTCAGGGGGGATTGTAAAGCTGGGCA
>CALLCY010000221.1:0-7769 GCA_938000015.1 uncultured Clostridia bacterium
CTCTTTCCCTACACGACGCTCTTCCGATCTCCGGTGCAGTTCATCACCGTCTCATTGGCCGGCGCTTTGTGGATGCCCCGGCTGTTGTCGCTGCGGGCGTAGATGCCCATCACCGAACCGGAGGGCGGGATATAGGTGTTTCTCTTGTCCAGGGGATCATAGACCTCCAGCCAAGGATGGTACATAGCACAGTAATCGCTGTCCACGATGTTCCGGTGCTTCATGATCTCATCCACACTCTTGGCCTCTTTGGGCATATCCAGCACAGCGAAACGGCTGCCCAGGTTTTCGCAATGGGCCACCAGAGACAGCTGCACATTGGGAGAGGTGATGCCAGGCACAGCCATGATGGACACATCGCTGTTGTCCAGGAAAGCCTGGATGCCGGTGCGCTCGCCGGGGCCCTTGTCCACGCCGATGAAATCGCCGTCAGACAAAGCGGCCGCGGTGCCGTTCAGACCGCCGGACAGCTGGAGGCGGACTTCTTCCTTCTCACAGCCTGTCCACTCTTTCACCAGCTCAACGGGAGCCTTGGCCTCTTCCACAGCCTGGGCGGTCACATTGACCAGCTCGGACTTGGAGAGCATCTTTTCGATGAAATAGGGGGTGGTGATATTAAAGGACACATTCTCATAGCTCTCCGCCATGTCTTCGCAGCGGATCTCCATGTTCATTTCGCAGGTCTTGATGGTCACCTGGGGCAGCAGAGCCTGGTCCACCACCTGGGCGCTCTGGAAGGGGGAAGCCATGGTGATGTTCTTGCCATCCACCTGGGCCACCACGCCATATTCTGCTCCATCGGGGCCCTCCAGAACCACCACATCGCCTGCATAAAATTCCTCAGCGCTCTTCAGGGTGTATTTCCCTTCGCCCAGATCCTCCATGATCTGGCTCTTGCCCTTGCTGGCCGGAGCCATGGTGATGATGATCCGATTGCCCCAGGCACCGGGGTTCTTGGCTTCAAAACGCAGGCCTTCGCCGCAGGACAGGCTGGCCACCGCCGCATTGGAAGGGGCCACGCGCATTACAAAAGCCCGGGCACCTCCATTGGCGAAAAAGTGACTGACCGCATGGGCCAGGTAGCGATATTCGCCAAATTCGCTTTTTTGCAGATAGCCGCCGAACTTACGGTGAAAATCGGAAATACCGGTGACAAACACCGGCGCACCGGACACGGGACCTTTTTCTGCAAGGCCCACAAAACCGGCAGTGCTGGTGCTCACCCCCTGCATGGGAGCCGGTCCACTGTCAAATTCCTCCACATAGACACCGGGAGACAAATATTCTGCCATACGCTTTCGATCCACGAGCGATAAGGCCGCAAACAGCCCGGCCCGGGATCTTTCCACTCCTTTCTATCTGGTGTTCATGGTGTTTCGCGCTTGGGAGATTCCGCCTGCTCCTCCCTCTTTTCCGCTTCTTCCTCCAGGGAAATCTCTTCCCCCAGGCTCTCCAGATCCAGGCCCAGAGCCTGGGCCTGCATAGCCAGCCATTTTTTTCGGATAAAAAGCTGATAGTCGTCGGATTGGCGGTTCTCCCCGGCTTTCTGCAAAGCCCGGGAGAAAGTTTTTTGGAACTCTTTTTGCTTTTGCCTCTTGCGGGAGATCAGCGTCCCCACGCCGGAGGCGGCGCTGTGAATGCTGCTGCGCCGGTCATCGCTGCGGTGCTCCAGCATTTGCAGCTGGTGCAGGCGGGAGCGTTCCTCCTCCACGCCATAAAAGGGGAGCACCCGATCCATGGTGGTCTCCCCGCCCTCCCGGCGGGACATGGTCCCCATCCGGCCCATCACCGCTTTGGGCGCCCGGGCTGCCTCGCAACGCAGACCCATTGCCCCTTGGGAAAAGGTCTCATCGTTGCTGCGGAACCGGTCCTGACCGTGAATGGTGCGCACTCTGGCCTTGTTCTCCAGCACTTCCCGCCCTTGGGAATCGTTGCCGTGCCGCACAAAGCCCAGCACCACATCCCGCTTTTTGGGATCGTAACCCACCTCGGCCCGTCCGGTGGTGAGATCCACCTGACCGGAGAGCTGGGGCAGCTCTTCACGGGAAGCGCAACAGGAGGGCTTGACACTTTGCAGCCGGGAGTCTTTTCCTTCCGCTGGTTTCAGGCGGATGCTCTCGGCGGTCTCCAGATCCAGTCCCTGTAAATAGGCGCTGGAACTTTTGGCCGTGGCGGCGCTGAGGGTGATGTGATCCCCCGCGGCTTTGCTCCATTTGGGCCGCAGCGGTTTTTTCTCAGGCTTTGCCTGTTCCTTGGAAAGCACCTTCCCTCATCCCCCCTTCCGGCCGGGCCGCAGCCTTCCCGGCTCCATCCGGCCGCGGCAGGGAGAATACACAGAAAAGCCCTCGGGCTATTTCCGCCCCAAGACCGCTGCTCAGATGCCATATTTTCATGATGAGAATAGCATAAAATTTTGTCGAATAGTGGCTTTTGGCACAAACGACAGCCATCTGGCACAAACAACATCATAATGGCTTCTCAGTCGCTTGTGTCCGGAAACAATCTCCTGTATGATAGGAATAGCGTAAACTCGCCATAAAACAATGAACTTCTCATAAAATAAAAATGGGACACCCTTTGGGTATCCTCTCTCAATACATGGACGGAGGTGCAGGCTGTGTTTTCCAAAGAGAAATGGAAGAGATTTCTCTATGATAAAAAATGGTTTTTGCTGGCTTTGATCCCAGCGGCCGCACTGCTATGGTGCTGCTTTGTTTATATCAACATGACCCAGACTCCCTTAAAAAGTCTGGATATCAGTCCTGCCTCCGATCCAGCCTCCTGGCGCTTTACCCTGGCTGACGGCACAGAGGTTTCTCCCCAGGGCGAAAATTTGATCCTTCCCCCTGACACGATTCTCTATTGCAGCCGGGATCTATCTCATCTGGACATCTCCCTCACCCCGACGGCCACCCTTGCGATGAACCGTTTTGGCTGCGATGCCGCCATTTTATCTGGCGGAAAGCTTTTGGCCGACCCCTCCCTGCGGTATCATCCGGAAGAAGGGCGTTTTGATCCAGGGGGACAGCCCGCCATGTACAACGATATCGTCACTCTGGGCTCTGCTTCAGAACTGACTCTGGTCCTGTCCTATCCCGGAGGAATGGCTTCCATCCGCCAGCTTCCTTCTCTCGCCCTGTACCCGGATCTTACAGCTTATCAAAGCCAGGCCATGGCCGCTACCGCTCAGAATGCTTTGCCGGCGGGAGTGCTTTTGGCGGCAGCTTTGTTTCTGGCCGGACTCTTCTTCTTCCAGCTGTACCACGGCAAAGCCGACGCCAGCTTGCTGCCTCTTTCGCTTTTGGCCTTGTCCTTTGGCTTGGAGCGCACCGTTTCTTACAGTGCCTACGCCATCTGGTTCCTGCAAAGCCCTCTGGTGCTGATGGGACTGCAAATGCTCCCTCTGGTGATCAGTTTGTGGGTCCTTTGGTACCATCTGGCGGGAAGAATTCGGAAATGGGGAATCTTGCTGCCCGCGCTCGGCACTTTGGGCATGGCAGTCGGTCTTGTGTGGCGGCTTTTCGACAACCAGGGCGGTTCTGTATGGACCAATCTGCTCCTGAGCAAGCTGCTTCCTCTGGCTCTTCTTGTCTCCCTGCTGCTTTGCGCCCACCAAGCCCGTCGGGGCATCGCCTATTACCGACACTTTTTCTTGCTTGGCGGCGTTCTTCTTCTGTTCTTTGTCCTTGCGATCCTTTTTTCTCTGGCCGGAGATGGCTCTTTGTGGTCCTATCTTTGCTCTCTGTGGCAAAATACGCGGATGCTTCGCAGCTTTTTCTATCTGGCCCGCTTGGTGAATCATCTTCTGCTGCTTCTTTTCTTCCTGCTGGCAGTATACGACTTTGTGCAAAGCGTGGTGCGCCGGAACAGCGAATTGCAGCTTCTGACAGTGCAAAACCACTATGCCTCGGAACACGCTGCCTATCTTCGCCGCTCCCTGGATGAAACCTACGCCATGCGCCATGAGATCCTTCACCATATGAACGCCCTTTCGGCGCTGTGTCAAGAGGGAGATTTGCAGCGAGTGCAGCAATATGTGGAGCATTTCACCGGCCAGATCCGCCAGGCTCCCGGCCGGTATACCGACCATCCCCTCATCAACGCCTTGGTGTCGTATTGCCAACTCCAGTCCCAAAAACTGGATGCTTCCTTCCAGGCCTCGGTACAAGTACCCCAGCACATCGGCATCGTCGACTCTGACCTGGCCGTACTCTTGTCCAACATGATCGACAATGCCCTTCATGCTGTGGCGGCCTTGCCCAACCCCCAGGAGCGCAGCATTCAATTAAAGGTGGAGATCTTCGAAAACGCCGGCCTTTTCGTCAGCTGTACCAACAGCTTTTCCGGCAATCTCCAGCGGGATGAACAGGGCGATCCTCTTTCGCCCCGGCGTCACGAGGGCCATGGCCAGGGAATCAAAGCCATGCGCCGGGTGGCCGAGCAATACAACAGTGTGCTCATCATCGAAACCCAGGACAATCTGTTCCGTGTAAAGTCCTACCTTTATTTTAAGGAAGGCCCATCCCAGGCAGAAGCATAAAAAAACAGGCCATTTCTTCTCAATAAGAAGAAATGGCCTGTTCCACATATTGCACAACGGCTTTCTGCACTTCATAACGATATTGCCGGCCCAAGGGGATGGTATCCCCCCCATGGAGCAGGATCTGACTGGTGCCCACCTGCACCTCCCGCACCTGGGCCAGATTGACCAGATACCCTTTGTGACACCGGACAAATTTTTCCGTCCCCAACTTTTGCTGCACCTGAAGCAGTGTAGCCCGCAACCGCAGAGACTCTCCCTTTTCCCCCAGCTGGATAAGCACATAATGCCCTGCGGACTCAGCATAGAGGATCTGCTGCAGCTGGAGGACCTTCATTCCTCCGGTTGTCTCCAGCAAAACGGTCTCCAGACGGGGCAACACCCGGCCAATGGCCTGATCCAATGTGTCCTTTTCCACCGGCTTGAGCAAATAGTCGTCGGCTTTCACCTTGTAACCATCAATGGCATAATCCCGGCTGACGGTGATATAGATCAGCTTGCCCCGATACCCTCTTTGCCTCAAAGCCTGGGCCAACTGGATACCGTTGCGTTCTTCCATCAGGATATCCAGCAGAAAGAGGTCATATTGAATTTGAGTCTGGTGCAGGCTGTCCAGCAGGCTTTCCGGATCGAAAAACAGATCCACCTGAGCTTCGATCTCCCGCTGGGCCATGATTTCCTGGGCCATGTGGCTGATAAGATGTACCTCTTCCTGATTGTCGTCGCAAACCGCAATATGATACATCTTATCACCATCCTTCATCCGATCCGGTCTTCCATCCCCTCTTTTCCAAAAAGAGGGGGCTTTTACACCACCCCATATTGTATCGGTTTTACAAAACAATGTCAAGAAAAAGGGCGAGAGATCCTATTCTCTCGCCCTTTTTGTCACAAATCCAGTTTTGGAGGTTCATCCAGCTTTTCCGGTACATATTTGCCATTCTTTTTCCGCTGACGAACGCATTCTGTGAGGAGATACTCGATCTGCCCGTTCACCGAGCGGAAATCGTCCTCCGCCCAGGCGGCAATGGCCGCATAGAGCTTGGGAGACAGACGCAGGGGAACCTGCTTTTTCTCTTCGGCCATAGCTTAATACAAGCTGCCGGAATTGACCACCGGCTGAGCATCCCGGTTGCCACAGAGCACCACCAGCAGGTTGGAAACCATGGCGGCTTTCCGTTCTTCGTCCAGCTGTACCACATGGTTTTCCCCCAGCCGCTCCAAAGCCATTTCCACCATGCCTACCGCGCCGTCCACGATCATCTTCCGGGCATCGATAATGGCGCTGGCCTGCTGACGCTGGAGCATTACCGCAGCGATCTCCGGTGCATAGGCCAGATAGGTGATCCGTGCCTCGATGACCTCCAGCCCGGCATCCGACACCTTGCTCTGGATCTCCTCCTTGATGCGCTGGGCCACCACTTCGCTGGAACCCCGCAGGCTGCCCTCATCGGCCACGCCGTCGCCGGTGGTATCCACTCCCGGCGCCACATCATAGGGATAGATCCGCACGATGTTCCGCAGAGCGCTGTCACACTGGAGGGACAAATATTCCTTGTAGTTGTCCACATTGAACACCGCTTTGGCGGTATCGGTGACCCGCCACATCACGGCGATACCGATCTCCACCGGATTGCCCAGGCAATCGTTGATTTTCTGCCGGTTGTTGTTCAGCGTCATGATCTTCAGGGAGATCTTTTTCCCGGCCGCTTCCGCACCGGCCGCGGCCACAGCGGCGGCTGCCAGAGCGCCGTTGCTTTGACCGTCCACATCCCCGCTCTGTTTCAGCCGGGTCTTGGCCGCTGGATTCACCCCGGTGCAGAAGGGGTTCACATAGTAAAATCCTTCTCCCCGGAGGGTACCCACATATTTACCGAACAATGTGAGCACCAACGCCTCCTGAGGCTTGATGACCTTCAGTCCACAAAGGAAGATCCACCCCAGGCAGAGCCACGCAATGGAAACAGCCAACACCAAGCCGCCTGCCAGCTCCTGTCCCGATTCTGTCCAAAAGGCTCCCAGGATACACAGTGCAATGGCCGCCACATAGCTCAGCAGCACCAAAAGCAGCACCGGCATCCCTTTTCTGCAATTTTTCAGGATCTTTTCTTCCATGGAAAACACCTTCTCTCTTTATGATATCAAAATAATATCATAATCAAATCAGTCTGTCAAGCATGGAAGCGCGCCTTCACGGCCTGGCCGATGGCGGCCGAGGTGGCTGTGTGCAAAAGCGAAGACGGCAGGGAAAGTTCATAGGCCGGTTTGTTCCCATAAGGAATGTGATGAGGGATCAGGCGGGCTGGAATCTCCTCTGCAAAATCCAAAAGAGCAAACTCCCTGGTGGCCATGGAAACGGCAAGAAAAAGGGATTTTTCTCGCTGCATTTTCAAATATTTGTTGTCCCGCAAATGCATTTTGTGGCTTTTGGCCCAAAATCCGGTGTAATCGTTCATCAGCTCCAATTTGCGGCGATACCCTTTGCAGCTGATGGAGAAATCGCTGGAAGAGGAGGTTTTTACATTGCGCAGCACCTGCCGTCCCTGGTCGGCTCCATCCAGACTGGCGTTTAAACCCGCGGCCCAGAACACCCGAAGAAACACATCCTCCACCAGCCAGGAAGCCACCAGATCCTGGCCATACTCCATCGGGGTGCGCCGGTCGGCCTGGTGAGTACAAGAACACAGATTCTCATAGGTCTCCGAAAATTGCTCCCGCAATTTCTGGAGATCATTCTCCAAAATACAGATATTATCCTCTGCATACCCATACTGCCGTGCCAACCGGGACAAAGGCATCCCAAAAAACTCCGTGGCTCCCGAAAAAGCACCCATCTCATTTCCTCCTTTATTCTTAAAGATACTCCTATCATAGCAAATACTGGGGAAAGTGTCGAATTTTTCTTTTTGCATCCACTGTGAAAAAGCAAACTTGTTCCCCTGTTACTAACACATTACTAACAAATCAAAATTGACAGAAAATGAAAAAAGCCCTTGAGCCATTTCGGCTCAAGGGCTTTGACTGGTGGACGCTAAGGGACTTGAACCCCTGACCCCCTGCACGTCAAGCAGGTGCTCTAGCCAGCTGAGCTAAGCGTCCGGGTCAATCAGCTTTTTTATTATACAAGCCGTGCGCTATTTTGTCAATAGGTTTTTTCTTTTTTCTCCTCTTTTTCTGTAGGTGTTACAATGATGTGTGACAAATAGAAAAAAGAAGAGCGAATAGGAGT
>CALLCY010000222.1:0-13438 GCA_938000015.1 uncultured Clostridia bacterium
CCAGCTCATACTCGGTGAGCTGCTGGAGCACACGGTCGGGATTGGCGCCTTCTTTGTCGATCTTGTTCACCGCCACGATAATGGGCACACCGGCGGCTTTGGCGTGGTTGATGGCTTCCACTGTCTGGGGCATGACGCCGTCGTCGGCAGCAACCACCAGAATGGCCACATCGGTGACCTGAGCACCGCGGGCCCGCATGGAGGTAAAGGCGGCGTGGCCGGGGGTATCCAGGAAGGTGATCAGACGGTCGTCCAGCTGCACCTGGTAGGCGCCGATGTGCTGGGTGATGCCGCCCGCTTCCCCTTCGGTGACATGGGCGTGACGGATGGCGTCCAGCAGGGAGGTTTTGCCGTGGTCAACATGGCCCATAACCACAACCACAGGAGGTCTGGGCTGCAGGTTCTTTTCGTCGTCGGTGCTGTCGTCGATGAGTTTTTCCTCGATGGTGACGATGACTTCGTGCTCCACCTTGGCGCCGAATTCCTCGGCCACAAGGCTGGCGGTGTCAAAGTCCACGCTCTGGGACACATTGGCCATGACGCCCAGCTTCATCAGCTGCTTGATCACATCGGCAGCGGTCTTTTTCAGCCGCACAGCCAGCTCGCCCACATTGATCTCATCGGGGATGAGCACCTTCAGCTGCACTTTCTTGGCCTTTTCCTGCATCTGCAGGCGGCGCAGGCGCTCCTGCTCCTCCTGGCGCTTCTTATTGCTCACAAAGCCCCGGCGGTCGGCCTGGCGCTTGATCTTCTGCTTGCCCTGGGGGGTGTTGTTGATCTTCTGGGCCCGCTCGGGAACCAGCTGATCCATCCGCTCATCGTATTTGGAAAGGTCCACCGAGTTGCCACGGGTGTCCACACGGGTGGTGCGGGGGCCTTTGGTGGAGGAAGTGGGCTGCTGCTCGATGACAACTTTCCCCTGCTCCTTGGGAGCCTCGGCGGCCTTCTGGGTCTTGGGCTGCTCCTTCTGCTGCTTTTCCAGGATGCGCTTTTCCGATTCCTGGCGCCGCTTCTGGGCGGCTTCGGCAGCGGGAGCAAAGACCTGATCCAGGCTCTCCACCTGGTTCTTCTGGGTCAGATATTCAAAGATCACATCCAGCTCCGGCTCCTTCAGGGCCTGGGCATTGCTTTTGGGTGCCTGAAGATAATCGCCCAGAATCTCGGCGATCTCCTTGTTGGGGCGGCCAAAGTCCTTGGCCACATCACTTACCCGGTATTTTATCATCATAGGTTATATTCCCCCTTTGCGTCTGTGAGAACCGGCGCCTTTGCCCTGGGCCCGGTCGATCTTCTTCTGTTTCCGTTTTTTCTCCCGGGCCAGGCGCTCGGAAAGGGCCTGGGCGGTCTCTTCCATCTGGCATTTGCGGCACAGGGACAGGGCGAAACCGGTGTCGGTGACGGCAAAAGCCGCACATTCCCGCATCCCCAGCGCCCCGCCCAGCTCCTCTTTGGAACAAGGGAGGGTGATGTGGGGTACCTGGTATTGTTTCGCCACGGCCTGGGCCTGACTCATGGTGTTTTCCCCGGCGTTCTGGGCCAGCACCATCAGCCGTGCCTTATGGGTGCGGGCGGCATCATAGGCGTTTTCGCCGCCGATGGCCAGGCTGCCCGCTTTTTTCATCAGGCCGATAAAGGCCAAAAGATTATTCTCCATCCTGGGCCCCTTCCTCCATCAGCTGCTGCCGCAGAGTGTCATAGACCTCATCGGGGATCTGGCAATTAAGCGCCCGGGCCAGCGCCCGGCTCTTGATGGCCTTTTCCAGACAGGAGACGCTTTTGCACAGATAGGCGCCCCGGCCGGGGGCCTTGCCCTTGGGGTCATAGACGATATCCCCCTGGGGCGTGCGGGTGATCCGGGCCAGTTGGGGTTTTTCCTTTTGCTGACGGCAGGCCACGCATTGGCGCACCGGGATCTTTTTTGGCATGATACCCTCCTCCTGTCTTCTGTCCCGGGATTTCCCCGGGGGTCTTGCTTTTTATTCTTCCGTTCCTTCGGCCACCGCAGCGGCGTCGGCCAGGGCCTTTTCCAGGGCCTGGGACTGGGGCTTGATGTCGATCTTCCAACCGGTGAGCTTGGCGGCCAGACGGGCGTTCTGCCCTTCCTTGCCGATGGCCAGGGACAGCTGGTCGTCAGGCACCACTACGCTGCAGCTTTTGCCGTCGGCGATGGGGGTGACCAGCAGTACATCTGCCGGAGACAGAGCCTCGGCCACAAACTGCACCGGATCGTCGGAATATTTGATGATGTCGATTTTTTCGCCCTGGAGCTCTTCCACGATGCCGGCCACACGGGAACCACGGGGGCCGACGCAGGCGCCGATGGGGTCCACATTTTCATCGGTGCTGGATACGGCGATCTTGGTGCGGCTGCCCGCTTCCCGGGCGATGGAGTTGATGAGCACAGTGCCGTCGTGGATCTCAGGCACTTCCAGCTCAAACAGCCGCTTGACCAGTCCCGGATGGGTGCGGGAAATGATCATTTGAGGGCCTTTGACGCCCCGGCGCACTTCCACCAGATAGACCTTCAGCCGCTGGCCTTCCCGGATGGTCTCGTTCTTCACCTGCTCGGCCGCAGGAAGGATGGCCTCGGTCTTTTCTCTTCCGGTGCCCAGCTCCAGGATCACCGTGCCGTAGCGGGGATCGATGCGGGTGACGGTGCCGTTGAGAATCTCGTGCTCTTTGGAGGCAAATTCATCGGCCACCATGCCCCGTTCGGCTTCCCGAATGCCCTGGATGATCACCTGTTTTGCCGTCTGGGTGGCAATGCGGCCGAATTTGCTGGCGTCGATGTCGATGCGGATCTCATTGCCCACAGAGGCTTTGGAAGAGTACTGGAGCGCTTCCTCCAGAGAGATCTCGGTGGCCGGATTGAGCACTTCGTCCACCACGGTTTTGACGGCGTGCATGGCGATGGCGCCGGTTTCCGGGTGGATCTCTACAAATACATTATCCAAAGCAGCGCTTTGGGCGTCTTTTTTATAGATGGCCTTGTAGGCGGCGGCCAGAGCCTGGGCGATGCGGTCCAGCATATAATCTTTCTTGATGCCCTTTTCCTTTTCCAGATCGGTCAGGGCCTGCATCAGTTCAGCGTTCATTTCTGCCTTCTCCTTCTTTCCTTCAACCTTTGATGGATGTAAAATCAAAATATTCCCGGCAGCCGGCCACATCCCCCATGGGATAGCAGACCCCGTCCACTGTCAGGGAATCGCCGTCATAGTTTTCCAGAACGCCCACCTTGGTTTTCTGGCCGTCATGGGGCTTATAAAAAGAAAGCTCCACCCGGCGGCCCAGAGCCCACTGGAAGTGTTCCGGCCGGCGCAGCGCCCGCTCCATGCCGGCGGAGGAGACGCAGAGGGTATAGGGGGGCAGGCTGCTATATTCCGGCGCATCCAGCAGAGGGTCGATGGCCCGGCTGACATATTCGCAGTCCTCGATGTCCACACCGCTTTCCTTATCCACCACCACGGTGAGCAGATACCGGGGCCCTTCCTTTTCGAAAGTCACATCCCATAGCGTCAGGCCACGATGGGCCACAGGCTCACGGCACATGGCATTCACCTTTTCCAGCAGCACCTTTGTCTGCATATCCATCCCTCCTATTTTGGTCTTTTCAATAAGAAAGAGTGGGTCACCCCACTCTCAGCGTTACACTCTACGAATAAAACATACATAGTATACCATTCTCCTTTGTCAAAAGCAAGAGCCGCCGGGGGTATTTCCCAAAAAACCACCCTCGTTCACGGTTTTTTCATAGGGGTTTCACAGCTTATTCTTGATTTGAAGCGCTGGAATTTATTATAATAAGAGCAGCAAGGGTTGCTTCTCTTTTTTGGGAAAGCACCTGGAAAGGAGCCGTTCCTTATGGAAAAAATCTGTCCTTACTGCGGACGCACTCTGGCGGAAGGGGAAAGCTGCACCTGTCCTCAGAGTGTTCTGCTGGAACATCAAAAAAAACAGGGGGAAACTGAGGAAAATATGCCCCGGCCGGAACCGGAAGAAAGACCCATTGCCCCCCAGATCGACCCCCAGGCCATGGAGCAGCAGGCCAAAGAGGGAGAGCCTTCCCCTTCCCAGCCGGACGAGCCCAGGGAAGAAAACACCACCCAGGCACCTCCGCCTCCGCCGGGAGTTGACCCTGCCTTTTCCCAGCCGGCGCCCGCTCCCCGGTACCCTTCCCGGCTGACTGTGGCCTTTGAAAACTTTATTCCCTTTTTCAAAGCCTATTTCCGCGCTCCCGCGCAAACGGTGGAGACCGCCTGCCGTCACCATGACCTGCCGCTGGGGGTGCTCTATCTGATCTTGCCCCTGGTTTCCTTTGCTGCCTTTTTTGTGCTGGGGTTGTGCCAGGGATTGCGGGAACTGGCCTATTATCTCAATCAGTTGTCCTCGATGCTGTCCATGGCCAACACTGGCGGCCAGATCACCTTGGATCTGCCACGGGCCATTCTGGGAGGTGTGCTGCTGCCGCTGGGCGTGATGGTGGTCTTTACGCTGGGCCTGTTTTTGCTGGGTAAGGCCGTCAAAGGCGCCATGGATCTGCAAAGTGCATTCCTCACCGTGGTGTTCAGTGCGATTCTGCCTTCCATTTTGCTGATTATCGCCATTCCCCTGCTCTATGTTTCCCTGTGGGCCTCGGCGGCCCTGGCTATGCTGGCCTTCCTCAGCTGGATTCTTCTGATGTTCCATACGGTGCATCATCTGTGCGCTCCCGCCCAGGGCGGCCGCTTTTGCTGGAGCTCCCTTTTGTTCTTCGCCCTTTCTCTGGGGGTGAGCGCCGTTCTTTGCGGCTTCATTCTGGAATTTGCCTTGGAGGCGGTGTCCATCACCAGCCCCTTGTTCCATCAGTTTATGAGCCCCTCCGGCTATCGCACCTACGGTTGGTGATTGATTTCTGTTTTGCCCGAATTTGCGGCGTCTGATTTTCATCAGACGCCGCTTTTTTATGACCCGTAAACAGAGCCAGCCGTTTCACGATAAATGCGGGTCAGGTCTTTCAGCAGCTGTTGATGGGGAAAATCATGGTGATAAAGCAAGTTGGTTTGGCGGATCATGCTCAGATTTTCGATGGGCAGCAGCGTCAGTTTTCCTTTGCGCCATTCATCCATGCAGGCGCTGCGGGCTAGAATAGACACCCCTAGGTCTTTGCGGATCAGGTCCTTGATGGTGGCGATGTTGTCCACTTCCAGCATCACATTGAAATCGGCAATGTTCAGATTCAGGCTTTGAAGGTGGGACTCAAACAGATTGCGGGTGGCCGATGTGGCCGGGCGGAGGATCATTTTTTCCTGGCGCAGATCATCTAGGGTAACCATGCTTTGCTGGGAAAGGGGATTGTGGTTGGACATGACACACACCAGATAATCGGTGTCCAACAGCAGTGCATTGATCCCCGGTTCGGACAGTTTGCCCTCTACCACAGCCAGGTCCAGCTGGAAGTTGGAGAGCATATCATAAAGATTATTTATGGTGTCCGTAATGATCGATATGCTGACGCCGGGGTGTTCGCTTCCATATTTGGCCAGGACTTCTGTCATCCGGTTGCTTTCGGCGGTGTGGGTGATGCCCACCCGCAGCCGGGTGACCTGCCGGGGAAGATCTTCCAGGCGCCGGCGCATATGTTGATAAAGAGCCTGGATGCGTTTGGCGTAGCGCAATACGATTTCCCCTTCTGGTGTCAGCTGTAACGGCCCTTTTCGCCGGCGATAGAAGATTTTCACACCCAATTCTTTTTCCAACAGGTCGATGTGGTGGCTGATGGCAGGCTGGGTGAGAGAGAGACAGGCGGCGGCCTGCGTGAAACTGCCCTTCTCATAAACCGTCAGCAATGTTTCCAATTTCGGGTCCAGCATAGGCCTCCTCCTCTCTGAATATCAAAAAAATTGATGAAATCCAAAAGAAATATAATTTGAATTTATCTTTTGTGCAGTTTATCATAAACATACTCAAATAGCAAGACGAATTTGATTGGTTTTCACGATGAATGTGAAAGGAGGGGCAAAAATGAGAACATGGTTTCTGTCCCTGGGGAGAGAGACACAGATCCTGCTGTCATTGGGGATCATTTTGGTCTGCGGTTTTTTGGCCACACGGATCACGAAAAAGCTGCGTCTGCCCAATGTGAGCGGATATATTGTGGCCGGTATTCTTATCGGGCCTGGGGTGTTGGGGCTGATTCCGGCTTCTTTGGTGGAGCAGATGGATTTTGTCAGCGACATTGCTCTGGCCTTTATCGCCTTTGGCGTGGGACGGTTTTTTCAAAAGGAGACATTGGCTCAAACAGGGCTTTCGGTTGTGCTGATCACCGTTCTGGAAGCGCTGGCCGCAGGGTGTGCGGTTTTTGCGGCCATGTATTGGGGATTTCATCTGGATGGGGAGCTTTCCCTGCTGTTGGGGGCCATCGCCACGGCCACAGCCCCAGCCAGCACCGTTATGACAATTCATCAGTACCGGGCCAAGGGGGAATTTGTCAACACCCTTTTGCAGGTGGTAGCCCTGGACGATGTGGTCTGTCTGTTGGTTTTTTCCATTGTGGCGGCCGGGGTCAATGGCAGAGATACGGGCAGCTTTTCCTGGAAAGGGATGCTGCTGCCCATTTTGTATAACCTGGTCTTTTTGGCGGCAGGCGGGTTGTTCGGTCTGGGGCTCAGCCGGGTGCTCACTCCCAGCCGCAGCCGGGATAACCGGCTCATTCTCACAACGGCGCTGCTTTTGGCGCTCTCCGGGCTATGCACCATTTTTGATGTGTCTCCCCTGCTCAGCTGCATGGTGTTTGGAGCGGTGTATATCAATCGCACCCAGGACAAAAAGCTGTTTCGCCAGGTGGATAAATTCACGCCCCCCATTATGCTGCTGTTTTTTGTGGTATCCGGGATGTCGCTGGATGTGAAGCTGCTGGCCGGATTCGGTTTGGTGGGCATCGGCTATTTCCTGGTGCGCATTGCGGGCAAATACCTGGGCGCCTGGTTGGGATGTGCGCTCACCCATCGGGAGGAAAAGATCCGCACCTATCTGGGAGCTGCTTTGGTGCCCCAGGCCGGGGTGGCCATTGGCCTGGCATATCTTTCCCAGCGGATCCTGCCGGAGCGCATTGGGTCTTTGCTGATGAGCATCATCCTGGCTTCGTCGGTGCTTTATGAGCTCATCGGCCCGGCGTGTGCCAAGTTTGCCTTGTTCCGTTCGGGAGCCATCCCGCCGGAAAAGAAGGAAAAGGAAAAAAACACATCATCAAAAAAGAAGGAAAAAGCGGGAACTTTTTCACAGGCTTCTTCGTCCAAAGGCCAGAAAACAATTCCTGGAACGAGGAGGACCACAGATGAAACGATGGACATGGCTTATGGCGCTGATGCTGGCGCTGATGATCCCTTTGCAGGGGTGCACCTCCAATCCGCCCAAAGATGAGGGAGAGGAGCAAAACCAGCAGGAGCAGCAGAAAGAGGAGCAGGAGAAGGACGAAGAGGAAAAGCCCGAGGAAGACAAGGAGCCGGAAGACACCCAGGCCCCCGCAGATGAGCAGGAAGACAAAGACACCGACGGCGACACACCGGTGTCCAATCAGAACCAAAGCAACACTTCTTCGGAAAAACCCTCTACTTCTACCCAAAAGCCCCAGGGCGGCGGCAGTTCTTCCAGCCAGGGCAGCAGCAACACAAGCCAGGGTGGCGGAAGCAAACCCTCTCAGGGCGGCGGAAATCAGTCCCAGCAGCCTCAGCAGCCCCAAGAGCCGCAGCAGCCGGAGGAGAAGCCCCAGCCTGCTCTGACCGCCAGTCAGGTGGTTTCCAACCTGCTGAGCCAGCATTCCATGGGCGATCTGACCGATTATAACGGTATGGTGGGTACCCTCTACGGCGGCATCGATCTGTCCCAGATGGAGAGCTACTGTGTCAAAGGCCCGGCCATGGGAACCACAGCCAGCGAGATCGCCGTGTTTCAGGTGAAGGCTGGCGGCAGCACCGCCAGCGTGGAAAAAGCCCTGCGCCAGCGGGCCGACGATGTAGCCCGCACCTTTGAGCAATACGATCCGGCCCAGTATGAGATTGCGAAAAAAGCCGTGGTGCGCACCAAGGGCAATTATGTGTGCATGGTCATCGGCAGCAATGCCTCGGCCATTGCATCCAGTTTTGAAAAGATGGTATAAGCGCCAGAAGGCGTGTCCCACATGGGGCACGCCTTTTTTCTTGCCCATTTCCTCCCGGTAAAAAAAGTGGTATAATATCAACAGTTGCCGCACATGTGCGGCAGGATACTGTGTATTCAGTCGTTTTGTTCACAAAACGACTGCTGTTGATGTTACACCATAGCCAAAATTGGCAAAGCCGATTTTACGCCGCATTGGCGGCGTGCAAGCCTGCCTGGACTTGCAGCTATGGTATAATAACCGCAGAGCAGTTATTATACCGGATCTTGCGGCCGTTTTCTCGTCCCCTTTTGGGGACAACCGAAAACATGGCCAATATACCATGTCGCATCGCTCCATGGTATAAGAAACAATCATATCCCCCAGAAGAAACAGGGCCCAAGGCCCGGACAGCAGAAAAGGAGAGATGGTCTATGAAGATGAAAAAACTGGGGCGCACCGGCCTGATGGTTACCGAAAATTCCTTCGGCGCCCTGCCCATCCAGCGCATCGATCAGAAGAGCGCTGTGGAGCTTTTACACATGGCCTATAACGCCGGTATCAATTATTATGATACCGCCCGGGCCTATACCGACAGCGAGGAAAAGCTGGGCGCGGCCTTCCATGACCGCCGCAGCTCCATTGTGATTTCCACCAAGAGCCAGGGCAAGACCAAGCAGCAGGTGCTGGACGATCTGGACACCAGCTTGAAAAACCTGCGCACCGATTATGTGGATATCCTCCAGCTGCACAACATCGCTTCCCTCCCCGATCCCCAGGACCCCGACGGCATCCACGCCGCTTTGGAGGAGGCACGGAAACAGGGCAAGTGCCGTTTTATCGGCATCACTTCCCACCGCCGTCCGGTGGCCGAAGCGGCGGCCAAGAGCGGCCTGTATGACACCGTTCAGTTCCCCGTATCCCACATTTCTCCTCAGGAGGACATCGACCTCATCGATCTGTGCGGCAAGCTGGATGTGGGCTTTATCGCCATGAAGGCTCTGTCCGGCGGCCTGATCACCTGTGCCCAGGCGGCCTATGCTTTCTTCCAGCAGATTCCCAACGCTGTGCCCATCTGGGGCATCCAGAAAAAAGAGGAATTGCAGCAATTTTTGGATTGCGCCCAGCAGGGGATCACCATGACCCCCGAGCTTCAGGCCGTCATCGAAAAGGACCGGAAGGAGCTGGCCGGAAACTTCTGCCGTGGCTGTGGCTATTGTATGCCCTGCCGGGAAGGCATCCAGATCAACACCATCGCCCGTCTGCCTCAGCTGCTGCGCCGTTCTCCCTGGCAGCAGTACATGACCGAGGAATGGTGCAAGGAGATGGAAAAGGTGGAAAACTGCCGCCGCTGCGGCGCTTGTGAAAGCAAGTGCCCCTATGGCCTCAACTGCACTCAGCTGCTGCGAGAAAGCCTGGAAGATTGGAAGCAGTTCCGCAAGGAAAAGGGCTACACCGATCACATTGATTGATATTTTAAAAAATAATTACAGATAGTATATAGCCCCTTGGCGTGTTTGTGCCAAGGGGCTGTTTTTATCGGCGGATACAATAGGAAAGATGGGGAGAGTCCACTCCCTGGTCCTGTGCATCGCCCCACAGGGGCAAAGACTGATTACCCTGCATCAGCAGCAGATCGTCTCCTTGAGTAGCGATGGTGAAAAAGCCAACGGAGCCGTTTTGGGATACGGCCTGCACCGTGGGAGTTTCACGATTTTCCCCGAAGGAGAACATGGCAAAATCACAGGAATAGATGTTGAAATATTCCACCTTATCTTCTTCCAAGGCGGTCAGAGCGAAGGTGAACACCCCGGAAGTGGGGCCATAGCACAGGTAGCAGGCTTCTTTGGTGCCGTCCCCATCCACATCCAGAAGAGCCTGGTCCATATAGGGTGTCGAGGTTTCAGGGACAAACAGACTGCCGTCGGGCACGGCGGAGGAAAGGGCTGCCCCAGGAGAATAGCGGAATTCCGGCATGGGATCGGAGCTTTCCGCCTGGAAAACAAATCCGCCCTGCTGCCGCAGGAAGCGGTAGGCAGTTCCCTGGGTGCTTTCCAGTGTGATTGCACCCCCCTGCTCCTGGTAGCGGCCGGTGTAAAGGGCAGAGGACAAAAAGCTGGGGGAAAAGGTGAATTCTTTGGTGTCCGGGAAGAGAGTCAGACGGGCGGTGTCCTGGGAAGAGGAAAAGACATACTGTTCCCTAGAACGGGACAAAGCGGCGGAATCTTCCGGGCTTTGGGCGTCCTGAGGTGCGGTAAACAGACATAGGGCGGCCAGCAGACAGGCAGTGCCCCCCAGAAAGGCCCAGCGAACAGTGGGCTTTTGGTAATGAAGAGCCTGCCGGATGCGGCTTTTCAAAGAGTTTTCCCCAAAAGCCAGCGCACAGGGGGCGGTGAATTTCCCCGGAACACTGCACCGGATCAGGGCCTGGCAGTATCCCTTTTTGTGCTCTGTTCCCAGTTTATCCAGCACCCGCTGATCGCAGAAAAACTCCAGATCTCGGCAAAAAAGCAGATAGGCAAACCACAGCACCGGATTGAACCAATGGACGGCCAGAAGGAAAAAGGCCAGCAGCTTCCACACATGGTCCAGCTGCTTCAGATGGGTCTGCTCATGGGCCACCACATAGGGAATGTCCTGGGTTGAGAGGGACGAGGGAAGATAGATTTTCGGACAGAACAGTCCCAGCAGGAAGGGGGACGGCAGATGGTCACACAGCCAGATGTTGTCTTTCCAAACTACGCTTTCCCCCAGTTTGCGCCGGAGAGCCAGGAGTGAAAAAAGAGTGTAGCTGGCCATCACGCCCAATCCGGCCAGCCACAGGAAAAAGGCGGCAGTCATGGGGGAAAAGGCAGTTTTTTCTGTGTTTTCTGTGGCAGACGGCACATCAAAGGTCACATCCGGGATGCCATTGACATTTTCCGGGGAAAAGGGCGAAGGTTGGGATGCGGCCTCTTCCCTTTCCGATGCGGCCCAAGGGGATGGGGCCAGCGCAAAAGGAAGCTCCAGAGTAAATGGGCACAGCAGCCGCAGGGCCACGAAAGCCCATAGCAGCAGAGTGCACCAACGGGGCGCTTTTTTGAGAAAAAGGCGCAGAGCCATCGCCACCAGAGCTGCCCCAGCTCCAGTCAGGCTGATGGAAAGCAGCTGGGAGAAAAAGGATGCCATTTTTATCCCTCCTGGTATTCATCCACCATACGGCGCAGGCACTCCACCTCCTCCGGGGTCAGGCTCTTCCGGGAAGAGAAGGCGGCCAGAAAGGCGGGAAGAGAGCCTTGGAAGGTGTCCTCCACAAATTTTTCGCTTTGGGCGGCATAAAACTCATCCCGGGACATGAGGGAGGTCACCGTCCCCTTTTGGTTTTGGAAGATCCCCTTTTCGCACAAACGCCGCAGCACTGTGAAAGAGGTGCTCTTTTTCCAGCCCAGCAGCCGCAGGCTCTCCTGGGCCAGTTGGCCGGAGGAAATCGGCTCGTTGTTCCAGATGATATCGGCGAAACGGGACTCGATGGCCCCCATGGTGAGGTCGGGCATAGATAAAACCTCCTTGGTCTACATTGTGTAACTTTAGTTTACCATGTGTAGACCGCGCTGTCAAGAAAAAAGCCGCCCACAAAAGGGCGGCTTTGAACTACTCTACATAGTCCCACAGGTTGTCAAAATCCATCTTTTTATAGATGTCGGTGGTGCGCACGCTGGCTTCCTCGGTCCATTCCTCCAGAAGCTCATTGAACTGCACATCCCGGGCCTCCTGCAAAATGGCCTCCTGGTTGTCGTCATAATAGGTCACCGCCAGGGGCAGACGCTTGACGATGTAATAACCATCGGTGCCCACCAGCACGCCGGTGATTTCCCCTTCTTCCAGATCAAAAACCGTTTCAAACTGGGGCGAGTTTTCACACTGGGAAGCCGTCATGACGATGCCCTGGATGTTTTCCGTCATATAGGGGTCGTCGTTGTAAAGGGCCACCATCTGGGTGAAGTCGGCGCCGGGCACCTGGGCCTGTTCCAAAATAGTCTGGGCCCGGTCCATACCCCGCTCAGGAGCGGAGGAAAAGCCCAGGCGAATGTATTGAACAGTGGCGTAGTTTTCCGAGAAAAACTGCCGCAGATCCACATCGGAGAAGGAATATTCCCCTCCCTCCCCTACCATGTGATCGTAGAGCTTGTCATAGTAAAGGGTGTTTTCCTGGAATTTGTCATAAACCCGGTCGGCCATGGCCGACTGGCGCAGGTACTTCAGATATCCTGCCGTGCCTCCCTGGGCTTCGATCAGCTCGTCTTTATTCTGCTTCAGCTCTTCCTTTTCCTCTTTGGAAAGATCCAGGCCCAGCTTGTCGCATTGCTGCCGCACGATTTCAGCGGTGACGATCTGCTCCAAAGCGGCTTCCTTGGCTTCCTCCAGGGAGGGGTCGGCGTCCTCCTCTTCGGTGCTGCCGTCCTGGGATTGCAGGTTGAGGCGGTTGTATTCCAGATAAAAAGCCAGCTCAGCGGCATCCACCTTGTTTTTCCCCACCACAATGGCGGTGGGGCTGGGAGAGCAGCCTCCCAAAAGGCAGAGCGCCACAAGACAGCACAGAATATTCCGGTATTTCTTCATTTTTTATCCTCCGTGGGGCTGTTTTTCTCTATGGTATCACGGTTTTGCTCTTGATATAGCTCGAAAAAGGACGAGACCACCTTTTTGGCCTCTTCCAGGGGATTCTGGGTTTTGCCCATCATCAGGGACAGATAGGGGGCGGCCCCGGCGGAAAGCAGCATCCGTCCCTTGAAGGAAGGATGGGAGCAAAGGATGCCGGCGATGGCAATGTCCCGGGGCGAGAAAGAGAACATCAACCGACCGTCCCGCTGGTTGATCTCGCTGATGCCGCACTGACCGGCATGGGCCCGGAGCAGAGCGATCTCCAACAGGTTCATGGCCTGCTTGGGCACATCCCCGTACCGGTCCAGCATCTCATCCACCATATCGTCGTAATCGTCCCGGCTGCGGATGAGGGCGATGCGCCGGTAAAGATCCACCCGCTGGCCGGAATCGGGCACATAGTTCTGGGGCAGAGAGGCGCTAACCAATAGGTCTGCGCTGCATTCGGTGTAAGCCGGACGGGTCTGGCCTCCGGCCTCGGCCACTGCCTCTTCCAGCAGTTTCAGATAAAGGTCGTAGCCCACCGACAGCATATGGCCGCTTTGCTCGGCTCCCAGTACATTGCCTGCGCCCCGGATCTCCAGATCCCGCATGGCGATCTTGAAGCCGGAACCGAACTCGGCAAATTCCCGGATGGCCGAAAGCCGCTTCTGGGAGATCTCTGACAGCACCTTTCCCCGCCGG
>CALLCY010000223.1:0-3891 GCA_938000015.1 uncultured Clostridia bacterium
CCAGAAAAGGCCGCCCGTTTTGATATACTGATGCAGAGAACAGAATCGCCTGGAGATGTATCCCCAGGCAATTTTGTCGATTTTGACACTTTTTTGACGATTTTAGCGCACAAAAAGAAAAGACGCAATTTTTGTGATACAGTAGTATCAGTGAAACTTAGGAAGAAATAGGAGCAGACGAGGAATGAGGAGTGAGTTGATGGTAGGGTTCAGCATACTACTGGGACTGCTTTCTATTCTCTGTGCTCTTCATGATATGTTGCGTCAGAGAAGAGAATATAAGCAGAAAGAAAAGAAAAACAATGTACTGTATCTGGACAGGGAGGATTTTCTGTTCTCTCAAAGAGAAGACGAACAAAGAAAAGATGCACTCTGACAAAAAATCATGCAGAGCAGGTTTTGTTGCTTCAACGGGCGGCCTTTTTGGGCCGCCCGTTTTGCTGTGTCCGGTATAGCGGCCCTTTTTGTCACATAGATATGATGAAAAAAGGGAGGGCGCCGGATATGATCGCATATTTTGAAACGGTGGAGGAAGAAAAAAAGCGGGGACTTTTCTGGAAAAAGCATTTGGAGCTTCAGCTGCGGCCGGTGGGGAGAACTTCCTTTCTGGCCGGTTGTTTGCCGGTGCCTTCCGGCATGGGAGAGCGGAAAGTGGAAAAACGGGTGGAATGGGCTATGGAGCAGATGAAGAAAAGAGGTGTCCACCGGTTGGCGGTAGGAGAGCCGTGGCGGGAAAAGGCACAGGAAATGGGAATGCTGACGGTGGAAGAAGGGACGGCCTGGCGGCAAGGGGCCGGACTGGGAGCACTGTGGGCTCTTCAAAGCCGGGGCATTCCGCTGGAGCAGGCTTTCTGCTGCCTGGAGGCCGCCCGATGTGACCGGGATGTGGTGCGCTGCGCCAGAATCTTAGGGGGAAAGGTGCGGTATCTGTCGGTGCGCATCAAAGTGGGGCAGCAGGAGCTGGAGCAGGCGCTGTATGAGCAGTTCGGCATTGCTCCCCAGCAAAGCGCTCCGCCGGAATACCCCTGTCTGCGCATCCGTTTTCCCCAACCGGGGGAAAAGGTGGAGACAGAAGAGGATCTGCTGATGTTGGCTCCCGGCGGATGGCCGGGACTGGAGTTTGTATCTCCCCAGTGGGCCAGGGAGCAAAAACCGTCTGGGATGGGGAATACTTTGTATGCTGCCATGCTGCTGGAAAGCGGCCTGTGCCGTCCGGAAGATTTGAGAGCGGAGGGCAGCCAGAAGGGGGAAATGTAAGCCACTTTCGGCAAGCCTGGGGAAACCCACGCTTGACACATGGGAACGAGCACCATATAATGTGAAGTATTATCCTGAATATCTATGCCCATTTCCAGGGGCAAAGGGGAGGAAATTATGCAAAAGCAATTTATGCTGACCGAAGAAAGGCTCAAAGAGATCAAAGATGAGCTGGAATATTTGAAAACCGTCCGGGAGAAAGAAGTGGCCGAGCAGATCAAGGAAGCCCGTTCTTTCGGCGACCTTTCGGAGAACAGTGAATACGACGAAGCCAAAAACGAACAGGGCAAGCTGTATTCCCGCATCGCCGAGCTGGAGAATGTGATCGCCGGCGCGGTAATCATCAACGAGGACTCCATCACCACCCAGCATGTGAGCATGGGTACCCGGGTCACCGTGGTGGAAGAAGGCTTTGAGGATGAGCCTGAGGAATACGCCATCGTGGGCTCCCAGGAGGCCAACCCTGTCCAGGGCCGCATCTCCGATGAGTCCCCGCTGGGCAAGGCTCTTTATGGCCATGGCGTGGGCGATTCTGTGGTAGTGGAAGCTCCCGACGGCGCTATCACCTACCGGATCGTGGCCATCGATCGGTAAAAAGGAAGAAAAAACGGCTGCAGCGGCAATGGCTGCGGCTGTCTTTTGATATGGAGGAAGATTATGAAGGAAGAAAAGAGCGCTGTGGCGGCAGAGCAGGCCGCTCAGCAGGAAATGGGGGAACTGCTGCGCATTCGCCGGGACAAGCTGGCCGCTTTGCAGCAGGAGGACAAGAACCCCTTTGCCATTACAAAGTACCCTGTGGACAACTATGCCGCCCACATCAAGGAAGAGTTTGCCGGCATCGCCAATGAGGAGGAGACCGGCAAGGTCGTCCGTCTGGGCGGCCGTTTGATGAGCAAGCGGCTGATGGGCAAAGCCAGCTTTGCCGATCTGCGGGATTCCAGCGGAGACATCCAGCTCTATGTCCGCCGGGACAATGTAGGCGAGGAAGAATATGCCGCCTTCAAAAAGTTTGACATCGGCGATGTGGTAGGCGTGGAAGGTGAAGTCTTCCGTACCAAAATGGGCGAGATCAGCATCAAGGTGGAAAAGATTCAGCTGTTGTCCAAGAGCCTGCGTCCTCTGCCGGAAAAGTGGCATGGCCTGAAGGACACCGACCTGCGCTACCGCCAGCGGTATGTGGATCTCATCGTCAATCCCGAGGTGAAGGACACCTTCATCAAGCGCAGCCAGATCCTGCGGGAGATCCGCGCTTACCTGGACGGCCAGGGCTTCCTGGAGGTGGACACCCCCATTCTGCTGCCTCTGGAGATCGGCGCTTCCGCCCGTCCTTTCGTCACCCATCACAACACACTGGATATGGATATGTACCTGCGCATCGAAACCGAGCTGGCCCTCAAGCGGCTCATCGTGGGCGGGTTTGACCGGGTGTATGAAGTGGGCCGTATCTTCCGCAACGAAGGTATGGACACGAAGCACAACCCGGAATTCACCAGCATCGAGCTGTACCAGGCTTTCACCGATTACAAGGGCATGATGGACCTGGTGGAGGACCTTTATAAGCACCTGGCCCAGACCGTCTGCGGCAGCCTGACCATCCCCTACATGGGTCAGACCATTGACATGAGCCATTGGGAGCGGCTGACCATGGTGGAAGCGGTGAAGAAGTATTCCGGCTGCGACTACTATACCTGGGAGACCGACGAGGACGCCCGGAAGGCCGCAAAGGAGAAGAATGTGCCGGTGCCTGCCAACGCCACCAAGGGTGCTGTGCTGGTAGAGCTGTTCGATGCCTTTGTGGAAGAGAAGCTGATCCAGCCCACCTTCATTTACGATTACCCTGTGGAAAACAGCCCTCTGGCCAAGCGGAAGAAGGACGAGCCTGCCTTCACCGAGCGGTTTGAGTATTTCATCAACGCCATGGAATTCGGCAACGCCTTCAGCGAGCTGAACGATCCCATCGATCAGAAGGAGCGCTTTGAAAAGCAGGTGGCCCTGCGGAAAGCAGCCAACCCCAAGGACACCAGCCAGGTGGACTACGATTATATCAACGCTTTGGAATATGGTCTGGCTCCCACCGGCGGCCTGGGCTTTGGCCTGGACCGGCTGGTGATGCTGCTCACCGATTCCGCCAGCATCCGGGATGTGCTGCTCTTCCCCACCATGAAGCCGCTGGACAACAAGAACGATTCTCAGAAGAAGGAAGAGGAGCCCGCCGCCGCCCCCGCAGTAGAGCAGAAGGTGGAGGAGATCGATTTCTCCCAGGTGGAAGTGGAGCCTCTGTTTGCCGATTTTGTGGATTTTGAAACCTTTGCCAAGTCGGATTTCCGGGCGGTGAAGGTGAAGGAATGCACTGCGGTACCCAAGAGCAAGAAGCTGCTGAAGTTTGTGCTGGACGATGGCTCGGGAGAAGACCGGGTGATCCTCAGCGGCATTCACGATACCTATGAGCCGGAGGAACTGGTGGGCAAGACTTTGATTGCCATCACCAACCTGCCCCCTCGCAAGATGATGGGCATTGATTCCTGCGGTATGATCATTTCGGCGGTTCATCATGAAAATGGCGTGGAGAAGCTCCATTGCCTGATGGTGGACAGCCACATCCCCGCCGGCGCCAAGTTGTATTAAAAAAACGGG
>CALLCY010000224.1:0-15309 GCA_938000015.1 uncultured Clostridia bacterium
TTTTTATACTTTATTTTAGAAATCAATCTCCAGGTCGTAATAGCAAGCCTTCAGCAGCTTCTCCATCTCTTCCTGGGTGGGGATGCGGGGGTTGGTGCCGGTGCAGGCATCGCCGATGGCCAGCTCGGCCACCTGGGGCAGCTTCTCCATGAACTCATTCTCGTCGATGATGCCGCCCTCGTAATCCTTGATGCAGGAGGGGATCTCCAGAGCCTTGTTCATCTTCTTCAGCTCTTCAATCAGGCTGGTGACCAGCTCTTCGGTGTTGCTGCCGGAGAGGTGGAGGAATTTAGCGATCTGGGCATAGCGCTCCGCAGCTTCCGGATTCTTGGCGTTATAACGGATGACCTTGGGCAGGTACATGGCATTGGCGCAGCCATGGACGATGTGCCCGCCAGAGAAGGCGGCGCCGGTCTTGTGGGCCATGGAATGAACGATGCCCAGCAGAGCGTTGGAGAAGGCCATGCCGGCCAGGCACTGGGCGTTGTGCATCCGATCCCGAGCGGCCATATCTCCCTGGAAGGAGGCGATCAGGTCCTCATGGATCATATGGATGGCGTGGAGAGCCAGAGGATCGGTGTAATCGCAATGAGCGGTGGACACATAGGCCTCGATGGCGTGGGTCATGGCGTCCATACCGGTGTGGGCTGTCAGCTTCTTGGGCATGGTCTCGGCCAGATCCGGGTCCACAATGGCCACATCGGGGGTGATGTTAAAGTCGGCTAGAGGATACTTGATGCCCTTCTCATAGTCGGTGATGACGCTGAAAGCTGTCACTTCGGTGGCTGTGCCGGAAGTGGAGGGAATGGCGCAGAAGTGAGCCTTGGTGCGCAGGGTGGGGAAGTTGAAGGGGGTGATCAGCTGCTCAAAGGTGGTCTCCGGATATTCATAGAAGGCCCACATAGCTTTGGCCGCATCGATGGGGGAACCGCCGCCCATGGCCACAATCCAGTCGGGCTCAAACTCCCGCATCATCTGGGCGCCGCGCATAACGGTCTCCACAGAAGGATCGGGCTCCACATTCTCAAACAGCTGCACTTCCATGCCGGCCGCCTTCAGGTTGTTCACCGCTTTGTCCAGGAAGCCGAAACGCTTCATGGAGCCGCCGCCTACCACAACAATGGCCTTTTTGCCTTTCAGATTCTTCAGTTCTTCAATAGCGCCCTTACCATGATACAGATCCCGGGGCAATGTGAATCGTGCCATATCAATTCCTCCTAAGTTTGCGGCCCGTGCCGTATTTGTTATTTTTTTAACGCTTAACCTCAAAAAAAGAACGCCGCAGCGTTTCCTTTGATTTCGGCCTTATTATGCGCCTTTTTTTCCCAAAAAGAAAGAGGCAAAGTGGACAAAACTTTGATATTTTTTTGTCAATATCGACGAAACAAAAGGGCCGGAGTTTTCCTCCGGCCCTTTTTGAAATTTACAGCACTTTGGACAAGAATTCTTGCAAACGGGGGTTTTCGGGATGGCCGAAAAACTCCTCCGGGGGCTGATCCACCAACAGATGGCCCTGATCCATAAAGAGCACCCGGGTACCCACTTCCCGGGCAAAGCCCATTTCGTGGGTGACCACCACCATGGTCATGCCCTGGGCGGCCAGGTCCTTCATAACCTCCAGCACCTCGCCTACCATTTCCGGGTCCAGAGCCGAGGTGGGCTCGTCGAAGAGCATCACATCGGGCTGCATGCACAGAGCACGCACAATGGCGATACGCTGTTTCTGGCCGCCGGAGAGCTGCGCCGGATAGGCCTGGGCCCGATCTTCCAAATTTACCTTGCGCAGCAGGTCCATGGCCATGCTTTCCGCCTGAGCCGGGTCCATCTTCTTCACCTTGATGGGAGCCAGAGTCATGTTCTCCAGCACGGTTTTGTGGGGGAAGAGGTTAAAATGCTGGAACACCATGCCCATTTTCTGGCGGTGCTGATCCAGATTGATCTTTTTATCGGTGATATCCACACCCTCGAAGATGACGCTGCCTTCGGTGGGAACCTCCAGCAGATTGAGGGAGCGGAGCAGGGTGGATTTACCCGAACCGGAGGGGCCTACGATGACCACCACCTGGCCCTTGTCGATGGTCAGGTTCACATGGTCGAGAGCGGTGATCTCCGGGCCGAACTTTTTCACCAGGCCCTGGACTTCGATGAGATGATTAGCGGGCGTCGCCACGGCGCATCCTCCTTTCCACATAACCCAGCAGTTTGGAAGCCGGGAATGTCATACACAGATAGAGACCAGCGGCCAGCAGCAGGGGGCCCATGGTCTGATATGTAGCGCCGCGGGTCAGGTTGGCGCCGAACATCAGCTCGCTGACGCCGATGGTGGAGCAGATGGAGCTTTCCTTTACCAGGGTAACAAACTCGTTGCCCAAAGCGGGAAGGATGTTCTTCACAGCCTGGGGCAGCACGATCATGCGCATGCACTGGCCCTGGGTCATGCCCAGGGAGCGGGCCGCTTCGGTCTGGCCCCGGTCCACCGCCAGGATGCCCGCCCGGATGACTTCCGCCACATAGGCCGAGCTGTTGATGGCCAGAGCGATGATACAGGGCAGGAACATGGCAAAGTTCATAAACCCGAAGAGCATGTAGTTGGGCAGCTTTACCGCACCGAACACACCATAGTAGATAATCGACACCTGCACCAGCATGGGAGTGCCACGGATAATCTCAATAAAAGCACTGGAAATGAATCTGAGGATCTTGTTGTTGGACAAACGCATCAATGCCAGACAGATAGCGGGGATCACAGCAATAACCACCGTGAGGAAAGCCAGCACCAATGTGTAATAAACACCGTCCCTGAAATAGGGCCAGTAGTCCGGCAGGAAGGAAAAGGATATATTCAAGCCGGTAACCTCCTTTTTTCTCTCTCTTATCGCCTTGGAAAGCGCTCAAGAGCCGGACGGAGCGTTGCCCCGTCCGGCCCATATTTTTTAATACTCGGAATCCAGGTTGGCCTGGTTGACCATCTCGTCCATCTCACCGGAAGAAGTCACATCAGCGATGACGGAATTGATATGATCCAGCAGCTCGGTGTTACCCTTCTGCACAGCGATGCAGCTGCCCTTGGCCTCATAAGGCACCGTAAAATCGGCGATCATCAGATCGGGGTTCTGGGCGATGAAGCCTTCGGCCACGGCCACTTCCACGATAACGCCTTCTACCTTGCCGCTGCTGAGGGACATGATCTCATCGGGCAGCTTGGGCAGGGAAACCAGCACAGAACCGGGGAACTGCTCCTTGGCGATGCCTTCCTGGATGGAGCCGGTCTGGGCGGCAATCTGCTGGCCTTTGAAGTCTTCCACGGACTTATATTTGTCAGCATCCTCTTTGCGGATGATGCAGCACTGATCACCGAAGTAGTAGGGATCGGAGAAGTCCACCTGCTTTTTCCGCTCTTCATCGGGAGACAGGCCGGCAGCCACAAAGTCCACGGTGCCGTTGTTCAGCTCATTGAGCAGACTGTTGAAGTCCATGTCCTTGATCACCAGCTCTTTGTCCATCTCTTCGGCGATCTTCTTGGCCAGAGCCACATCGAAGCCCAGGATGGTGTCTTTGCCGTTGACCATCTTATGGAACTCATAGGGGGCAAAGTCGGCGGAAGTGCCCAGCACCAGCTGATCCTTCTCTTCGCCGCCCTTGGAGCCGCCATCATTGCTCTGGCCCTCTTCCTTGGTGCAGGCCGCCATGGAAAGAGTCATCACAGCTGCCAGCAGCAAGGCTGCAAATTTCTTCAGTTTCATCTTCATTTCCTCCACAGTAATCCCCTTGCGGGGCGATTTGATTGCGTGCAATAATTATACATCGCTATTCATATTGATTCAATAGCAAAATACCCATCAACTTGTATGAAATCCCCCAATGGAAAGGGAAAATACTGGTTCAATGTGACGGAAGAGTGAAGGGATCAATCTTCCGAGGGAGCCTGGGCCTTGGCTTCTTCCATATACTGATCAAACAGGCCCTGTTCCTTCACTTCTTTTACCGTTTCATTGATCTGCTCCAGCAGCTGGGTGTTGCCCTTTTTCACTGCCACAGCGCAGGTGCTTTCTTCGTAAAACACCTCAAAGGATGCCTGGGCCAGGTCGTCATTTTCCGCCAGATAACCGTCTGCGGTGTCTTTATCCATCAAAACAGCGTCCACCTTGCCGGTTTTCAGCTGCATGATCATATCGGGCACCTTGCCCAGGGAGACCAGGGGAGAGTCGGGCATCTGATCTTTGGCCACTTCCTCATGGATGGAGCTGGTCTGGGCCGCCACCGAATGACCGGCCAGGCTGTCAGGGGTGGTGTAGGTATCCACATCTTCCGCCCGCACCAGGCAGCAGATGCCGCCGGTATAATAATAATCGGAAAAGTCCACCTGCTCCTTACGCTCCTCATTGGGGGCCAGGGACGCGATGACGAAGTCTACCGTGCCGTTGTCCAGCTCGGTGAGCAGACTGTTGAAGTCCATATCTTTAATGACCAGCTCTTTGCCCATGTCGTCGGCGATCTTCTGAGCCAGGGCCACATCGCAGCCCATAATGGTGTCCTCGCCGTTGACGATCTTGTGAAACTCAAAGGGAGCGTAGTCGGCCGAGGTTCCCAGGACGATCTGGTCTTTTTCCTCCTGGTTCTGGGAGCCGTTCCCGCTTTGTCCCTCTTCTTTGGTGCAGGCCCCAAGGGTGGCGGCGGTGATACCCGCCAAAAACA
Organism: uncultured Clostridia bacterium; assembly: GCA_938000015.1. GTDB lineage: Bacteria > Bacillota > Clostridia > Oscillospirales > Butyricicoccaceae > Pseudobutyricicoccus. Next base: position 4,696 of record CALLCY010000224.1, read on the forward strand.
GGGCGGTGAGTTTTTTCAGCAGTTTCATTGCAATTCCCTCCATCAATCTGAAACGCTTCCGCGTTGTCTTCGATGGGATAATTATACGATATTTCGTATAAAATTGCAATAGTTATTTATCCATCATTCTGCATAAATATCTCATTCCAAACCGTCCAGTGTATAGGCAATGAGCAAGTCCGCCATATTGCCGTAGCTCTGAATGCCGGCGGTTTGGTTCTGGGCTTTCAGGTAGGCATCGTTGACGGCGGTGCCTGCGGTTTTGGCCGGGCCTTCGAACTGGCTGAGATAATCGTTGAGAGCCCGGATATCCCGGCGGAGGTTTTCTCCCACCTGACTGCTGAGCAGGGAGGACAGCTCTGGGGATACATCATAAAGGGCGTTGGACAGATAAATATAGCCATTGATGACGCCGCTGTACTGGACACCGGGATCATCGCTGTTCACACAGGCCAGATAGGCGGAAAAGCCTGCCTCATCCTCGGGAGCCACTCCCAGGCAATGGGCCTGCTCATGGGCGATGTTATAGGCCAGGTGGGTGCTCACCGTGGGCCCTACGGTGGGTTCGGCGGTAAAGGGGAAGTAATAGCCTGCAATGCCCACCCAGGGCATCAGTTTCCCCAGCACCTGGGCCTGCTTGGCCATGGTTACCCGCCCGGCTCCATAGACCGGATAGCTTTCTCCCAGCTTTTCATACTGGGCACCGGTCTCCTGGCTGAGGGAAGAAAAATCCCCGGACAAAAAGGTTCCATCCTCATCCCGGGGCACCTGATCGGCCAGCTCATTGGCCTGCTGGAGAAGGATCATGGCGCTCTCCATCAGCTCATCCACCGACCGGGGCCGGACGGAGAGGCCCAGTTCCTCCGCCAGGGAAGGAGCCTGATACTGTACGCCCCACAGAAAGGTAAAAGCGCCGCCCAGCCAAAGAGCCAGAGCCGCCACAGAGCAAAGCCCTCGCAGAAATCCCCGGCCTTTTCCCCGGATGGCGCCGCCCAGCAAAAACCACAGCACAAGCACCACCGCCAAGGCCAGAAATACCTCCGACAGGGGAATGGGGATCTTTTCGGTGCAAAAGGCGATGGCACCTGTCACCGCCCGGGCCATGGCCCGGCTGCCCTCGCCGAAAAAGCGCCCCATCAGTAAAACGATGAGCCAGAACAGTCCGCCCCACAAGGCCGCAGGGAGGGCCCGGCCCAATAGCTGCCGCAGTTTCCCATAGCCTTTTTTCAAAAAGGCCAATATGTTCCGCCCCCTCATGCCAAAAGCTCCATGGCCCGGGCGAATTTGGACTTTTCCCAGCCCTTGAGGCCCAGGCTTTTTTCCAGCTCCCGGCGCAAAGCGTCAAAATCCTCTTCCGAACCTTTTTTCAGCTCCAGCTCCCATTCGTCGATGGGAGCCTCTTTGCCCCCGGCCCGAATGCACCCTTGATCCCGGCACAGCTCCACCGCCAGCCCCTCCCGGGAAAACAGGGCGGACAGGCGGCAAAACTCCATCCGGGCCTTTTCCTGAAACGGCCCATTCAATGCCTCCCGCCAGCTTTCCGGCAGGTCGGGACGGTTCAAAAGGGCCTGCACCCCTTGTTCCAGAGTGTCTGCTTTTTCTTCGATCTCCACCCGACGGGCTACGCCATCCCGCATACCGCCGCCTTTGACTGTGCACACCGACTCCGGCCCTTCCTGGCGCAGACGCAGGGCAAAGCCCGCCTGAGCACAGCCGGACTCTGGCGTATCATAATAGAAGGCGCTCATGGGCGTCTCCTCCAAAGGCCCCAGGAAGGGGGCCAAAAGAGGATGGGCAAACAGGTCGATGCCTTCCTCTCCTTTGTATTTCACTTCGATTTCCATGTTCTGCTCCTTTGCTCCGCAGATGATCTGCGGCTATGCCGTGCCTATCATACCTATTTTATATGGGTATTGTATCACGGCCCGTCCCCTGTCTCAAGAAGGGGGTTTTTTCCCTTAACAAACAGCAGTTCCTATGATATACTTTTATATTAGGTATATTATCCTTAGAAAAGGCGGCCAAAGCCGCCGGAAAGGGTGGGGTTTCTGTGAAAAATCGAGTGACGGTGACCATCGGAGGCATGGAATATCATCTTCTGGCCGACGACGACCCCCAATATGTGAAAAAAACCGCCGAACTGGTAGACCGCAAACTGCGGGAAGTGCAGCAGGGTTCTGCCAATCTTTCGGCTTTGACAGCGGCAGTGATGGCCGCTTTGAATATTGCAGACGATTATTACAAGGCCCAAACGGCTTCGGACAGCCTGCGCAGCCAGATCCGGGAATATGCCGATGAGGCCGCCTCCCTGCGGGCCGAGCTGGCTCGCCTGAAGCGAGGATAACCGGACCAACAGACAGACCAGGCAAAGGAGGAAAACAAAGCCATGGCTTTGGAGCTGATGAGCCCCGCCGGTTCGATGGAATCGGCCATGGCCGCCATCGCCGGCGGCGCCGACGCCATCTATTTCGGCGCCGGAGACTTTAACGCCCGGCGCAGCGCCAAAAATATTTCCGGAGAGGAGCTCCCCGAGCTTTTGCGCTATTGCCGCCTGCGGGGCGTGCACACCTATGTGACGGTGAACACCCTTCTCACCGACCGGGAACTGCAAAAGGCCGCTTCCCTCATCGGCACACTGAACCGGGAGGGAGCCAGCGCCGTCATCGTTCAGGATCTGGGCGTGCTGCACATGGTGCGGGCTTTGGCCCCCGATCTGCCGGTGCACGCCTCCACCCAGATGACCGTCCACGACCTGGCGGGGGCCATCGCCTGCAAAGAGATGGGCTTTTCCCGGGTGGTACTCTCCCGGGAGCTGCCTTTGGATGAGATCCGCTTCATCACAGAGCGCTGCGGCATCGAAACCGAAGTGTTCTGTCATGGAGCTTTGTGTATGTGCTATTCCGGCCAGTGCTATCTCTCCGCCGCCATCGGCGGCCGCAGCGGCAACCGGGGTTTGTGCGCCCAGCCCTGCCGCATGGCCTATGGTTTTGATGGCGGAAAGCCCGCTCCCTGGCTCAGCCTGAAGGATCTGTCCCTTTGTACCCATTTGCAGGAGCTGGAACAGGCCGGGGTGGCCTGCGTCAAGATCGAAGGACGGATGAAGCGTCCGGAATACACCGCCCTGGTCACCAGCATCTATAAAAGAGCCATCCAGCAGGGAAGGGCGCCCACCCAGGAGGAAATGCAGCAGCTGGAGCAGGTTTTTTCCCGCAGCGGCTTTACCGACGGGTATTATACGGGAAAAACCGGTTCCCAGATGTTTGGTGTCCGCCGGGAAGAGGACGCCCGGGCGGCCCGGGGTGTTTATGCCCAGGCCCGCCAGCTCTACGAAGGGAAGGAAAATCCCCGGGTGCCTATTCATCTGTCCTTTACCGCTCTGGAAGGGCGGGAGATGCAGCTGACCGTCACCGATGGAGACGGCTTTTCCTATGAAGCTCAGGCTCCCATGGCAGAACGGGCCATTTCCCGGGCCACCACCCAGGAAGAAGTGGCCCGGAACCTGTCCAAAACCGGCGGCACGGTGTTTTACCCGGAAAAGATGGACATCGCTCTGGACCCCATGCTGCGCATCCCGGCCAGCACCATCAACGCCATGCGCCGCCAGTGCCTGGACGGTCTCACCTCGCTGCGCCGCCGGCCGCCCCGGCGGAGAGAAGGGGAGTGGCAGCCCGGTCTCCGGCGTCTGGAACACCAGGGAGAGCCCGGCCTGATCTTCCAGGTCCAGCGGTTTGACCAGCTTTCCGCCCCTCTCCTTGTTCTGCATCCGGATTATGTGTATCTGCCTCTGGAGGAGTGCGCCCGGCATCTGCCGGAGTGCATCGCCCTGCAACAGGAAAAGGGCATCCAGGTGGCCCCGGTTCTGCCTCGGGTGATGTTCGACAGCCAGTGGCCGCCGTTTCTGGAGATGCTGCGCCAATGCAAAAAGGCGGGGATCGGCCAGGTGGTGTGCTCCAATGTGGGCCACGCCGCCCTGCTGAAGGAAAGCGGCTTTGCCCTGCGGGGTGATTTTGGGCTGAACATCATGAATTCCCAGGCGTTGAAGGAGCTGAAAGCCCAGGGGCTGCAAAGCGCCACATTGTCCTTTGAAATGACCTTCCCCCAGATGCGGGATGTGAGCAAGGCGCTGCCCTGCGAGGCCATCGTCTACGGCCGTCTGCCCCTGATGATCTTTGAAAACTGCGCCATCCGCCGGGGAGCGGGAAAATGCGCCTGCAAGGAAGGACAGCATTTCCTTTCGGACAAGACCGGCCGCCAGTTCCCCCTCTTTCCCGAGCCGGGATGCCGCAACACCCTTTATAACAGCGAACCGGTGGTGCTCAGCGACAAAAAGAAGGATTACACCCGTCTGGGTCTTCGCTATGTCCGCCTGTGCTTCACCACCGAAAGCGCCCAGGAATGTGCCGCCGTGGCCCGCCGCTATGACCAGGGTCTGGCTATGGAAGGACGCTTCACCCGGGGCCTTTATTACCGGGGTGTGGAATAAATCCATAAAAATTTTCTTTTTGTTCGCCAAATTGTCTGTCTGATGCGTTAAGATAGGAGTACTATGGAAACACTAAAAATACAATGTATCCCTGATAAAATGGGCCGGCTGGCTCCCGTGCCCCAATATGCCACCCCCGGCTCCTGCGCCATGGATCTGCGGGCTTTTCTTCTGGAGCCCATGACCTTGCAGCCTATGGAGCGGGCCGCCATCCCCACAGGCATCGCCATTCAGCTGCCCGCCCTCCATGCCGGGCTGGTGCTGGCCCGCAGCGGCCTTGCCACCCGGCAGGGGCTGACTCTGGCCAACGGGGTGGGGCTCATCGACACCGACTACCGGGGAGAGATTCTGTGCAGCGTTGTCAATCTTTCCTCCTCTCCCATCACCGTGCGGGACGGCGACCGGATCGCCCAGCTGATGGTGGTGCCGGTGGTGCAGGCCGAACCCATGCCCTGTGAAACCCTGGACCCCACAGAGCGGGGTACTGGTGGTTTCGGCTCTACCGGCCGAAATTAAGGAGGATCTATGCTGATTCTGGCTTCTGCCTCTCCCCGCCGCCGTCAGTTGCTGCAGGGGTTGGGGCTCTCTTTTGATGTTCGCCCGCAAAACTGTGAGGAAGTGAGCGACGCCACTCTGCCTCAGGATTATGTCACCCAAATCGCTTTGCAGAAGGCCCGCAGCGCTTTGGCTGAGGCCGGGGAAGGGGATGTGGTGCTGGCCGCCGACACCGTGGTCTGCCTGGAAAACACCATCCTGGAAAAACCGGGCACCCCAGAGCAAGCCCGCCAGATGCTGGAGCAGCTCTCGGGCCGCACCCACAAGGTGTGCACCGGCATGGTGCTGATGAGTCACAGCCGTACCCTGACCCACTGGGAAGAGACGGCGGTGACCTTTTATCCCCTGTCCCAGGAAATGATCGATTGGTACCTTTCCACCGGCGAGCCTATGGACAAGGCCGGTTCCTACGGCATCCAGGGCAAAGGCGCTCTGCTGGTGCAGCGGGTGGAAGGAGATTTTTATAATGTGGTAGGCCTGCCTTTGGCACCCCTGGCCCGACTGTTTTCGGAGATGGGGCTTCCCTGGGCGGGAGAAGGGGGCCGCGGGCCCCTGTTAGATGATCCGGCGTGAGGTGCCACAGAACATGAAACTTTTTTCTTCCAAATTATTTTGCTGGGCTTTGGCCCTGTTTTTGTGCTCCTCGGTGCTGCTGGGGTTCAACCTGGCCACAGGAAGGCTCACCTTCCTGACAAACGGCACCGGTGTGCTGGTGACCCCGGTGCAGCAGGCTTTGACCCGGGCCGGGAATTTCGTCAGCGATGTGTTCGGCTATTTTTACCGCTATGACAGCCTGGTGGAGGAAAACCAGGAGCTGGAAAAGCGGGTGCAGGAGCTGGAACAGAAGGAGCGGGAGTATTACGCCGCCATCGACGAAAACACCTATCTGCGGGAACTGGCCGGGCTGCGCCGGAAAAACTCCCAGTTTGAATATGAGCTGGCCGAGGTGATCGGCCTTTCCAGCGATGGCGTTTCCACCACCTATACCCTCAGCCGGGGGGAAAAGGACGACATCGAAGTCAATGACGCCGTAGTCACAGGAGACGGCCTGGTGGGGTATGTATCCAGCGTGGGTTATAACTTCTGCGAGGTCAAACCGGTGACCGATATCTCCCTGAAAATGGGCGCTGTCATCTCCCGCACCCGGGAAGTAGTGGTGGCCCAGGGCAGCTATGACCTGGCAGAAGACGGACTTCTGCGCCTGTCCTACCTGAAAAACGACAGCGATGTGCTGGTGGGTGACACGGTGGAGACTTCGGGCTACGGCGGCATCTTCCCCAAGGGCCTGCTCATCGGCACCATCACCGAAGTGCTGCCCGAAAGCCACGGCATCTCCACCTATGCCAAAGTGAAACCGGCCGCCCAGCTGGATTCTTTGAAAAAGGTGTATATCATCAAGTCCTTTACCATCACGGAGTAAGCCATGCAAGAAAGAAAAAATTTTCGCTGCCGGATGGCTCTTTATGCCCTGTTGCTGCTTGTGTGCTTTCTGCTCCAGTTTTCCCGAGGCACACGGCTGATTTTATGGGAGGTTTCCCCCGATGTGCTGCCTTTCCTTTTTGCAGCGGTGGCCCTGTTTGAAGGGCCCTATGTGGGAGCCATCTTCGGCTTTGCCGGGGGGATTCTTTTGTCGGTGAATTCTGCGGCCCCCGAAGCCCTTTTGTCCATGTATTACAGCCTGGGCTGTTTGGGCGCAGGCTTTTTTGCCTCCCGCTATATGCGGAGAGTTTTCCCCACGCTGCTGATGTGCGGCATTTTTCTTTCCCTGTTCAAAACCCTTTTGTCCTTTTTCTTCTTTTACGCCCTGGTGTATGAAGCCCATTCTCCAGGGCTATTGCTGACGGCGGGGAAGAGCCTTCTGCTGTCCCTGCCTTTTTCCCTTGTGGTCTATCTGATCGTCAAACACATTCATTCCCGCTTTACGGAAGCGGAATGATTTATCCCCCGGAGAGGATCGTCTATGAACCGAAGAAGTCAACTGAAACGAATGGCCCTGCTCAGTGGTTTTCTAGTGGTGGCCCTGGGCCTGATGGTGCTGCGCCTTGTGGATTTGCAGATCGTCAACGGCGCTTCCTATCGGGAAAAAGCCCAGCGGAAGATCCTGCGCACCTATGACCAGCCGGCCTCCCGGGGAGAGATCCTGGATTGCTATGGCCGGCCGCTGGTGTCCAACACTCTGGGCTTTTCCATCTCCTTCGATTACTATTCCTGGGAAAAAGAAGAACAGAACCAGGTGATTCTGGATATCTGCGCCATCACCCAGCAGGCAGGCATCGAGCATTATGACACTCTGCCCATCACAACGGATGCTCCTTTTGCCTATACCTTTGCCTCTTACGAAGAAGACACAGCCAAGAACCTCCGCTCCTTCATTGAGGACAACGAGAAGCGGTGGCGCATTCCGGTGGAAAAGGAAAAGCTGAAAAAGGCAGCAGACAAAAAACTGAAAAAAGATGCAAGCACCGATGAACAGGCGGTACACACGGCTCTCCAGGCCCTCAGCGCCGTGGCCGAGCAGGCTGTTCCCGATTACATCGTCCGCACCCTGGAAGATCTGTCGGCTCCGGAACTGATGGAGCTGCTGCGGGAAAAATACGACATTGACCCCTCTCTCTCCGACGCCCAGGCCCGTCTCATCGCCGGTGTCCGGTATGAAATGGATCAGCAGCAATTCTCCTCCTACAACAATCTGTACACCTTCGCCAGCCAGGTGGATGTGGAGACGGTGTCCCTGGTGGAAGAACGGAGCAGTCAGCTGCCCGGCGTTACCATCACTGTGGACAATGTGCGTCAGTATGACACCACCTATGCTTCCCATGTACTGGGCCGGGTGGGGAAGATCTACCGGGAAGAGTACGAAGAGCTGAAGGACCAGGGCTATGGCCTCAACGATACCATCGGCAAAGACGGCCTGGAAAAAGCCTATGAATCCTATCTCCGGGGCGTCGATGGAGAAAAAGCGGTGGAAACCAACATCAATGGAGACATCACCAATGTGACTGAAACCAAGCAGCCTCAGCCAGGAAGCAATGTAATCCTGACGCTGGACTTGGATTTGCAGGCTGTGGCCGAAGAGTCCCTGGCCAGCACCATTCAGTCCATCAAAGAACGGGGCCAGCGCAACCACAGCAGCGGCTGGGATGTGCAAGGCGGCGCTGCGGTGGTCATCGATATCGACACCGGCGGCATCCTGGCCTGTGCCTCTTATCCCACCTATAACCTGGCTACCTTCAACCAGGATTATCAAATGCTCTATGACGACCCGTTGAAACCCATGTTCAACCGGGCCACCATGGGCGCCTATCCTCCCGGTTCCACCTTCAAACCGGTGACCGCCCTGGCCGCTTTGGAAAGCGGCACAGTGACCCCCTCTACCAAGATCCGGGACGAAGGCGTTTACACCTACTATGCTTCCAGCGGCTATACCCCTGCCTGCTGGATCTGGAATGACAAGCGGGGCACTCACGGTCTTTTGGATGTGAGCGGTGCTCTGAAATACTCCTGTAACTACTTCTTCTTTGAAGCCTCCCGGCTCATGGGCATCGACACACTGAACTATTACGCCAAGCAGCTGGGTCTGGGGCAGAAAACCGGTGTGGAACTGCCCAGTGAAGCGGCAGGCAACCTGGCCGGTCCGGAAAGCCGGGAGAAAAACGGTGAGACCTGGTGGCCCGGTGAAACCCTCCAGGCCGCCATCGGCCAGAGTGAACAGCAGTTCACCCCCATTCAGATGGCCAACTATATGGCCACCATCCTCAACGGCGGCACCCGGTACCGTCCTCACTTCCTCAAGCAGGTGGTAAGCTATGATTACACCCAGGTGGTGGAAGAATACGAACCGGAAGTTCTGGCGGAGATGGAGATATCCGAAAGCACCATTGAAGCCATCAAGGAAGGCATGCGGGGCGTGGTTACCGACGACGGCACCGCCGCCAGCGTCTTCCGGGATTATCCCATTGCCGTAGGCGGCAAAACCGGTTCGGCCCAGACCACCGCCAGCAAGAGCCAATCGGCCCACGGTGTCTTTATTTCCTTTGCTCCCTATGACGATCCTCAGATCGCCGTATTTGTCCTGGTGGAGCACGGCGGCAGCGGCGGCAATGTGGCCCCCATCGTCCGGGATATTTATGATGCCTATTTTGGCAAACAGACCAACCCCGATCCGGCGCCCCAGGAAAACACGCTGATTTTCTCATAAGCCGCCGATTTCCATTGCATGCCGGCATCTGATACAGTATAATAAAATCACTATGGGGAGAATGCTCCGCCGGCAAAACCGGCGGAGCTCAAACGGGAAGGAGATGTTCTTCGGTGGGAACGGTGATCATCACGGCCTCCGGCAAGGGGGGGACGGGTAAAACCTCCTTTTGCTGCGGCACAGCGGTGGCGCTGTGCGCCCTGGGAGAAAAAGTGCTGCTGGTGGATGCCGACAGCGGTTTGCGGAACCTGGATATCGTTTTGGGCATGACCGACCAGCTGCTGTTTTCCTTTTCCGATGTGATCGCCGGGCGGGCTTCCTTGAAGGAAGCGGCCGTCAAGCATCCCATTGTCAAAAACCTGCGGGTGCTCACCGCCCCGGCCTCCAGCAAACTGGAAAGCTGCGTCACCAAAGAAAAAGTGGCCGCTTTTCTCCAAAACTGCCGGGCCCATTTCACCTATACCATTGTGGACTGCCCTGCGGGGCTTCCCGACACCATTTCCTATTTTGCCGCCGGGGGAGACCGGGCGGTGATCGTGTCCACCCCGGATTATACCTCCCTGCGAGGGGCCGAGCAGGCTGCCCAGATCTTCTACCGGGAAAAAATGGACAATGTGCGCATCGTGGTCAACCGGGTGCGCCCGGGAATGATCGAACAAGGGGACATGGTGAACATCGACCGGGCCATGGATCTTTCCGGCCTGGGTCTTTTGGGAGTGGTGCCCGAAGACCGGGATATCATCGCCTGCGGCAACGCCGGGAAGGTGCTGATGCTCTATTCCGAAGGCCCGGCTGTCACCGCCTATCAGAACATCGCCCGCCGCCTGAAGGGGGAAAAGGTGCGGCTGATGAAGCTTTGAAAAAAGGCCGGGGGTTTCCCGGCTTTCCATACAGATCGGAGAAACGGAGTGAGAATAGATTATGAATATCGCCATCATTGCGCAAAACAGAAAGAAAGAGCTGATGGTTCAGTTCTGCATCGCCTATTGCGGCGTTCTCTCCCAGCATGAGCTGTGCGCCACCGGCACCACCGGCAAATTGATCATGGAGGCCACAGGGCTGAAGGTCAACTGCCTGCTGCCCGGCATCAGCGGCGGCGATGAGCAGGTGGCCGCACGGGCGGCTTACAACGAGCTGGACATGGTGCTGATCTTCCGGGACCCTCTGGACAAATACAGCGGCGATTCCGATTTCACCAACCTGCAGCGTCTGTGCGACATGAACAACATCCCCTTTGCCACCAATGTGGCCACGGCGGAAGTGCTCATCCAGGGCCTGATCCGGGGCGACCTGGCCTGGCGTGATATCGTCAATCCCAAAAACAACAAATAATAAAAAACGCCGCCTGAAGTACAGGCGGCGTTTTTTGTTATTCATC
>CALLCY010000225.1:0-15310 GCA_938000015.1 uncultured Clostridia bacterium
GCACACTTGCCCCTTGAGAGGTGCAAAAAGCCACGCACAGGTCGCGGCTTTTTGCAGATTGATGAAGAGTAGGGCAACTGATTTCTTTTCGCTATATAGGTTTTTCGACAGTCTGAAATGCTTTTGCTTTTTACAAATGGCGGCACAAAGTACGCAGATCTTCCCCGGTCCACTCCACAGCTTGGAGAGCTGCTGGGGTCAGCAAGATCCCTTCTTCATTTTTGATCGCCCGCAACATCCTCTCAAAAGCATCGCCCAGCCCTTGATAATAGCGGAGATAATGGCGGATGCGCAAAGCAGCCCGGACAAACTGGGCACTGAGGGGGATTTCCTCCGCTCCCCGATCTTCCGGCCAACCGGACCCATCGGCATTTTTATGATGCCACAAGGCAATTTCCGCTCCATAGCGGAAAAATGGGCTGTCCCCTTCCTGGGAAAACAACTCCCAGCCCAGTCGGGTATGGCGGGCATACAGATCGCCGTCGGCCCCTTCCTGCTCTTCGCCTCCCTGGATCACCTGATCCGGCAGACCCAAAAGGCCAATGTCGCAAAAAGGAGCCGCCAAACCGATCCATGCGGCATCATCCCCGCTGAGCTTCTCAGGCACTCTTTGTGCCCACCGACTGGCAAGCAGTCCGGCAATGGCCCCGGTCTTCCGCCCCTCTTCCCAAGAAAGGACAGGGCGATTCTGACACAAAAGCTCCATCCGGCGTCCCCAACGGCGGGCCAGCTCTTCCTCCTGATCCTGGGACTGCAAATGGGCATCTGCTCCAGAAGATGCTTTCTGCTTTTCTGCTTTCTCCCTGTTCTTCTGGTCCAGGATGGTGCTTCCCTCCGGCCAGGAGCTTCGAACCACATTACACACCCGCTCCTGCACGGTGTGAGGGTCCACCGGCTTGACAAGGAAGTCCACCGCTCCCCGCTCCACACTGGCCCGCACATCTTTTTCGTTGGCATCGGTGGTAATGAGGATCACCGGCAAACCAGAGGTGGAAGGATTGCCCTGCAACTGATGAAGCACAGTAAAGCCCACCCCTCGTCTCCCCAGGCAAATATCCAGCAGCACCGCACAGATCCGGTCCTGGTTGTGATGCAAAAAGGTGAGCCCCCGCCGGGAATCGGAGCAACATTCCACCCGGAACAGGTTTTTAAAAATCTCATTGAGAATGGCCAGATCCAGTTCGGAATCGTCGATAATCAGCAATGTATCCCGCATCAGTTTTCCCCTCCCTCTTTCTGATACCGGAGAATGAGACGGGACAGGGCCTGGCTCTCTTCCCGCACTTCTCCCACCAAGGCCGCCAGCTTTTTCTTGTTTCGAAACTGGGAGGAACGGAATTCTACCAAAATAGCCTGGGCACAATCGTAAATCGGCTCAATGCTCAGATTGCCCGCCAATCCTTTCAGATTGTGCACATCCATGTAAAACCCCTCTTCGTCTTCCTCTTCCAACAGGCGAACCAGCCTGTCCAGATTCAGCTTTTCCGGCAGTTGTCCCACAAAGGACAAAAACAGTCCCTCATTTCCCATAAACCGACCCAGCGCCTGCTTGGTATTTACCCCCATTTTATCCAGCTGAGCAAAGAATTCCTGCTTTTCCATAGCGATCCCTTCGTTTCCCTCCTATGTCAAGGCTTTCATTTCCCATACAAACCAAACTACTAAGCATTATACCATAATTTCGCCTTTTTTCTCCACTTTATTTCCCTTTCTCCCGTTCTTTCTTTTTCTTGACAATGCATTGCAAAAAGGCTATAATATTTTTTGCTGAATTGCATTTCTGTAAGGGCGATTAGCTCAGTTGGGAGAGCGCTGCGTTCGCATCGCAGAGGTCGAGGGTTCGAATCCCTTATCGTCCACCAATGCAAAAAAATCCGAACCATCTGTGGATGGTTCGGATTTTTTTATTTTCCCATTGACCAGCCCTTCTCCCTCTTTTATAATATCTCTATTCGATATATCAGGAGGTGCTCATGGAATACCTGATCCTAGGGCTTTTGATGCTATCCCCCATGACGGGATATCAACTACAACAATTTATCAAAGAAAACCTGGCTCTGATCTGCTCTCACAGCGCAGGAAGCGTGCAAACGGCCCTCAGCAAACTAGAGCGGGAAGGCTTTGTCTCCGCCACGGCCAGCCTTCAAGGAAAGCGGCGGAAAAAGGTCTTTTCCATCACCCCATCTGGCCGGAAGGTTTTTTCCGCATGGGTCGCCCAGCCCATGCAGGCGAAAAAGGTGAAAAACATGGAGCTGGCCCATCTGTTTTTCCTTGGGCTGGCTCAGCCGGAAGAGAGAAAAGCCGCCATCCGGAATTACATCCGTCAGATGGAAGAGACCTCTGCCATCCTCCAGGCCATCCGGCAACGCTTTCAGCAGGCCAAAGAAGGCCCCCTTCCCTCGGGAACCGATTGGGAGACCGTTTTTCGCTTCCAGGAATACACCTTGGAATACGGCATCGCCGCCGCTCAATTCCAGCGGGATTGGTACCGTCAACTGCTTTGCAAATGGGAGGAAAACCTATGAACATTCTCGTTTTAAACGCCAGCCCAAAAGGCAAAAACTCTGCCACCGTCCAAACGGCCCTTTATCTCCAGGCCCTTCACCCGGAACACACCTTCACCTTTCTCCCTGTGGGCCAGCGCATCAAAAGCTATGAATCCGATTTCACCCCAGTGCGCCAGGCCTTAGAACAAGCCGACCTGGTTTTGTTCTGCTATCCGGTCTATACCTTCATCGCCCCGTATCAGCTTCACCGGCTGATGGAGCTGATCGCAGCCGACGGGGTGGATCTTTCCGGCAAATTCGCCTCCCAGATCACCACTTCCAAGCATTTTTACGATGTGACTGCTCACCGATATGTGGAGGAAAACTGTTTGGACTTTGGAATGAAAGTGATTCGTGGGCTGTCAGCCGATATGGAGGATCTGCTCCAGGAAAAAGGACAGCGGGAAGCCCGGATGTTTTTCGATCAGCTGATCTTTTCCTGTGCCCATGGCCCTTTTGTCACCCCTTCTCCCAAAGCACCCCATCATCCGCCCCGTCTCTACCAGCCTTCCCTTTCCCCTGCTCCCAAAAGCCGGGAAAAAGATGTGGTCATCGTCACAAACTGCGCCAAGGACGACCAAAGTCTCCAAGGCATGATCGCCGACTTCCAGGCCGCCCTGCCCTATGAGAGCCGGGTGGTCAACCTGCGGGACTTCCCCTTTGCCGGTGGATGTCTGGGATGTTTTGGCTGCGCCATCACCGGCCAGTGCGTCTATCAGGATGGTTTCGACCGTTTTCTCCGGGAAACCATCCAGACGGCCGATGGATTTGTCTACGCCTTCACCATCTCTCAGCACTACACCCATTCCAGCTTCAAATGCTTTGACGACCGGCAGTTTTGCAACGGCCACCGTACCGTGACCCACGGCACCCCCATCGCCTACCTGATCCGGGGCGACTACCAATATGAAAGCAATCTGCGCATGATCGTGGAAGGACGCAGCGAAGTGGGCGGCAACTACCTGTGCGGCGTGGCCACCGATGAGGGAAATACCAAAGAGGATATCCAGAGCCTGGCCCAGAACCTGGCCTTTGCCATGGAGAAAAAGCTGACCCGCCCGGCCAATTTTTACGGCGTGGGAGGCATGAAGATCTTCCGGGATCTGATCTACATCATGCAGGGACTGATGAAAGCCGATCACCAGTTTTATAAATCCCATGGCATCTACGATTTCCCCCAGAAGCAGAAGAAGCGCATTTGGCAAATGCGCCTGGTGGGAGCGCTCATGGCCATTCCCTCGGTACAGAAAAAGGCCCGGGGAAAGATGACCGACGCCATCATCGGCCCCTATCAAAAGGTGGTGGCCCAGGCCAAAGAACAAAAGGGGGAATAAACTTTGGTGAAAAAGAAAAAGTGCTGGCCCAAAAGGCTATTTTTGGGCGCGCTGCTTCTACTGGTGCTGCTGACCGGCGGATTTTTCTGGTATGTGTCCGACTATTACCGGGCCGAAAACCTGGCTGTGACCGTTCTCTCCCAGGGAGACAACATCGTCCAGCAGGACAACCTGACCATCTTGTCCCCATCGACCCCTAGCGATACCGCCTTGATTTTTTATCCCGGAGCCAAAGTGGAGGCCATCGCTTATCTGCCCCTCTTAGATCAAATCCGCCGGACGGGCGTCACCTGCATCCTGGTGGATATGCCCTTCCACATGGCCATTTTTGATTCCGATGCCGCCCAGGATGTGATGGAGCAATTTCCCGATATGGAGCATTGGTATCTGGCTGGCCATTCCATGGGCGGGGCTATGGCCTCTCAATTTGCCAGCCAGCATCCCCAACAGGTGGATGGTCTGATCCTGCTGGGAGCTTATCTCTATGGAGACTATCCTGTGGAACAGACGCTCACGGTCTACGGTTCTCTCAACCAAAGTGTGGAAGACAAACTGGATTACACCGAAAATGTGGTGGAAATCCAAGGCGGAAACCATGCCCAGTTCGGAAACTATGGCCCCCAAAAAGGCGATCCGCCTGCCACCATCTCCTCCCAGGAGCAGCAAAGCCAGACAGTAACAGCCATCCAAGACTTTCTGGAAAGAAACCGGAAGTCCTAAAAAAGCCTGCAAACTCTAAAATTCCCAGAGTTTGCAGGCTTTTTGTTTTTTATAACTGGCCTTTCCACACCCGGGCCAAGATGTCCTTGAGCACCAAAAGGGCATCGGTGTGATTATAGCCATATTCCACTTGCAGCCGGGTCATCGTCGTCATCAAAAGTCTTGAGCTCCTCTCTGCCCGGACTTTTTCATGGTAGGTGGCCAGCACAGGGTATTTGCTGCTCCAAACCTTATTCCAATCGATTTTCTTCTGGGTCTCCTCGCTGATACTGTCGATCATCTCCCGGGCCTGATTCTCATCAAAATCGTATTCGATCAGCTGATCCAGTGTCATATGATAGAGCATGGCCAATTTTTTGGACTGGCGGATATCCGGCAAAGTCTCGTCGGTTTCCCATTTGGAGATGGTCTGGCGGCTGACTCCCAGCTGTTCCGCCACATTTTCCTGGGAAAGACCGCTTTTCTTCCGGGCCTGATACAGGCTTTTTCCCAAACTCATATACTTCCTCCTCATCGGCTGTTTTTCTCTATTATACCGGCTTACTTTTGCCAATACCACCAAGGCACTCTGTCATTTCTGCCCGTTTTCTTCACATTCTTCCTGGAATTCCCCTCCCATTGCTCCGGGCCCCAAGGAAAAATCCCGGACAAAAAGCTGATCCTGATGGCTTTGCAAAAGGGCCAACGCACTGGACACCAAAAGCGGCATGGTCTCTTCCGGATCGTCCAGTCTGAGCCCAAAATCCTCTTTCAGCTTCCGCAGCCGGTAAAGTACGGTATTCCGATGGGTAAACAGCCTTTCGCAAGTCTGCTGAATGGAATGATGGCAGATGCAATAGGTGTACAGCGTCAAACAAAACTGTGTGCCATGGCGCTCATCGTAAACGGCCACCTCTTTGATCTGGGGATCGATGAAATCCGGCCGTTGGGCCAGCTGACGCAGCCGCATCAAATTGCGACATTGGCCGGTTTGCACGACAAATGCCCCTTCCCGATGGGTGAACAAATACTGCATCACTTCCTGAGCGGCCTGGTAGACCTGTGGAAGCAGATACAGATCCTCAAAAGGATCGGTGACCACCACCCGCAGCCGGTTTTGCCTGGCCAGAGCCTCCAGCGGCTCCAATACCTCCGGCTCCTCCAAAAGCAGCAGCACTTCATCCCGATACAAAAAGGGAGGCGATTGAGGGAATTCCCGCTGCAATTCATGCTTGAGCATATCATCCCGGAAATTCAAGCTGCGATACAGCCCCAGATTGATCAGCACCAACCGGGCCGGTCGGTAATTGATCAGCCGGGTGGTCATGGCCTGGGTGTAAAAAGCAGCCCGTCCGGAAAATTTGCCGTCCAGCAAATGGGTGAGCACTTCTTCCGCTGTGGTGCCATAGGTCCGCCCCCGCCGCTCCAGGCAAAAGAGCTGCTTGGCCAAGATGGCTTCCAGCCTGAGAAAATCGCCCTTGGGCCTTGCCGCCAGATCTCCTTTCACATCCACGCAAATCAGGTAACCCACCCGCATTCCGCCGCTGTTGAGGGTGGAGAATCTTCTGACATACACACTGTCCTCCACTGGCAGAAATGCACCGTCTGTGGGATCGGGTCTTGCATCCCAGTTGAGCGCGGACACCACTTCATAAGTGATCTCCCCCCGGCCCAGGGCCGCTTCAAACACCCCATCCCGAAATCCTTCCGGCACATAGCTGGCCATGATATGAAAGGCAATATCCACCACCAGAAGAGGACAGCCCAGCATAGCGCCAATATCTTTCACCAACGGTTCCAGACGATCATCCCGCAAAAAATCCTGCAGCAGCCTGTCCCAATCCATACTTTTCCTCCTCTTGTGCTGACAGCACAAATGCTTGATTCAAAATTATATCATCAGCCCCGTGCAAAGTCCAGGTTTTGAGACTATGATAAGCCCCAGAAACAACAAGTAGGTGGATCGGAGGAATTGATATGAGTGCAGAAAAAAAGAATGTGAACATCTGGAAAACCCTGCAAAAGGTTCCCGCCGGAACCATGTTTGTTCCCTTGATCATCGGCGCGCTGATCACCACAGTGGCCCAAGGAATTTTCCAGTTTGATTTGTGGAACTATCTCGGAAACCCCATGAAGGATATGTTCTCCTCCAGCGGCCAGATGCTGCTGATCGGGCTGATGCTGTTTTGCACCGGTACTTCCCTCAAGCTGGGAGACCTGAAAGATGCACTGCGCCGAGGGGTTCTGCTGATTCTTGTGCGTTTGGTCATCGCTTATGCCCTGTGCGCCCTGTTCTATGTGGCCTTTGGTTATGACGGCATTCTGGGCATTTCTTTCCTGGCCTTTGTCTGCGCCGTCACCAGTGCCAACGCCGCTTTATATATGGGCATCATTCAGCCTTTCGGTGACAAATCGGATAAGGCCAGCTTTGGTGTGATGCTCATCTGCTCCATGCCTCTGCTTCCTCTGCTCTTCCTGGGATTCTTCGGCACATCCGGCTTTGGCATGGCCCAGGTGCTCCAGATCGTCTCTTTGCTCATCCCCTTTGTGCTGGGCATGATCCTGGGCAACCTGGATGAAGATATCCGCAAGGTGTTTGCCGGCGGCAACGCCATCATTCTACCCTTCTTAGGCTTTGAATTCGGCTCCACCATCAATCTGTTTGATGCCTTCAAAATGCTCCCCCAGGGGCTGCTGCTCAGCGTGCTCTACTTCATCATCGTCATCACACCCTCTTATATTTTTGAGCGCCGTGTGCTCCACCGCCCGGGCTATGCTTCGGTGGCCAGCGCGTCGCTGGCCGGCGTAGCTCTGGCCATCCCTTCCATGGCCGCCCAGGCCAATACCGCTCTGGAACAGTACACCACCAGCGCCGTGGCTACACTGGCCTTTGTGCTGGCTGTCACCAACATCCTTTGCCCCTTTATGGTCCGCTGGGTGCTCAAACGCCATCCTGCCGACTCTACCAAGGCGGCCCAATAACCCATCCCCTTTGTTAACCATTCCAGAAAGGAAGTTTTATTATGATCAAAATGATCCAAGCCTCTACCCTTAATGCCCTGATGCTGGGCAATTTTGACTGCACCACATCCGTAGGCTCCTTCCTCAAAGAAGCCGATACCGGTATCGGCACCTAC
The DNA here is from genome assembly GCA_938000015.1 of uncultured Clostridia bacterium. Lineage (GTDB taxonomy): Bacteria > Bacillota > Clostridia > Oscillospirales > Butyricicoccaceae > Pseudobutyricicoccus. The sequence continues at coordinate 7,717 of CALLCY010000225.1, forward strand.
ACCGGCCTGGATGGTGAAGCCATCTTTGAAAACGGCGTGGCCTACCGGGCCACAGCCGATGGCAATGTCACCGTGATGTCCCCGGAAGATGGCGTGGCCTTTGGCACAGTAGCCAAGTTTGATACCACCGTCCCTGTGGAAAAACTGGAAAACATCTCCTCCATCGAAGTACTGAAAGAGAAGCTGGCTCCCTATGTGGAGAAAAACCCCAACATCTTCTACATGCTCAAGGCCACAGGCACTTTCGGAAAAATGCATGTCCGCAGCTGCTATGCCTGCGAAAAGCCCTATCCCACCTTGTCCGAAGCGGCCAGCCATCAGAAAGAATTCCAGTACCAGAATGTATCGGGCAGCGTCATTGCGGTATACTGTCCGCCCTATGTGGAAGGAATCAACCTCCCCGGCTGGCACTTCCACTTCCTCAGCCAGGATAAGACCACCGGCGGCCATATCCTGGGACTGCAGGCCGATTCCCTCTCCTTGCAGCTGAACCCCATCCTGGATTGGGAGCTGCTGCTGCCTGAAAATCCCGAATTTGCCTCCCGGGATCTTTGCGAAGATCTCAGCGCCAAAACCGCCGCTGTGGAGGGCAACGCCAAGCACTAACCACCATAAACCTCCTCTCTTTCTGCATTTTCCCCCTGCTCTATGTATATCCATATACCCCCTTTGCCGGGCCATTGACCCTGACCCAGCAAAGGGGGCTTTTTTCGTTTGCTCTTCCTTTTCTTTCCTTGACAACCTGGGCAGAAAAGCCTATAATTATTTTAGAACAATTCCAATTCCAATCCAGAGGTTTTTATGACAAAATACGCACAAGCCATTCAACAAATTGTAGAATCCTCCGGCTGTCATATGACGGCCGATCAGATTTTCATTCAGCTGCGGCAGATCTACCCCACTGTGGCCCTGGCCACGGTGTACAACAACCTGGGAAAACTGTGCCAAAGCGGCCTTTTGCGGAAAATCTCCGCCGAAGGAATGCCCGACCGCTATGACCGTCCCCAGCGCCACGACCATTTGATCTGCCAGGTCTGCGGCAAACTGGCAGATCTGCACCTGGCAGATCTCACCGATCAACTGCAGCAGCAGCTGGACATCCCCTTTTTGTCCTATGATCTGAAGCTGATCTACATCTGTGATGAGTGCCGTCAGAAGATGGAACAGGGAGCACACCGGGACTCCATCACACCCTAAAACAACGAGACACCTTGAAAGGAGGAACAATATGAGCAAATGGATCTGTCAAATTTGCGGCTATGTCTATGACGAGGAGAAGGAAGGCGTTCCCTTTTCCCAGCTCCCGGACTCCTGGGTCTGTCCTTTGTGCGGAGCCGACAAAGCTTCCTTTTCCCCGGAGGGCGGCGTGGAGGAAAAGCCTCAGGCACCCATATCGGTGATCCATGAGGATCTGGAAGAGCTTTCTCCCGGCGTTCTGGCGGCCGTATGCTCCAACCTGGCCCGGGGCTGCGAAAAACAGTACCAGGCCGAAGAAGCCGCTCTTTACCAGCAGCTGGCCGACTTCTTCACCGCTGCCGCGCCTTCGGCCCCTCAAAACACCCTGGAGGATCTGTCTTCCCTGGTGTCCCAGGACCTAAGCCAGGGCTATCCCACTCTTCGTTCTGCCGCCAAGGCCGAAGCCGATCGAGGCACCCAGCGGATCTGTGTCTGGGGTGAAAAAGTGACCCGCATTGCAGACTCCCTTCTCAAGCGCTATCAGAAAGAAGGCGAAACTTTCCTGCAAGGCACTCGGATCTGGGTTTGCTCGGTGTGTGGCTTTATCTATGTGGGAGACAGCGCCCCGGAACTTTGCCCGGTGTGCAAAGTTCCTGCATGGAAATTTGATGTTGTGGAAGGGAGGAAGGGAAAATGAAACAATATGCTGTGCGAAACCTTCGTCTTTGCACCAAGGACTGTCTGTGCCTCTATGTGTGCCCCACCGGAGCCACTGATACAGAGAACAGCATCATTGATGTGAAAAAATGCCTGGGCTGCGGCCTTTGTGCTGATGCCTGCCCCAGCGGAGCCATTTCCATGGTACCCACAGAATATCCCCCGCAGCAGCCGAAAACCCAGGCGGTGTGCGCTCCCGCCTTTGCCTTGGCCCAGAACAAGGCCCTGGAGGAAAAAGCAGCCTTGCAGCTGGCGGAAGGCGCCGAAACAGACGGCCTGTACCGGCTGATGACCGCCCTGGCCAAATCGGCCCGGCTGGTGAACGAAGACCTGCTGCGGGAAAGCGGCTACATGCTCCCCCAAAGCAAAAACGCCCACAATCTTCTGGAAAAATGGGTGCAATCCCCTCCCTCTCCTCAATTCCCGGTGGAAGCCGCCCAGAAACTTCTGGAGCTGATTCCCTGCAATGAATGTGACAGCAAAGGAGAATCTCAGATTATGAGCCAATGGAAATGCAAAGTATGTGGACACATCCACGAAGGCGAAACCCTTCCCCCTGATTTTGTCTGCCCTGTCTGCCGCCAGCCGGCCTCTTCCTTTGAGAAGATCGAACAACCGGCCAAAACCAACCCCTATGCCGGTACCCAGACCGAAAAGAACCTGGCCGCCGCCTTTGCCGGCGAATCGGAAGCCCGGAACAAATACACCTATTTCTCTTCGGTGGCCAAAAAGGAAGGCTATGAGCAGATCGCCGCTCTCTTCCTGAAAACCGCCGAAAACGAGCGTGAACACGCCAAAATGTGGTTCAAAGAGCTGGGAGGGCTGGGAGACACCGCCCAGAACCTGCTCCATGCCGCCCAGGGCGAAAACTACGAATGGACCGATATGTACGAAGGCTTTGCCAAAACCGCCGAGGAGGAAGGCTTCCCCCAGCTGGCAGCCAAATTCCGCCTGGTTGCTGCCATTGAAAAGCACCATGAGGAGCGTTATCGTGCTCTGCTGCACAATGTGGAGACCGCTCAGGTCTTCCAGAAGAGCCAGATCAAGGTGTGGGAATGCCGCAACTGCGGCCATATCGTCACCGGTCCTTCGGCCCCGGCTGTCTGCCCCACCTGCGCCCATCCTCAGAGCTTCTTCGAGCTCAACTGCGAAAACTATTGATCTCCACATCCCCCATACATGCAAAAAGAGAGCCCCAAAAACGGGGCTCTCTTTTCGCATTCCATGAAAGTTAAACAATCCGCAGATCTTTGGACAGTGCATTGAGGACCTGGCAGCCATCTTCGGTCACCAGCACCAAATCTTCGATGCGAACGCCGAAGCGGCCGGGCAGGTAGATCCCCGGCTCCACCGAAAAGACCATCCCCGGCTGAGCAATGGCCTGGCTTACGCTGCTGTTATCCGGTGGTTCATGGCACTCCAGACCACATCCATGGCCCAGGCGATGGGTGAAGAAGGGACCGTACCCCGCCTCTTCGATGATCTTGCGGGCCGCCTGATCCACCTGGGACAGCGGAACGCCGGGGCGAAGCACCTGCTCTGCCGCCAGATTGGCCTGACGGACCACCTCATAGACCCGTTTCTGCTCCTCATCGGCCTGACCGAAAAACACCGTCCGGGTCATGTCGCACCAATAGCGGCGGATGGGCATGAACAGATCCAGCACCACCGAATCGCCCTGACGCAGCACCGTCTGATCCGGGCTGTGATGGGGATCGGCTCCGTTGGCGCCAAAGCTGACAATGACCCCTTCGCCCCGGTTGCCTCCTTCTTTCTGGTACAGATTTTCCACCAAGGAAGCGATCTCCTGCTCGGTGACTCCTTCCCGCAAAGCGGCAATGGCCTGCTCCATCACCCGGTCATTCACCTGGGAGGCATGGATCATGGCCTGCTGCTCTTCCTTGTCCTTGTACATCCGCACCAAATCCACCGGTGCAGAGCCGTGGACGGGCATCACATCGCTCCGCGCTTCCAACAGATCGATCAAAAAGCGGCTGGGCCAGAACTTATCCACCCCCAGCTTACCAGGAAGCACCCGCTGAGCCAAGGCCGCGGTGGGCTGGTCGCTGTCACTGTGCAGCACCAACTCCGCTCCCGCCTGCTCCTCCACGCCAAAGAGTTCATTGGCATAGAGCACGCAGTCTTTCTCCGTGATGTACAGCACCCACATCCGCTCCATGGGCGAAACCCACAGACCGGTGAGATAATACACCGAAGCGGGAGCCGTGACCAAAATCTGCTCCAGGCCCTGCTCCGCCATGGCCTGCCGTACTCTTGCCAGACGCTGCTGATTCATCCCTGTTCACCCTTTCCCGCCCCCTGAGGGGGCTTATTTGCTTCCAGTCTACCACAGCCCGGGAAAACTGTCCAGGCCTGGAAAAGGGCGAAAAAGGGCCGTTGTTAGGCCAGTGGCTCCATGTATTCCGGCCCCTTCTTGCAGATGGGGCAAACAAAATCCGGGGGGAGAGTTTCGCCTTCAAACACATAACCGCAGATTTTGCACCGCCAGCCTTTTTGCGCCGGCTGCTCCTTTTCTTCTCCCTGATAGGAAGGAGCCTCCTTGGGGGTGCCGCCTTTCTTTACCTGATGGTAATAGGCATAGGTCATGCTCTCCCCTTCCAGGCACTCGGCCTGCTCCACCTGGCCCACAAAGATCCGGTGGGTTCCCACATCCATCTGCCCTGTGATCCGGCAGAAGAAGCGAGCCGTCATGCCCTCTTTCACATAGGGCACCCCTGCCTCATCCCGCAGGTAAGAGATCCCTTCAAACTTTTTGGCATCCCGGCCAGATTGAAAACCGAAGCGGCCGATTTGCTCCAGCTCCACCTTCCTGCTAAGCACAGCAGCTTCAAACACCCCCGACTGGGCGATCAATTCTCCGGTATAGCTGTTTTTGTTGATGGTCACCGCCAGCTGGGGAGGTTCTGCCGTCACCTGCTGCAAGGTGTTGACGATACAACCGCTTTCTTTTCCTTCGTGGGCGCTGCTGATAAGATAAAGCCCGCAGCTCAGCTGATTGAATGCTTTCAGATCCATAATACCATCCTCCTGTTTTTCTCTTGGAATCGGTCTGCCTTAAAGTATACTTTACAAGTATACTTTTGTCAACATTCTTCTACCCCTTTTCCCCACCGCATAGACTGTCATAGACAGACCACGGGGAAGGAGGGGGTCATCCCCCATGAAAAAGGCTCGGAAATTTTTGCTCAACACCTTGATTCTCACCGCCACATCCCTGTTTCTGCGCACTCTGGGCATGGGGTTTTCGGTATACATCTCCAACAAGATCGGTGCGGAAGGAATGGGCATCTATCAGCTCCTGCTGTCCATCTATTCTTTCGGTATCACCCTTTCCCTAGCTGGGGTAAGCCTGGCCACCACTCGCCTGGTGGCCGAGCAGTTGACCCACTCTTCTGCCCAGGGAGCCCGCCGGGCGGTGTTCCGCTGTTTTCTTTACAGCTTAACTGGAAGCCTGCTGGCCGCCTGTCTGATCTTTCTAGGTGCGGAGCCCATTACCAACGCCTGGTTCCATGGGAAAATCTCTCCCCTGCCTTTGCGTCTTTTGGCTTTCAGCCTTCCTTTTATGGCCGGGGCTGCTGTTTACAGCGGATATTTCACCGCTGTGCGGCGAGTAGCCAAGGGCGCCGCCGCCCAGGTGCTGGAACAACTGAGTCACATGGGCATCACTGTGGCTCTTTTCACCTGGATAGCGCCCCGGGGACTGGAAGCAGCCTGTCTGGCCCTGGTCATTGGTGGGGCTTTATCGGAAGTCTGCTCTTTTTTCTGCCTTCTTATACTCTATCGTCTGGACAGCCGCCGTCTCACCGGTTCCGCTCCATCCAACGGCCCTGGGCTGCATCAGATCCTTTCCATCTGCTTGCCGGTAGGGCTCAGCTCTCTGGTGCGCTCTGCCATCAACACCGCCAAACAGGTGATGGTGCCCCTGGGGCTGGAACGCTACGGCCTGTCTTGCCAAACAGCACTGGCTCAATATGGGCTGATCCGAGGCATGGCTATGCCCATTCTCCAGTTCCCCTCTGCCCTTTTGGCTTCCTTCAGCGCTCTACTCATTCCGGAACTGGCCGAAGATCATATCCAGGGCCGCCGGGGTCATATCCGCTATATCGTCACCCGGATCTTCCGCCTGTCCCTGCTTTTTTCCATCGGCGTCTGCGGCATCCTGCTGTTTTATGCCCAGGACATCAGCCTGGCCATTTACCAGGACCCTCAGGTGGCCCACTTTCTCCGCATCCTCAGCCCCATTGTGATGATCATGTATCTGGACGACATCGTGGACGCTATGCTCAAGGCCATGGACAAACAAAGCCATCTGGCCCGGATCAACATCGCCGAAGCCCTGCTTTCCCTGGGTCTGCTGGCTCTTCTGCTTCCTTCCACCGGAATTTATGGTTATCTGCTGTGTTTGTTTTTCAGTGAGATCTTCAACGGCACTTTGAGCATCCGTTGCCTGCAAGACACCGCCGGCTTTTCTCTTCAGTGGAAAAAATGGATTTTGGGCCCGGTTCTCTGCATGGCCTGCGCCTGCTTCACCGTACGCTTGCTACTTCCTGGCCCTTTTATCCCGGCTATTTTGCTCACCGGACTTTTTTATATTTTCCTTCTTTTCCTCACGGGACACCTGACCCAGGAAGATCTGCGGGTATAAAAAAATAAAAAAGCACCGCATCCAAAGGATGCGGTGCTTTTTCCATGGTGGAGACAGTTGGGCTCGAACCAACGACCTCTCGCGTGTGAGGCGAACGCTCTAGCCAGCTGAGCTATGCCTCCATGATGGTGACCCGTGCGAGAATCGAACTCGCGTTACCGCCGTGAAAGGGCGGTGTCTTAACCTCTTGACCAACGGGCCAAAAATGGTAGCGGCAGTGGGACTTGAACCTACGACCGTCCGGGTATGAACCGAATGCTCTAGCCAGCTGAGCTATGCCGCCATTTTCACTCGCTGCCGTTCGCTGTGAAGCTGTGAACCCGGGCGAGCAAGACATATTATAGGGCCTATCCCCCGAAAAGTCAACCCCTTTTTTGAAAGTTTTTTAAAAAAGTTTTTTCCGGTCATTTTCAGGGGAATCGGCGCGGAAATCACATCATCCGCGCCGTGTAATAAACCGCCATCAAAAACAGCACAGCCGCCACGGCATACATGGCATAATAGCCCACGCTGCCGCCCAGGAAAAAGGCCGCCAGAAGCAGCACAGCACCCACTGCCGCCACAGCGGCCACAAGGGTATGCTTGGTATCATGGTTAAAAACAGCGATTGACACCTTGCCCCATTTCAGCCGTCCCCGGTTGGAACGAGTCACAAGATAAAGGACTTCCAAAGCGGCGCACACCACCAGTCCCAAAGCCAGGAAAACTCCAGTTGTACCGGAAAAGCTGTTGCTGGCGGCGCTTTTGGCCACCAACCACAAGAAAGCGGCCTGGAGGGTCATGGTTGTGGCAATGGTAAAGAACTCCCGGGGATACACGCTATAAATCAAATAAAGGATCGCCCAAACAGGGATGATGACATAAAGAGCCCGCAAAGCCTGCTGCGGCCCAAAATCCACCATCAGATAGCCGCACAGGGACAAAAGCAAGCCCAGCATCAAAAGACCGTTGCCATTGAACAGAGTAGTGCTTTTATAGGTACCTTTGGCCAGCTGCCGTCCTGTGAGAACCAAACCAGCCAAAGCTAAAACCAAC
>CALLCY010000226.1:0-28721 GCA_938000015.1 uncultured Clostridia bacterium
CAGACCAATGAAATCAGCCTGTTTGCCGGACTGTTAAAATGCGGCGAGTGTGGGCAACGGTGGGCAGCTTGACGGCTTCCTTCACCGCCTTGACCAGGTCATAGGCCTCCTTGGGAGACATGATGCCGGCCATATCCTTGATGCAGATGCTGTGGCAGCCCATCTTCTCCAGCTGACGGGCCAGGTTCACGAAGTTTTCCGGGGTGTGGATGGGGCTGGTGGTGTAGCACAGGGTGCCCTGAACATGGGCGCCAGCCTTGATGGCCTCGTCCACCGCCACTTCGATGTTCCGCAGGTCGTTGAGGGCGTCGAAGATACGGATGATGTCAATGCCGTTTTCTACGCTCTTGCGCACGAAAGCCCGGACGATGTCATCGGGATAGTGCTTGTAGCCCAGCAGGTTCTGGCCGCGCAGCAACATCTGCAACTTGGTGTTCTTTACCACTTTGCGGATTTTGCGCAGGCGCTCCCAGGGATCTTCATGCAGGTAGCGCAGGCAGGAATCGAAGGTGGCGCCGCCCCAGCACTCCAGGGCGTAGTAGCCGGCCTTGTCCATGGTCTCCAGGATGGGCTCAAAGTCGCTCATGGGCATGCGGGTGGCGATCAGCGACTGGTTGGCGTCCCGAAGTACCGTTTCGGTGATGTTGATTTTCATCTGCTTTTCCTCCATCTGATTAAAAGTGACAGATCAAAATTTCCGTTATTTTCATAGTACCATAAAATTGCTTAAAATCAAAGAACATTGTTATTTTCTAAACGGATTCTAAAGAAAATGTAAAAAGGGGCCAAAGGGACTTTTTTTTCTTTTTTCTTTTTCCCCATGCTTTTCTTTTAAAAGAAAAATATGTTATAATAAAAAATTATGAATATGTATGACAGAAAATGGATTCCCAGACAACTTATTCCTGTTTGCCGGCCCAGAGCCACAGGACGAAATGGACAAAAACAATAGATAAAAATCCAATGGATTTGCGCAATACAACCATATTGGTTTAAAGCAAACTGTGCAGGCCGTCAATAGAATCCATGGGAATTTATGTTATAATAAAAGATAAGAAAGTGATGTGATCTGTCAGTTTGTATGGTAAAACCTCAAATATTTCCTTTTCATGGAATGTTTGAGAGATGAAAGGAGGCTTTGTGATGAAAAGGCAAGTGAAACGATGGCTCAGTGTGATGATGGTGGCCTTGCTGGCCTTTGTCAATATGGGAGCGGTGATGGTAGAGCCGGTTCCCATGGAAGAGCCTGAAAAAGAGGGCCTGATGGAATTTCGGAACAACAGCCTTTTGTGCGACACCGGCTGCGGCGGCTATTATATGCAGCAGGGCGAGGCGGTGTTGGCCCGGGGGCTTGACCGGACAGAGGGAAATGTTCCTGCCATCATTTGCTCCTATCCCCTGGTGTGCACAACCTGCCAGAAGCATATTTGGCACCACGAGCAGATCAAGTTGTATCCCACAGAAATGCGGGACGGCAGCATGATGTGTGATACCGGCTGCGGCGGCCACTATGCCCAGTACGGACAAGCGGTGCTGGCCCAGGGCTTTGACCGGACGCAAAACAACGCCCCTGTGGTGTTCTGCTCCTATCCCCTGGCTTGCGAAACCTGCGGTAAGCACATATGGAGCCATACCCAGGTGGACCTGCCTGAAGAGCTGGTGGAAGAGGCCGCAGAGCTGATCTGGTGAGCAAAAACAAACAGTGAAAAAATGCATCGTTCAGGGCCCTGAATTTTTCGGGGCCCTGACTGTCAAAAAACCGATATAACGCAAAGAAACCGTTTGCCCTGCCCCTCATCAATTCGCAAAAACCGGCGACCGGTGCGTCGGTTTTTGCACTTCTCAAGGGGCCAGTGTGGCCGAACGGCTGCACGCAGACCCTTGCAAAACTCGAAAAAGTGGCCTGAGCCACTTTTTCGACACGGACAGCCCCGAATTTTTCGGGGCTCTTTTTTTCCTTTGGCCTTTGCCGTAGTTGACAGGATATGATACAATAACATATTGTCAGTATCTATAAAAAGCCGCCTTTGGCGGGAGAGGAGGAGCGGGATGAGTCGGGATGTGACGATTTTCCTCCGCAGCAGTCAGCGCTATCCCCAGCAGGAGCCGGAAGAGATGGAGCTGACAGCAGAGGGCAAGCTCTATTTCCGGGGCGGCTCTTTCTTTGTTTCCTATGAAGAAAGCGCCATGACTGGCATGGAAGGCACCCGAACCACTTTGAAAGTGGAACCAGGGCGGGTGGAGATCATCCGCACGGGAAAAAACCACAGCCGTCTGTGCTTTCAGGAAGGGCTGCGGCACGAAAGCCCCTACCGCACCCCCTACGGTCTTTTGCAGCTGGCCACTGTCACCCACAGCCTGACATCTCAGACGGGACAGGAGGGCGGCGCTTTAGAGATCCGCTATCAGGTGGAGCTGGACGGGCAGCTTGCCTCGGAAAATCATTTGCAGATCGAAGTGCGCCCCTAGACACAGGGGAAGAATAAATTTGGAGGTTTGACCTTATGAATCATGTGCTCAACGCAAAGGAGCAGGCCCAGAGCCTGATCCTCAAAGCCTATCGGCAGGCGGCGGAAGAAGGACTGCTGCCCTCCCATCCTTTTGAGACCGCTCCGGTGGAGATCCCCAAGGATGTGAAGAACGGCGATTTCGCATCCACCTTTGCCATGCAGGCGGCAAAGCCTCTGGGCATGAATCCCCGGAAGATCGCCGAGGCCATCTGTGAGAAAGCCCAGCTGGAGGGAACCATCTTCTCCGGTCTGGAGATCGCCGGCCCTGGCTTCCTCAATCTGCGCCTGGGCCACGGTTATTTTGAAAATGTGCTGCGGGATATCCAGGAGGAAGGGAAAAACTACGGCCGCAGCCAAAGCGGGAAAAAGGAAAAGATCATGGTGGAATTTGTTTCCGCCAACCCCACCGGCCCCATGCACATGGGCAACGCCCGGGGCGGCGTTCTGGGCGACAGCCTGGCGGAGGTTCTGTCCCGGGCGGGCAACGATGTGTCCCGGGAATTCTATGTGAACGACGCCGGCAACCAGATCGAAAAGTTCGCTCAGTCTCTGGAGGCCCGGTATTTTCAAATCCTGGACGGGGAAGAGAATGTCCCCTTCCCTGAGGACGGCTATCATGGCGATGATATCCGGGAGCTGGCCAAGATCTTCTATGAGCAGCATGGGGATTCCTACCGGAATGTATCCCAGAAGGAGCGTCATGACGCTCTGGTGCAGTTCGGCCTGGAAAAGAACCTGGCCAAAATGCGCCGGGATCTGGAAAAGTACCGGATCACCTATGACACCTGGTTCTTTGAATCCACCCTCCATGACTCCGGTTATGTAAAGGAGACGGTGGATCTGCTCACCCAAAAGGGTGCCACCTATGAAAACGAAGGGGCTCTTTGGCTGCGCACCAGCGACTACGGCTGCGAAAAGGACGATGTGCTCCGCCGGGCCAACGGCTTCTACACCTATTTTGCCGCTGACATCGCCTATCATCGGAACAAGTTTGAACAGCGGGGCTTTGACCGGGTCATCAACATCTGGGGCGCCGATCACCACGGCCATGTGGCCCGTTTGAAAGCTGCTCTGGACATCCTGGGCCTGGACGGCTCTAACCGGCTGGAGATCGTGCTGATGCAGCTGGTGCGGCTGATGCGGGACGGCGAAGTGGTGCGTATGAGCAAGCGTACCGGCAAGGCCATCACCCTGTCCGACCTGTTGGATGAAATCTCCTGCGATGCTGCCCGCTACTTCTTCAACTCCCGGGCCGCCGACACCCACCTGGAGTTTGACCTGGGCCTGGCTGTGCGGGAGGACAACGAAAACCCGGTGTATTATGTCCAGTATGCCCACGCCCGGGTCAAGAGCATCCTGCGGAACCTGGAGCAGGAAGGGGTACAGTGCAGTGAGAATCCCGACCTGTCCCTGCTGAAAAGCGAAGAGGAGCTGGAACTCATCCGGGAACTGGCCCGTCTGCCCGAAGAGATCCGCCTGGCCGCCCGGGATCGGGAGCCTTCCCGCATCAACCGGTATGTGAACAATGTGGCCGCTGCCTTCCACCGGTTCTACACCGTCAGCCGCATCCGGGATGCGGAGACAGAGGCCCTGCGGGATGCCCGGGTCTATCTGATCCGCCAGGTGGCCACCGTCATCGAAAATGGTCTGTCGGTCTTTGGCGTCACCGCTCCCGACAAGATGTAATGTAAACTGTTGTTTGCCCTCTTTTGGCTTCGCCCCAGGAAAGGAAAGAAAGATGAAAACCGCGAGAAAACTCAAAGCGCTTTTGTGCGCTTTGGTCCTTTGTGTTTCCCTGAGCGTGCCGGCGTCGGCCTTCACGGCGGAGGAACAGTATGATAACCTGATGTCCATTGTGGATCTGATCCGCCAGGTGGCGGTGGACTCCTCCATGAGCGACGATCCGCTGGCCCGGGGCCTCAAGACCCTCTTTGAGGAAGACCCTGAGGCTTACGAAAAGCTGATGAGCAGCATGCTCAGCAGCTATGACCGGTATTCCAACTATGTGCCTGCCGGTCAGTATGATGTGAGCTACCCCTCAAACTCCAGCTATGTGGGCGTGGGTGTCACTTTGGAGCAGTACGGAGAAGATGTGCGCATCGCCGCCGTCACCCAAGGGAGCAGCGCCCAGAAGGCCGGCATCCAGCCGGGGGATATTCTGGTGTCGGTGAATGGCACCTATACTCACGGCATGACGCTGGATCAGGTCTCTCCCCTGCTGCGGGGCGCAGAAGGCACCAAGGTCACCGTCAGCGTCCGGCGGGCCACCGGCGGCTATACCTATGTGCTGGAGCGGAAATACATCAACATTTCCAACTTTTCCTCCCAGGTGCTGGAGGACGGCATCTATTATATGAAGTGGACCCGCTTTGCCGAGACCACCTCCTATCTCCAGTTTGTCTTTGCCATTAAGGATCTGGTGGAAAACCAGTGCGGCGTGCTCATTCTGGATCTGCGGGGCAATCCTGGCGGTGAAGTGAACATGGCCCTCAACGCCCTCAACCGGCTGATTCCCGATGAGGGAAAGAACTTCTTCGCCATCTCCAGCCGTCAGGGCGAGGACAAGAACATCGAGGTCTATAAATCCGAGGGCATGGGCCCCCGGCTCAACAAGATCCTCATTCTGCAGGACGAAGGCAGCGCCAGCGCTTCGGAGATCGTCATCAGTTCTCTGTGCGATCTGGGTTATGCCGAAAGCGTGGGCACCACCACCTATGGCAAGGCCCGTGGCCAGTATCATCTGGTGTTTGACGACGGTTCTGCCGTGGTCATCACCGGCCTGGAGCTGATCGCCCCTTCTACCCCGGACTATGACGGCGTGGGCCTAGTTCCCGATCATGAGGTGGAAAACACGGCAGAGCCCCACCCTGCCGCCCAGTGCGACAAGGTGCCCGAGCGGTTCCTCAACATCACCAACTGGTCGGAGGATACCTATAAGCTCAACTGCGCTCTGGTGGCGCTGGGCCTTCTGGACGAGAGCCAGAAAGCCGATATGTATGAGTTCGATCAGCTCACCGCCGATGCCCTCAACGCCTTCCGCGGCTATCGGGGCATTGCACCTCAGAATTATCTGGATGCCCAGACAGCGGCCCTCATCAACCAGCAGCTCACCGACATGGCCTCTCAGCAGGTGGTGGCGGACAAGCAGCTTCAGTATGCTTTGGAGCTGGCCCGGGAATATGCCAAGCAGCCGCTGCAATACACCGTGGATGAATACGGCAACTTTACCAATCTGACACAGACAGAGGAGACCCCTGCGCCAGAGGAAAACCAGGGCCAGGAGACTCCTGCTGCTTAAAAAGGAGAGCGAATGATGAAACCACTTCCCTTTTTCCTCCCTGCCCTGCTGTGCCCTCAGTCTTCCGCTGAGGGCGAAGGCGAGGACCTGCCCTGGCCGTTGCAGCGGCCCGACCACCTGCTGTTTGCCCTGCCGGAGCAGGAGGAGGAAGGCACCCAGCAATGGGTGGAGCAGTTCAAAGCCATCATCGGGGATGCCCAGGGGTTTGTCATGGCCGATTGCGGCATGCCGGTGCCACAGCAGCGGGCCGCCTTGCTGGCCTGCCAGGAGAGCCCCGGAAAACCGGCCTTTGTGGCCTGCCTCACCCTGGATGAAGAAAGCCACACCCCCGATGGCTGGGACGGAGATGCCTCTCTGATCCTGCTGCAAAGCATGGGCTGTGCGGCGGTGCTCTTTACCGCCGGGGACAATGAGGCGATGGAAGAGCTGCCCCGCCTGTTCAGCACCTTGTGGGAGGATGCCCGAATCCCTGTGGGGGTCATTTTGCCCAAAGAAAGCGACCGGCAGTTGGTGGCCGCCTTCCCCCGGTCCTGCCTGATGATGGGTCTGGATGAAAGCGCCTGCATTCATCTGGGAGAGCTGGGAGAAGAAACAGGGTTTTGGAAGCGGGAGCTGGTCATAGCCGACCCGCCGGAGGAGGACTGGTTCATCGCCGTGTCCAATGGCCGAGATCATCTGCTGGACCCCACCTTTGACATCGACGGGGAACTGGAGTGCCAGGGGGATTTCACCCAGCAGCTGCTGGAGCTGGAAAGCGACGGCTGCACCGCTTTGCGCCTGCTGCTGCCCGATGAGGATGCAGTGGATCTCTTTACCGCCGAGCAGTATATGGTCAAGATGCCCATTAGTTTGTGCGCCCAGGACCCGGTACTGCTGGAGCGGGCGCTGCGGGCCTTCTGGGGCCGGGCGGTCTATGACGGCACCTGGCCTTTGGAAGAGGAGGATCTGCGGCCGTTGGTGAAAAAATACGGCCTGATCCTGCTGTAATGGAAAAAGTCCTTGCCATTTGCCAGGGATTGTGGTATTATATTGAATGCATCGAAATCAAAGTATTTACCATCCTATGATTGACCGGAGGTTTTTTTAGAATGAGTGAGACCGTTCGTCTTGTATTGACCATCATCCAGGTGATTGTCAGCCTGGTGCTTATTTTGACCGTTATTTTCCAGTCCGGCAAGCAGGCTGGCCTCTCCGGTTCTATCAACGGCGTGGCCGACACCTTCTTCGGGAAGAACAAAGCCCGTTCTCTGGACGCCAAGCTGGAGCGGCTGACCACCATCACCGCCATTTGCTTCATCGTCCTCACCTTTGTTCTCACCATCCTGTAAGAACAAGAAAAAAGCCAAGGCCCTGGGATTTCTCCCAGGGCTTTTTTGTTTTCCTCTTTCCGGCGAAGAGACTGTGTGCTATACTGAGGAAAATTTGATTTGCATTTATGGAATTTGGTATGGCAAGGAGGGTATTTTATGAAAAGCATCAAGCCCGGACGGGGCCCTTCCATGATGGGAGGCCTGGGCAGCATTTTCGCCGGGGTGTTTGGCGTCATCTGGACCATGGCGGCTGTGCAGATGGGAGCCGGGATTTTTGCCTTGTTCGGCGTGGTTTTCATTTTGTTTGCCGTTTTGCAGGCCGTCTATCAGTTTAAAAATGCCACGGGGGAAAACCGGTATTCGATGTTTGACATCACCGAGGACGGCGAGGAGCCCGATCCGTTGGAAAAGAGGATAGCCCCTCCCTCCTCCCCTGCGGAGGAAAACAAAAGGCCGCAAGGAGGCTTTTGTCCTTACTGCGGGGCCCCGGCGGAAAAGGACTATGATTTCTGCCGCCGCTGCGGCAAAAAGCTGCCTTAATATGCAAACAAAGAGCGCCCTTGCGATAAAAGGGCGCTCTTTGCTTTTGGGCAAAAATGGTGGGCGCTTGCGGAAACTGCGATTTTATGGTATTCTTTTCATTGCAGCAGTTTCGACTCTAAACTGTTTGCCGGCGAAAATCATGGAAGGAAGTGATCCCATGGCCAAAGGCCTTGCCCGATTTATGGGCGCCCAGGATATGACGGTGGGCAGCCCGGTGAAAAAACTCATCCAGTTTTCCATTCCTCTGCTCATTGGAAATCTGGCCCAGCAGCTTTATAATACGGTGGACTCCATTGTGGTAGGTCGTTATGTGGGCGACAATGCCCTGGCGGCCGTGGGAGCCAGCGGCCCCATGATCAATTTGCTTTTGGTGCTGTTTGTGGGTATCTCCACCGGCGCCAATGTGATGGTGGCCCAGTATTTTGGTGCCAAGCGCCGTTCGGAACTGTCCGATACGGTGGGAACGGTCATCACCCTTTCTCTGCTGGCCTCTATTATCATCATGATTGTCGGCCCGCTGTTGGTGCCGCCTTTTTTGCGCATGGTGGATACGCCGGTGGAGATCTTTGATATGACATCCTCCTATCTCACCATTTATTTCCTGGGTATTGCCGGCATGGCCTATTACAACATCATCGCCGGTGTGCTGCGAGGCATGGGAGATTCGGTGATGCCGCTGCTGTTTTTGATGGCGGCCTGTTTGACCAATATCGTTCTGGACCTTCTGTTTGTGGCCAAGTTTGGCTGGGGTGTGGCCGGTGTGGCCATCGCCACCATCATCGCCCAGTTCTTGTCGGCCTCCCTCTGTCTGTTCCGTCTGTTCCGGATGAAGGATACCCTGGACATCAACCTCCACACTTTGAAGCCTCACCTCCTTCTGGCCAAGGAGCTTTTGATTCTGGGCCTGCCCTCCGGTTTGTCCCAGGCCATCTTCTCCATGTCGGCCATTGTGGTGCAGTCGCTCACCAACAGCTTCGGCGCTTTGGTGGTGGCGGTGAATACCGTGGTCATGCGTGTGGACGGCTTTGCCATGATGCCCAACTTCACCTTTGGCAATGCCATGACCACCTACACCGGCCAGAATATGGGTGCCGGACGCACCGACCGGGTGGAAGAAGGCATCCGGGATGGTCTGCGCCTGGGACTGGTGGTCATCGCCGCACTGGTGGCGGCCATTGTGATCTTTGGCTCCTCTCTCATCCGGTTGTTCACCGATACGCCGGAAGTGGTGGAGATGGGCCGGAATATGCTGCGGGTGCTGGCTCTGGGTTATATTGCTATGGCCATTACCCAGACGCTGTCCGGCGTCATGCGGGGTGCGGGTGACACCATGAGCCCCATGTGGATCTCTCTCATCACCACAGTGGTCATCCGGGTGCCGCTGGCCTATGGCCTGGCTGCCGTGATGCACTCCCCCTATTGCCTGTTTATCAGTTTGCTGATTTCCTGGTGTATGGGCGCCATGCTGTCGGTAATCGCCTACCGTCGGGGCAAATGGCGGAAAAAAGCCATTGTGAAAAAAGAAGAAGCGTAAAAAAGCTGTCCGGAAATTTTTCCGGACAGCTTTTTTGTATGGGAGGAATCAGGATAATTCGAATTTGCCGGTATAGAGCTGATAGTATTGGCCTTTTTGCTCCATCAGCTCTTCGTGGGTGCCCCGCTCGATGATGTTGCCGTTTTCCAGCACCATGATGGCGTTGGAATTGTGGACGGTGGACAGACGGTGGGCAATGACAAACACCGTGCGGCCCGACATCAGATTGTCCATGCCTTCCTGCACGATCCGCTCGGTGCGGGTGTCGATGGAGGAAGTGGCTTCGTCCAGAATGAGCACCGGCGGGTCGGCCACCGCAACCCGGGCAATGGCCAGAAGCTGACGCTGGCCCTGGGACAGGCTGCCGCCGTCGGCGGTGAGCATGGTGGCATAGCCCTGAGGAAGCTGCTCGATGAAAGTGTCGGCATTGGCCAGGCGTGCGGCCCGGATCACATCCTCATCGGAGGCGTCCAGGCGTCCATAGCGGATGTTGTCCATAACGGTGCCGGTGAACAAGTGGGTATCCTGCAAAACGATGCCCAGAGACCGGCGAAGGGATTCTTTGTGGATGCGGCTGACCGGGATGCCGTCATAGAGGATCTCGCCCCGGTCGATGTCATAGAATCGGTTGATCAGGTTGGTGATGGTGGTTTTGCCTGCGCCGGTGGCACCCACAAAGGCGATTTTCTGGCCCGGCTTGGCATAGAGGCTGATGTTGTGAAGCACGGTTTTCTCCGGCACATAGCCGAAGGTTACATCTTTCATGCGCACATCGCCCCGCAGAGGTGTGAGGGTGCCGTCGGGGCTCTTCCAGGCCCACAGCTCGGTGCGGTCCTGAGTCTCCTGAAGCTTGCCGTTTTTGTCCAGAAGCACATTGACCAGGGTCACATCGCCCTCGTCCTCTTCGGGCTCTTCGTCCAGCAAGGTGAAGATCCGCTGGGCGCCGGCCAGGGCCATGATGATGGCATTGATCTGCTGGGAGATCTGGGAGATGGGCTGGTTGAAGCTGCGGTTGAACTGGAGGAAGGAGGCAAGGCCGCCCAGAGTGAAGCCGCCTACACCGCCGATGGCCAGAAGAGCACCCACAATGGAGGTGAGCACATAGCTCAGGTTGCCCATGTTGCCCATGATGGGCATGAGGATGTTGGCAAAGCCGTTGGCGTTGTCGGCGCTGTGGAACAGCTCATCGTTAAGCGCATTGAACCGGTCCACATTCTCTTTTTCATGGCAGAAAACCTTGATGACCTTCTGCCCTTCCATCATCTCTTCGATGTAGCCATTGACAGTGCCCAGGTTTTTTTGCTGGGCCACAAAATAACGGGACGAGCGGTTGGTGATCTGCCGGGTGACCAGCAGCATCAGCCCCACCATGAACAAAGACAGGCAGGTGAGGGGGATGTTCAGGGAGATCATGGAGAGCAGAACGCCCAGAATGGTCACCGCTGAGGACACCAGCTGAGGTATACTCTGGCTGATCATCTGACGGAGGGTGTCGATATCGTTGGTGTAGATGCTCATGATATCCCCGTGGGGGTGGGTGTCAAAATAGCGGATGGGCAGGGTCTCCATGTGGCGGAACAGGTCACAGCGCAGGCTGCGCAGGGTGCCTTGGGTCACATACACCATGATCTGGTTGTAGGCCAGGGTGGACAGAGCGCCCGCCAGGAAGATCAGACCCATGCGCACAAGCTGCCGGAGCAGCGGGGTGAAATCGGGAGAGCTTTGGGTGAGGAACGGAGCGATATAGTCGTCGATCAATGTCTTGATGAACAGGTTGCCTATGACCATGGCGGCAGTGCCGCACAAAATGAGCACAAACACCAGGAGACATTGGAATTTATAACGCTTGAGCAAATAGGCGAACAGGCGGCGCAGCACCTTCCAGGGATGGGCCACGGCCGGGCCTTTCTGCATCATGGGTCCTTTGGGCATGGGGCTCATTCTTCATCCCCTCCTTTCTGCTGGGAAAGATAGATCTCTTTATAGATGGGGCTGGTTTCCAGAAGTTGCTCATGGGTACCATAGGCACAGATGCTTCCGGCATCCAGCAGCAGGATGTGGTCGCAGTCTTGCACCGAGGAAATACGCTGGGCAATGATGATCTTGGTGGTGCCCGGCAGCTCCTGGGCCATGGCGTCCCGGATGAGCTTGTCGGTGCGGGTATCCACGGCGCTGGTGGAGTCATCCAGGATCATGATCTTGGGGTTTTTCAGAATGGCCCGGGCCAGGCATAGCCGCTGCTTCTGGCCGCCGGACACATTGGTGCCTCCCTGCTCAATGTAGGTGTCATAGCCCTGAGGCAGTGCCGTGACAAAGTCATGGGCCTGGGCCAGACGGCAGGCGTGCTCCAGCTCTTCCTGGGTGGCGTCTTTTTTGCCCCATTGCAGGTTTTCCCGGATGGTGCCGGAGAAGAGCACATTCTTTTGCAGCACCATGGCCACTTCGTTGCGCAGGGTCTGCAAGTCATAGCGGCGCACATCCACGCCGCCCACGGCCACCGAGCCTTCGCTCACATCGTAAAGCCGGGGGATCAGCTGCACCAGGCTGGATTTGGAAGAGCCGGTGCCGCCGATGATGCCCAGGGTCTCCCCCGGTTCCACCGTCAGATCGATGTCCCGCAGCACCGGCTTGCCGCCGGAAGAATACCGCAGGGTCACATGGGAAAACTGGATGGAGCCGTCTTTGACGGTGGTTACCGGGTGTTCCGGGTTTTCCAGGTCGGGCTCTTCGGTGAGCACCTGGGCAATACGGTCGGCGGAAGCCCGGGCCATGGTGATCATAACAAAGACCATGGAGATCATCATCAGACTCATGAGGATATTCATCACATAGGAAAACAGGCTCATCAGCTGACCGGTGGTCAGATCGTTCACCACGATCATTTTGGCGCCCAGCCAGCACAGAAGCAGGATGCAGCCATAGACGGTCAGCTGCATCACCGGGGCGTTGAGCACCAGCACCCGCTCGGCCCGGACAAAGAGCCGGTACACATTTTGGCAGGCCTGTTCAAATTTGCTGATCTCATGGTCTTCCCGCACATAGGACTTTACCACCCGAATGGCGCCCACATTTTCCTGGACGCTGGCATTGAGGGCGTCGTATTTGCGGAAGACCCGGAGAAAGACCGGATGGGAGTTTTTGGTGATGAGCACCAGGCAGAAGCCCAGGAAGATGATGGCTGCCACAAAGATGAGAGACAATCTGGCGTTGATGGAAAAGGCCATCACCAAGGCGCACAGAAGCATGGTGGGAGCTCTGGTGCACATACGCAGAATCATCTGAAAGGCATTTTGCACATTGGTCACATCGGTGGTCATACGGGTGACCAGACCGGCGGTGGAATATTTGTCCAGGTTGGAAAAGGCAAAGCGCTGGATATTTGCAAACATTCCCCGGCGCAGGTTGCGGGCAAAGCCGCTGCTGGCCTTGGCGGCCAGGCGTCCGGCGCAGGCGCCGAAAAACAGGGAGAGCATTGCCATGAGCACCATCAGCAGACCGGTGCGGTACACATAGGCCATGTTCCCCTTCTCCACCCCGTTGTCGATGATGGCGGCCATCATCAGAGGGATGAGCACCTCCATCACCACTTCCAACACCACAAAGATGGGCGTGAGGATGGAGACCCGTTTGAATTCCCGCAGATGGGAAAGCAGTGTTTTGAGCATAGGGACCTCCTTAAAATTGAAAAATATAGCAAATTGTTATGGAGCTGACTGTCAGCATCCTAACTATATAGGCGGGAGAAACGCCGCCCGCGGCGGCGTAGATTTACTGATTCCATTGATTTATTTCTTTTCCAGATGATGGCGAAGCTTGTCGGTGATGACGAAAAACTGCTCCAGTTCTTCCGGCGTAAGGCAGCTGTACAGATCGTTTTCGCTTTGGATGATCCGCTCTTCGATGCACTGGTGGATGGCCAGAGCCTTGGGAGTGAGCACCAGTTTTTTCAGTCTCCCATCCCGGGCCACCGGGCGGCGTTCCAAAAGCCCCTTTTTCTCCAGAAGCTGCAAAATGCCTGTGGCCGTGGAGCGGCGGATCTGAAACTCCTCTTCGATATCCCGCTGAAAAACATCCTGATCCTGGTGATGCCCCAAATAGCCCACAATGCGCCCCTGCATACCGGTGAGGGGCTCGATTCCAATTTCGGACATGGATTGATCCACCTGTCGTTTGAGCAAATTGGAAAGGGACTTGATCCGGGCGCCAATCATGCGTTCCAGCTTCAATCGTCATCCTTCTTTCTGAAACTAATTAGGACACTAACTAATAGTATAGCCAAAGCATCTTGTCTCGTCAAGGGGGGATGGAAAACTTTTGTTTGAAAAGGTGGCAAAGGCCTGGGGACAAAGGAAAAGCCAAGAGGGATTTCTTCCCGTCTTTGCCTGTATAACTGCCCATGGATTCCATACACTATTCCCAGTATCTGAAATAAAAGGAGAAATTGGCATATGAAAGCTACCGGTATCGTCCGGCGTATTGACGATCTGGGGCGGGTGGTGATTCCCAAGGAGATCCGGCGCACTTTGCGTATCCGGGAGGGAGACCCGCTGGAGATCTTTACCGAAAAGGACGGCAGCGTGATTTTTAAAAAATATTCCATGATGGATGACCAGGGAGAATTTGCCCAGCAGATGTGCGACGCCATTTTCCGTACCCTGGGGTGCAGCGCCGTGGTCACCGATCGGGATTCGGTGGTGGCCGCGGCGGGTCCTTGCCGCAAAGAGGTGCAGGAAGGCAGGCTTTCCCCGGAGCTGTGTCAGATGATGGAGGAGCGGCAGGTGTATCGGGCCGGTGCAGGAAAGCCCCTTCCCCTGTGTCAGGGAGAGGTGCCCTTGTTTGTCACTTCCGCCGCCCCCATTCTGTCGGGTGGGGATCTGCTGGGAGCTGTGGCCTGCCTGGGAGAGAGCAAGACCGCTTCCGACAGCGAAAGCAAGCTTTGTCAGGCAATGGCCGCCTTTTTGGGCCGGCATATGGAACACTGAAATAAATGAAGCCCCGGCGGGACATTCCGCCGGGGCTTTTGCTTTTAGGAAAGAGCCGGGGCAAAAGCAGGTTCCCGGTCCTCTGCTTTTTCCAACAGTACTTCACCGTCGCGCAGGGTAAAGAGCACATGCTCCCCTTTTTTCACATGGCCTTCCAGCAGCTCCATGGCGGCCAGATCCTCGATCTGGGACTGTATGGCCCGCCGCAGAGGCCGTGCGCCATAGTCCGGGTCAAAGCCGCTTTCGGCCAGATGATCCAGCAGAGCATCGTCATAGGAGGCCTCCAGACCGGCTGGCCGGAGCCGCTCTACTACTTGATCCATCAGACGGGCGGCAATCTGGCGGATCTCATCCTTTTGCAACCGGGTAAAGACGATGGTGTCGTCAATGCGGTTAAGGAATTCCGGACGGAAAGCCTTTTTCAGCTGGGCCAGCAGCTCTTTTTTCATCTGCCGGTCTTCTTCTTCCCCTTGTGCGCCGCCAAAGCCCAGGGGACGCTTGTTTTGCAGCTGGCTGGCCCCCACATTAGAGGTCATGATGATAATGGTGTTTTTAAAATCCACACGGCGGCCCTGGGAATCGGTGAGGATGCCGTCGTCCAGCACCTGCAAAAGCAGGTTGAACACATCGGGATGGGCCTTTTCGATCTCGTCAAACAGGAGCACGCAGTAAGGTTTGCGCCGCACTTTTTCGGTGAGCTGTCCTGCCTCTTCATAGCCCACATATCCCGGCGGCGAGCCCACCAGCTTGGAGACGCTGTGGCGCTCCATGTATTCGCTCATGTCCAGGCGGATCAGGGATTTTTCCTCCCCGAACACCCCCTGGGCCAACGCCTTGGCCAGTTCGGTTTTTCCCACGCCGGTGGGGCCCAGGAAGAGAAAGCTGCCCACAGGACGGTTGGGATCTTTCAGTCCCACCCGTCCCCGGCGAATGGCTTTGGCCACAGCCCGCACGGCCTCCTCCTGCCCTACCACCCGGCGGTGGAGTTCTTCTTCCAGGTGGGCCAGGCGCACGGCTTCGTCCTCGGTCATCTGGGCTACCGGGATGCCGGTGAGCAGAGCGGCCACTTGGGCGATGTCCTCCAGACCGATGGCCCCGGAGATCCGGCCCCGGGAAAGAGCCCATTGTTCTTTCTGCTCTTCCAGCTGGGCTTTCTGCTGTTTTTCTTCATCCCGTAAGGCGGCGGCCCGCTCAAAGTCCTGGGTGCGCACCGCTTCCTCCTTCTCCTTTTCGGTTTGGGCGATGGTATCTTCCAAAGCCTTGAGGGAAGGCGGCGGGGTCATGTTTTTCAATCTGGCCCGGGAGGCCGCTTCGTCCAACAGATCCAGGGCCTTGTCCGGCAGATACCGGTCGGGGATATACCGGGCGCTGATCTCCACCGCCCCCCGGATGGCCTCGTCGGTGATTTTGATTTTGTGATGGGCTTCGTATTTGTCCCGCAGACCCAGCAGGATCTTCTGGGCGTCCTCCTGGGAGGGCTCTTCCACCGTCACCGGCTGGAATCGACGCTCCAAAGCGGCATCTTTTTCGATGTGCTTCCGGTATTCCTGGGTAGTGGTGGCACCGATCACCTGGAGTTCGCCCCGGGACAGGGCGGGTTTCAGGATATTGGCGGCGTCCACTGCCCCTTCGGCGGCCCCGGCCCCCACAATCATGTGCAGCTCATCAATAAAGAGAATGATATTCCCGGCTCTCTTTACTTCCTGGAGGGCGTTTTTCAGCCGTTCTTCAAATTCACCCCGGTATTTGGCTCCGGCCACCATGGCACTCAGGTCCAGGGTGATCAGCCGCTTGCCGCTGAGGGTCTCGGGCACATCCCCCTGCACGATTTTTTGGGCCAGACCTTCGGCAATGGCGGTTTTGCCCACGCCCGGCTCTCCCATGAGACAGGGATTGTTTTTCTGCCGCCGGGAAAGGATCTGCATCACCCGCTGGATTTCCTGCTCCCGGCCGATCACCGGGTCCAGTTTTCCCTCTCGAGCCCGGGCGGTCAGGTCTATGCCAAATTGCCCCAAAGCCTTGAGTGTGTTTTTCTCCCCGGTTTTCCGGCCCTCCCCCGGACTTGCAAGGGGAGATTCTTCTCTCCCCCCCTCTTCCAGCGTCCGGTAGATGGCCCGGGTGTCGGTGCCCAAAGCCCGGAACAGGCCCATGGCAGCGCTGTCCTTCTCCCGAAGAATAGCCATGAGCAGGTGCTCGGTGCCGATGTACCCCGCCCCTTGCCCAGCCGCTTCTGCGGCGGCCAGCTCCATGATCTCCTTGGCGTGGGGCGTCATGCCCATGGGCTGGACGCCGGGTGTTCCCTTGCCAATGGCCTGGACGATGGCGGCGGTGAGGGCATCCCCTGTCACGCCATAGGAAAGGAGTATTTTGGAAGCCACTCCCCGCTTTTCTCCCAAAAGGCCCAGGAGAATGTGCTCCGAACCCACATAGTTGTGGCCCAGAGCGCTGGCCGCCTCATAGGAAAGACGCAGGGCGTTTTGGGCTTTTTCCGTCCATCTGTTGTTTGCCATGTGAAATGGTGACCTCCTTTGTTCAGTCCTCCAGGGCAATCTGGGAAAGAACCCGGCGGAAGCAGCGGGCTCTGGTCTCTTCTTCCTCCTGGGCGGAAAGGGTATGACCCACCCGAAGGGTCAAAAGGGCAGGATGAATTTCTTCCTCCAGCCGTTTGAGCCCTCCGGGAGAAAACCCGGGCAGAATATCCTGGGATGCTCCCAACCGCAGCTGGGAGACGGCCAGCTGCCCTTCCTCCCAGTCCATCCGCCGGGCGCAGCGGGCAATGCCCATGGCCCGCCACACCCGGTCTTCCATCACACCGGGATGCTGGCGGCGGAAAGCCTGCCGCCAGGCTATTTCCCGGGATAAGATCCCTTGGGCGGCTTCATTGACCTTGTGAATGATGCTTTCTTCGTCCATGCCCAAGGTAGCCTGGTTCATAAGACGGTAACTTTCCCGGCGGCTTGGGGCGTTTTCCATTTTGATTCCCACCCGTCGGGCCGCAGCCGCCACATTTTTGATCTGGCCAGTGCGGGTGAGCAGGGGCAGATGGAGCACCACCGAAGCCTGTAATCCGGTGCCGATGTGCTGGGGGTCCTGGGTGAGATAGCCCCACTCTTCGTCATAGGAAAAGTCCAGGCTTTCTTCCAGCAGAGTTTCCAGATCCATGGCTTTTTTCAGCAGCGGCTTTAGGTCCGGGGCTTCTCCCTGGGCCTGGATGGTCAGGTGCTCTTCCCCATTGACCAAAAGGGATAGACTTTTGTCCCAGCCCCAGATCAGACCGCAGGGGTCTTTTTGCTCCATATCCCGGGAAATCAGCCCCTGAGCCATCAAAGCCTGGCGGCAATCGGGAGAAAGATCCTGTAAAGGCACTAAAACCATTTCTGCGCCCGATGCCCGCTTTGATGCATCCTCGGCCCGATGCAGCAGGCCCAGGGCCTGTGCTTCCTGCAAACGGGGACCGAAGGGCAGACCGTCCACATTGCGCCGCAGGCGTACCTGGGCGCCCAAAGCCAGATAGGGGTCGCTCAGCCATGTGTGCTGGGTCATATGTTTCCCTCCCCGGAGGTGTTTTCCATCTGATGCAATGTGTCACGCAAAAGGGCGGCCTTTTCGTATTCTTCCCGCTCTACCGCCTGCTGAAGCTGCTGGCGCAGACGCAGGATATTCTGCCGTCCTTCCTGGCTGCGGGGGGCTTGCCCTTGATGGTGTGTGTCCCCCTGTATCTTGGAGATCACAGGGGCAAAAATATCCCGGAAGGTTTCATAACAATGGGCACAGCCCGGCTTTCCGGTGCGGCGGACTTCCTCTTCCCGGGCGCCGCAGCGACAGACCCGGCCGGAGGAAGATGTCATTTCCGGCGCTGGGGGAAGCAGATCTTCCAGAGAAGGGGCTTGCTTACCTTTGCAGGGAATAGCCTCCTCCTCCCTGGCGCAGGCGGGGCACAGCCACAAGCTCACCCAACCGTTTTCAGAAAAGCAGCGAAAGTAACCTTCTCCTTGATTCTTGCCACATTTTTGGCACAGCATACCCATAGCCTCCTTTCTTGTTATTGTGCGGCAGCCAGAGCTGCCAAAGCGGCCCCCAGCATTTCCGCCCGCAGTCTGGGGCGAAGAGACTGGGGAACGGCGGAGAGGGCCTGGTCGCCCAGGCAGGCTTTCAGAGCGCAGAAGCACTCATCCCCCAGGATGCCCGCCTTGTGCAGATCGTACAGAAGCAGTTGGGCTCCCGATTGATCCACCTGCTCTCCCAGAGCGGCCACGGTGTGCTGCAAAAGGGCAGAAGGCCCCATGGGTACCCGGACAATGCGGATATATCCCCCGCCGCCCCGGCGGGATTCCACACTGAATCCCCGGGCCGGGGAAAATCGGGTCTCGATCACATAGTTGATCTGGCTGGGGGCGCAGCCGAAGCGGCTGGCCAGCTGGCTGCGTTGAAGCTCCACGGCGTCCTGGCCGGTGAGCTGGTCGGTGATGAATTGGGCGATGAGATCGGACAGTTTCATGGGGATTCCCTTCTTCAAAATATTTGACTTTGACTTTCTTTGACTTTATGCCAACAGTATAGCAAATATTTTTCAAATTGCAAGAGGCAGCGTATGTAGCCCCAAAACCCTGTTCACTGGGTTTTGGGCTGGGAGGAAAGAGCGGAGGGCATGGATGCACTGCCGAATCGGTTTTCGTGGGGAAGGGTCACAGGCCCGCCCAATTCCTGACGGAGCTGTCGCCAGGACAGATTTTCCAGGTTTTGATTTTTTTCCACTTTCTTCGACGCCACCTTTTTTGTCATTTTTTCGCTGAGGGTATTTTTTCCGAAGATTCGCAAAAAATTCATTTGCAATTTCCGCAAATCATGGTATGATGAATCTGTAATTTAAAGAGGAGGTGCTTTTCCCATGGCTTATAAAATCAGCGATGCTTGCGTAAGCTGCGGCGCTTGCGCGGCTCAGTGCCCCGTCAGCGCGATCAGCGAAGGCGATTCTCACTACGAGATCAATGCCGACACTTGCGTGTCCTGCGGCGCTTGTGCTTCCACTTGCCCCGTTGGCGCCATCAGCGAGGAATAAGACATTCGGACAAGCCTGGCCGTTTTGCAAAGAAACCCTTTGCAAAACGGCCTTTGTCATATCTATATGGATCATCTGCATCCCCATTTTTCAGAGAGGAGATTTTGCCTGTGGATATCAAACGATTTGAAAGCTTCCGCGATGCCGTTCTGGAGCCGGTGTGCTCGGTGATCGTGGGAAAAAGAGAGGTGGCCCAGCTGGTGCTCACCTGCTTTGTCTGCTCGGGCCATGTGCTGCTGGAGGATGTGCCGGGCACCGGCAAAACCATGATGCTGAGAGCCTTTTCCAAGGTGCTGGGCGGCAAGTTCAGCCGTATCCAGTTCACCCCGGATCTGCTGCCCTCTGATTTGACCGGCATCGACTTTTACAACCAAAAGACCGGGGAATTTGAATTCCACCCCGGGCCCCTTTTCGCCAATATCGTGCTGGCCGACGAGATCAACCGGGCCACGCCCCGCACTCAGTCCAGTTTGCTGGAGGCCATGGAGGAGCGGCAGATCTCGGTGGACGGCAAGACTTATCCCCTGGAAGAGCCGTTTATGGTCATGGCCACCCAGAACCCCCTGGAGTCCTATGGCACCTTCCCCTTGCCGGAAGCCCAGACCGACCGGTTCTTCATGCGTCTGCACATGGGCTACCCCGACCGGCAGGAGGAACTGGAGCTGATCGGCCGGCCCAGCACAGCCCATATGATCGACTCTTTACAGGCCACCGTCACACCGGAGGACATCGCCTATGTGCGGGAAAACTACACCCAGGTGAAATTTTCTCCTGTGGTTTCCGGCTATCTCATGGACCTGGTGGAAAAGACCCGCCAGGACAGCGGCTTTTCCGTGGGCGTCAGCACCCGCGGCGCCATCGCCCTGTACA
Organism: uncultured Clostridia bacterium; assembly: GCA_938000015.1. Classification (GTDB taxonomy): domain Bacteria; phylum Bacillota; class Clostridia; order Oscillospirales; family Butyricicoccaceae; genus Pseudobutyricicoccus. The sequence goes on from CALLCY010000226.1 coordinate 20,107, forward strand.
AAGCCGCTCAGGTGACGGCCGCCTTCCACGGCCGGGATTTCGTCATTCCCGAGGATGTGAAGGATATGGCGCCCCATGTGCTGGGACATCGCCTGTCTTCCTCTTCCCTGGCTTCTTCCCGGGATGTGCAGACCTATCTGCAAAAGCTCATTGCCGCCGTGCCGGTGCCCACAGAAAACCTGTAAAGGAGGGAGGCACTTTGCTTTTCCTTCTTTTTCTGCTCATTATTTGCGCTCTGCTCTGTGAGCTGGTATCGGTGAAAAGCGCTCTGTCCCATGTGTCATACAGCTGCCGCCCTTCCCAAAATGTGGTGGAACCGGGGGAGGAATTTCAGCTTTTGACCACCATACAAAATGGCAAATGGCTGCCGGTGTCCTATCTGGAAGTGGTGCAGAACCTGCCCCATGATATCTGTCTCAATGCCTACCTGGGCCATTTTCAAAGCGACCCTACTGTTTGTAGGCTGTATTCCTCCTGCTTTTTGGGTCCCCGGCAAAAACTCACCCGGCGTATCAAGGCCAGTCTGCCCCAAAGAGGACGGCGTCTCATTTCCGATGCCACCATCACCGGCGGAGACCTGCTGGGGTTTACCAGCCGATTCCAAAGTGTCCCCCTTTTTTATGAGATCGTAGTGCTTCCTGCCCGGGTGGAAGAGCCGGCCCTCAGCCGGGCTTTGGGCGGATTTTTGGGGGATGTTTCGGTGCAGCGGTTTATTCTGGAAGACCCTATGCTCACCATTGGCGCCCGGGAATATACCGGCAGAGAGCCCATGAAGTCCATCAGCTGGAAGCACTCGGTGCGTACCGGCCATCTGATGGTCAAGGAGCTGGATCACACGGTGGAAAACACCGTCACCGTGCTGCTCAATGTGGAGGGAGGCAGCCATGAGGAGCTGGAGCGGTGCTTTTCCCTCACCCGTATGGTGCTGGAGGCGCTGGAGAAGCGGGGCTTTTCCTGCTCCTTTCTCACCAATGCAGCCACCGCCGGAGCCATCGGCCAGTGGAACCAGGTGTCCGACGGTCTGGGTTCCGGCCATACCCGCGCCATTTTGGAGGGCCTGGGACGGGCCACTTATGATGTGCGGGAACCCTTCTCCTCTTTGGTGAATCGGGCGGTGCGGGGAGCCAGGGACGGACAGGCCCATATTCTTATCACTCCTGCGCCGTTGCAGAGAAGCGACGCCTTCCTGGCTCCCCTGTTTCAGCAGAGCCAGGGCCGCCTGTTTATCATCAACGCCCGGGAGGATGGGATGGGTTCCCAGGAGGTGAGCGGATGAATTTGCTGTTTTGTTTTAAAATGGTGTCGGAGTTCTCCTTTTATTTCATCCTGGGCAATTATTTTGCCACCCAGATGAAAGGGAATGGAATTCCCCTGCCTTTGTGTCTGCTCCCTCCTTTGGCCGTGGCGCTGTGCCGTCTGCTGAACAGCCGGAAGAACAAGTGGGAGCGGCTTCCCCTTCTGTTGTGTCTCATCGGACTTTTCTTTTTACATACCGCTCCGGATATCGGAGTCTATCTCTTCGGCTGCCTTTATGGAACGCTGTTGGTGTTTCGCAAGATCTACTATCATTCCTATGATATGGCTCTGGAAAATTTCAACCGCTGTTCCATTATTTTGGCCATTGCCATGCCCCTTCTGGCGTTGGCCAGCGGCGGCGTGGCCGCCCTCACCGATGCGGTGCCCCTGGCCTTTCTCTTTTTGGCATCCTCGGTGCTCCAGACCCGGATGCTGCGCCACAGCCCGGCCACGCTGGAAAACAGGAAGTTTCTGCTGCGGAATCTGGCCGTGCTGGTCTTTCTGGCTGCGCTCACATTGATCTCGGCCACAGAACCGGCCCAGATTCTCTATCGCAATGGTCTGGCCTTGTTTTACAATCTGGTGGTTGTGAATTTTGCCCGGCTTTTGCTGTTGGCGGTCACCGTGATCGCCTATGTTTTTCGCTTTTTCTATTCCCTGCTGCACGGAAAGTTTGAGCCCACCCTGCCCACTGAGGGAGAGATGGAGCTGGCCTTTGGCCTCAAGGGTATGGAATATGAACAGGTGACGAGAACGCCTATGTGGCTCCAGCGCATCATCATCGGCGCGCTGATTCTGGCTCTGATAGCCATTGTGGGTTATGTGCTCTGGCGTATGACAAGGCGGCGTTACAGCGACGACCGGCAAACCGAGATGGAGGACACCCGGGAAGAGTGGCGGGAGCCCAAAAGCCCCCGGCGGGAGATCTTCACGCCCCGGGACCCTCGCCGGGCGGTGCGCCATTACTATGCCCGCTTTCTCCGGGATGCCCACAAGCGTGGCATCCACATCACGCCGGAGAGCACCACCCGGGAGATTTTGCAGCGGTGTCTGTCCTGTTATGAACAGGAAGGGCTTACGCTGCTGCGGCAGGTGTATCTGTCGGCCCGCTACGATCCCTCCCCGGTGGATCGCGTCCTTGTCAAGCAGGCCCGGGAGTACTATAATAAAACCGTTCGTTCGGCCCGAAATCACAAGGAGGAAATCAAATGAATCCCTATCTGAAACGCGCCTATGAACTCCAGGAGGAGATCACCGAAAACCGCCGGTATATCCACTCTCACGCCGGCGTAGGTTTTGATTTGGACGACACTGTGGAACGGATCATGAGCCAGCTTCGTGCCATGGGCATCGAAGGGGAGCGCTGCGGCAAAGCCGGGGTGGTGGTCACCCTGGGTAAGCCGGGCAAAACCATCCTGCTGCGGGGAGACATCGACGCTCTGCCCATTCCGGAGCAGACCGATCTGCCCTTTGCCAGCAAAAACGGCTGTATGCACGCCTGCGGTCACGATTTCCACGCCGCCATGCTGCTGGGGGCTGCAAAGCTCCTGAAGGAAAATGAAAGCGCCCTTCCGGGCACCGTCAAGCTGATGTTCCAGCCGGCCGAGGAAAAATTGGCCGGAGCACGGGATATGGTGGAAAACGGCGTGCTGGAAAATCCCCATGTGGACGCCGCCTTTGCCATGCACATCGGCACCGGCAATCCGGAAAGCCCGGTGGGCAGCGTCAAGTTCACCAAAGGCCCATCCCACGCCTCGGGGGACAGTTTCCGCATCATCGTCCAGGGCAAGGGCTGCCATGGGGCCTCTTCCTATCAGGGTGTGGACGCCATCAGCGTAGCCGCCCATATCCTCATCGCTTTGGAGGAGATCCCGGCCAGAGAAGTGCCGGCCGATCAGCTGTCCATCGTCACCGTAGGGGTGTTCCAGGGCGGCTCGGCCTGCAATATCATCGCCGACACCGCCACCTTGGAGGGCACCATCCGGGCGCTGTCTCCGGAAAACCGGGAATTCCTCATCCGCCGGGTGCGGGAAGTGGCCGAAAGCATTGCCAAGGCCTTCCGGGCTACCATCCGGGTGGAAGAGCCCACCGGCGGCACACCTCCTTCCTATAATAACCCGGCCCTGTGCGAAGAAATGCTCCCCTTCATCAAGGAGATCGTGCCGGAGGACAAGGTATTCGTCCGGGAAAACCAGCCCTCTCTGGGCAGCGAGGACTTTGCCTATGTGTCCACCAAAGTGCCGTCCATGATGATCAACCTGGGAGCGGGCAGCACAGAAGAAGGGTATACCTATGCCCTCCACAGCCCCTTTGTCACCCCGGACGAAGGCTGTCTGCCGGTGGGGGCCGCCCTCTACGCCCATTGCGCCACCCGTTGGCTGGAAGAAAATCAATAAAATTCTGTTTGTGAGGTTAGAAAGATGAAAAAATCCATTGGCATCCTGGGAGGCATGGGGCCTCTGGCCACCGCCGACTTGTTCAAGAAGATCGTCCTGCTCACCAAGGCTGGCTGCGATAATGACCATATCCGCATCTATATCGACGACAATGCCCAGATCCCCGACCGCACCACCGCCATTCTGGAAGGGGGAGCCGATCCGGTACCCGCCATGACCGATTCGGTGAAGAAGCTCTCTTCCATCGGGGCCGATGTGCTCATCATGCCCTGCAACACCGCCCATTACTTCCTGCCCCGGCTGAAGGAAGTCTCCCCTATTCCCTTCATCAGCATGCTGGAGGAGACCGCCCGCACATGCCGGGAGAGCCACGGCGATACCCCGGTGGGACTGCTGGGAACCACCGGCACCATCCGCTCGGGGATCTATCACAAGGCCCTGGAAGAGCAGGGCGTTCCCTGCATCGCTCCCGACGAAGAGCAGCAGAAAGTGCTGATGGAGCTGATCTACGGGGTGAAATCGGGCAGCGAGAACCTGGATGAAGCGGCTTTCCGCAAAGTTTTGCAGCAGATGAAGGAAAAGGGCGCCGGTTACTTTATCCTGGGCTGCACCGAGCTTCCCATTCTCCAGGAGCTGTTCCATCTGGAAGAGGAATGCGTCGACCCCACCACGGTTTTGGCCAAGGCCGCCATCACCTATTGCGGCTATCAGGTGAAAGAATAAAAAAGCATCGGGTTTTTCTGTTTTTTTCCTTTACATCTATGAGCAGCTATGGTAAAATCCAAATGTGTGCCCTTGTGCTTTGTCCGGGGATTCAGGCTTTGTTTCAGCAAAGCGCCTTCCAGGCCCCCCACACAGCCTTGCGGCGAATAAAAAACAGGAGGAAATACCAATGATTCTCAAAGACAAAAAGGCCGAAGTGATCGAAGCCAACCGCCTGCACGAGACCGATACCGGTTCTCCCGAAGTGCAGATCGCCATTCTGACTGCCCGGATCAATGAGCTGACCGAGCACCTGAAGGTCCACAAGAAGGACAACCACAGCCGTCGTGGCCTGCTGATGATGGTCGGCCAGCGCCGTGGCCTGCTGGCTTATCTCCAGAAGAAGGATGTGGAGCGTTACCGCGCCATCGTCAAGAAGCTGGGCCTGCGTAAGTAAAGAAATATGCAAAAGGGGGGACAAATCTTTGTCCTCCCTTCTGTGCATTTTCTTTCATCCAGAATATCACAATCACCTGCGGTGCCCCCTGTCTTTTTAGCAGTTGAATGACCCGGTCTCATGGCAAGGCCCGGCCATTCAAGTGCTAAAAGCATTGGGTATCCGCACCGGAAAAGGAGGAACCTTTTTTATGATTACCAAGATGGAATTCCCCAACGAAAGAAGATTTGAAACCACCCTGGCCGGCCGGCCTCTGGTGGTGGAGACCGGCAAGCTGGCCGGCCTGTCCAACGCTTCCTGCATGGTGCGCTGGGGCGATACCTGCGTGCTGGTCAATGCTACCGCTTCCAAAAAGCCCCGGGACGGCATCGACTTCTTCCCCCTGTCTGTGGACTTTGAAGAAAAGCTGTACGCCGTGGGCCGCATCCCCGGCAGCTTCATGCGGCGGGAAGGCCGTCCTTCCGAGCGGGCCATCCTGGCTTCCCGCCTGATCGACCGGCCCATCCGTCCCCTCTTCCCCTCGGATATGCGCAACGATGTGGTCATCAGCTGCACCGTTATGAGCGTGGACCACGACAACCTGCCGGAGATCGCCGCCATGATCGGCACCTCCATTGCCCTGTCCATTTCCGATATCCCCTGGGGCGGCCCCATCGGCGGCGTCAACATGGGTTATGTCAACGGCGCTTATGTGGTGTGCCCCAACTCCGAGCAGCGGCAGAAGAGCCAGCTGAATGTGACCGTGGCCGGTACCGCTGACAAAGTGGTCATGATCGAGGCCGGCGCCGATCAGTTCCCCGATGACCAGATGCTCCGGGCCATCGCCATCGCCCACGATGAGATCAAGAAGCTGGTGGCCTTCATCGACGGCATCAAGAAGGAGATCGGCAAAGAGAAGTTTGATTTCGAGCACATCACCGTGCCTGCTGAGATGTACGAAGATGTGAAGGATTACGCCGAGGCCCAGGTGCGTCAGGCCATTCTGACTGTGGACAAAACCGTGCGGGACAAGGCCATCGACGCCCTCACCGATGAAGTGATCGAAAAGTTCGGCGAGAAATACCCCGACAGCGAAAAACTCTTCGGCGAGTGTATGTACAAGCTGCAGAAGTATGTGGTGCGCCGCATGCTGCTGGATGAGCAGAAGCGTGTGGACGGCCGCAGCCTCACAGAAGTGCGTCCTCTGGCCGCCGAAGTGGGCCTGCTGCCCCGTGTTCATGGCTCGGGCCTGTTCACCCGTGGCCAGACCCAGGTTCTGACCACCTGCACCCTGGGTACTCTCCGGGATGCCCAGGAGCTGGACACCATCTACGAAGAAACCGAAAAGCGCTATATGCATCAGTATAACTTCCCCGGCTATTCCGTGGGCGAGGCCAAGCCCTCCCGCTCCCCCGGCCGTCGGGAGATCGGCCACGGCGCTCTGGCCGAGCGTGCGCTGGAATGCGTCATCCCCTCTGTGGAAGAGTTCCCCTATTCCTTCCGTCTGGTCTCGGAAGTGCTCTCTTCCAACGGCTCCACTTCCCAGGGCAGCGTCTGCGGCTCCACCCTGGCTCTGATGGATGCCGGTGTGCCCATCAAAGCCCCTGTGGCCGGCATTTCCTGCGGCCTTGTGGTGGAAGGCGACCGCCATATCACCTTCACCGATATCCAGGGCATCGAAGACTTCTTCGGCGACATGGACTTCAAGGTGGCGGGCACCGAGAAGGGCATCACCGCCATCCAGGTGGACATCAAGTGCGATGGCCTGACCATGGAGATCATCGAAGAAGCTTTTGAAAAGACTCGCGTGGCCCGGATGGAGATCCTCAACGAGGTGATGCTCCCCTGCATCCCCGCTCCCCGTCCTGAGCTGTCTGCCTATGCTCCCAAGATGGTGCGCTTCACCATCGATCCCGATAAGATCCGCGATGTCATCGGCAAGGGCGGCTCCGTGATCCAGAAGATCACCGCCGACACCAACACCAAGATCGACATCGAGGACGATGGCTCGGTGTGCATTGCCGCCATCAACGCCGCCGACTGCGACGCCGCCAAGAAGACCATCCTGGCCATTGTCAAGGACCCGGAGATCGGCGACATCTTCTATGGCAAAGTGGTGCGTATCATGAGCTTTGGCGCCTTTGTGGAGATTGCTCCTGGTAAGGATGGGCTGATTCACATCTCCAAGCTGGACAACCGCCGGGTGGAGAAGGTGGAAGATGTGCTGAACATCGGCGACATGACCTGGGTCAAGGTGGTGGAGATCGACGACAAGGGCCGGATCAACCTGTCCCGCAAGGACGCCATTGCCGAGATCAACGCCCGGGGCGGCGCCAAACCCGGCGAACATATCCGGTAAAAAAGAAGAAATACTGTTACGGAGCCAGACAAAGCTCCGGGAAACGGGGCGGGTCTCATGGCCCGCCCCGCCTTTTACGCGGCAGGGCCGCAGATTTTTGCGTTTGAGGTGTGACTATGATCGAAAAAATCACTTTGCCCAACGGCGTGCGTATTCTTTATGAGCAGGTTCCCTCGGTGCGCTCCTGCGCCCTGGGTGTTTGGGTGGAAAGCGGCTCCCGTCATGAGCCGGAAGAGCTGGGAGGCATTTCCCACTACATCGAGCATATGCTTTTCAAAGGCACCGAAAGCCGCACAGCGGCCCAGCTGGCCACCGCCTTTGATGCCATCGGCGGCCAGGTCAATGCCTTTACCACAAAAGAGAACACCTGCTACTATGCACGGGTGCTGGACACCCACATCCAGGAAGCCGCCGATCTTCTGTGTGATATGTATTTCCACTCCCGGTTCGGCCAGCAGGAGACCGATCTGGAGCGGGGCGTCATTCTGGAAGAGATCGGTATGTATGAAGATACCCCCGATGATCTGGTGATCGAGCGGCTGTCCTCCGCCATTTACAAGGGCTCTTCCCTGGGCCGTCCCATTCTGGGCACCCGGGAGACCCTGGAGAAGATTCAGGGGGACACCCTGCGGGATTATTGCAGCAGCCGCTATTCTGCCGCCAATACCGTGGTGTCGGTGGCCGGCAGCTTTACCATGAACGACATCGAGCAGATTGCCCGCCGGTTTGAAAAGATGCCGGGGGGAGAGCCGCTGACAGCGCCTCAGGCCGTCTATCAGCCCTCTTTCACCACCAAGACCAAGGACATTGAGCAGAACCATCTGTGCCTGGCCTTCCCCGGCATCGCCGCCGGAAGCCCGGACCGCTACCGGATGCAGGTGCTCAGCAACATCCTGGGCGGCGGAATGTCCTCCCGCCTGTTCCAGCGGGTGCGGGAGCAGAAGGGCCTTTGCTATACCATCTATTCCTTCTCTTCGGCCCATCGGGACACCAGCTATTTCGGCATCTATACCGCCTTGGGCCGTCCCACCGAAATGCAGGCTCTGGAACTCATCGGCCAGGAAGTGCGGGCCTTTGCCCAGGAAGGCCCCACGGAAGAAGAAGTGCAGCGTTCGGTGGAGCAGCTGAAGAGCTCGGCTTTGATGAGCCTGGAGAGCATGAACAGCCGGATGAACGCCAACGCCCGGGGCGAGTTCCTCTATGGCCATCCTCTCAGCGCCGAGGACATCATCCGGGGCTATGACGCCGTCACCCGGGATGGAGTCCATCAGCTGGCCCAGGAGCTGTTTAAGCTGCCCAATGCCTCTTTCTCTGCTGTGGGCAAGGTTTCCTCTCAGGAGGAATACCAGGCCGTCATCCGAGCCGCCCTTTGCTGAAAAACAAGAAAATCCGCCGCTTGCACAGCAAGCGGCGGATTTTCTGTACA
>CALLCY010000227.1:0-28649 GCA_938000015.1 uncultured Clostridia bacterium
CCGCCAATCCCGACCGGATCATGCAGCAGCTCACCGAGTATGAGCTGGTGCCCGAAGAGTGGGGCGGCGATACCATTGTGTGCAACATCTCGGCCAAGCAGAAGACCGGCATCGACAACCTGCTGGAAATGGTGCTGCTCACCGCCGACATCCAGGAGCTGAAGGCCAACCCGGATCGCCGGGCCAAGGGCACCGTCATCGAAGCCAAGCTGGACCGTGGCCGCGGCCCTGTGGCCACCATCCTCATCCAGAACGGCACTCTGCGCACCGGCGATATCGTCATCGCCGGCAAGACTGTGGGCCGTGTGCGTGCCATGACCGACGACCGTGGCCGCAAGCTGGACAGCGCCGGTCCTTCCATGCCGGTGGAGATCATCGGTCTTTCCGAAGTACCTGACGCCGGTGATCTGTTCTACGCCGTAGAGGACGAGCGCATGGCTCGTGAGCTGGCCGAACAGCGGAAAACCGAAGAAAAAGACGAAAGAGCCAAGATGCAGGAAAAGATCACCCTGGAAAACCTGTTCAGCCACATCAAAGAGGGCGAAGTCAAGGACTTCAACATCATCGTCAAGGCCGATGTGCAGGGCAGCGCCGAAGCAGTCACTGCATCCCTGCGCAAGCTGTCCAACGAGGAAGTGCGGGTGCAGGTCATCCATTCCGGCGTAGGCGGCATCAACGAATCCGATGTGATGCTGGCCGCCGCCTCCGGCGCCATCATCGTGGGCTTCAATGTGCGTCCTGAGCCGGCCGCCGCCGACAGCGCCGCCCGTCAGGATGTGGAAATCCGCACCTACCGGATCATTTACGACTGCCTGGAGGAAATCGAATCGGCCATGAAGGGCATGCTGGCTCCCAAATTCCAGGAAGTGGTCATCGGCCACGCCGAAGTGCGCCAGACCTTTAAGGTCTCCGGCGTGGGCACCATCGCCGGTTGCTATGTCACCGACGGCAAGGTACAGCGGGCCGCCCAGGTGCGCATCGTGCGGGACAACATCGTCATCCACGAAGGCGTGCTGTCCACCCTCCGCCGCTTCAAGGACGACGCCAAGGAAGTTTCTTCCGGCTATGAATGCGGCATGAGCTTTGAAAAATACAACGACATCAAGGAAGGCGATGTGATCGAAGCCTTCGTGATGGAAGAGATCAAACGGTAAAAAAACACCGTTTTTCACCGATCCCCGCGGGATAATTCTATCCCGCGGGGATACTGGAAAGAGGGGAGTTTTCCCCGGAAATTTTCATTATTACAGGAAAGGGGGCTTTTTTATGCCTTCCAACCGAATCGGCCGTATCAACGAAGAAGTGATGCGGGAACTGGCCCAGTTGCTGCCCACCGTCAAAGATCCCCGTCTGGGCGGCGGACTGCTCAGCATCGTCCGGTGCGAAGTGACCAATGACCTGCGCTGGTGTAAGGTCTATCTCAGCACCTTGGGCCAGTTCGATGAGAAAGAGCTGAAAAAGGGCCTGAAATCCTGCTCAGGCTATCTGCGGCGTGAGCTGGCCCACAGCCTGAGCCTGCGCTATACCCCAGAGCTGGTGTTTGTTCTGGACGACTCCATCCAGGAGGGCGCCCACATCAACCAGCTGCTCCATCAGCTGCCCGAGCTTCAGGAGGAACACCATGACGACGCTGACGCTGAATGAAGCCGCCGATTTTCTCCGGCAAAAAGATGATTTTCTCATCCTGACCCATGGCCGCCCCGATGGGGATACCATCGGCTCAGCCAGCGCCCTGTGCCGTCTGCTGCGTGGACTGGGAAAGCAGGCTTTCCTTCTGCCCAATGAGGACCTTACGCCCCGGCTGGGCTTTTTGTGCGGCGATCTGCTGGCTCCGGAGGGCTTTGTGCCTGGAGCCGTGGTAGCTGCCGATGTGGCCACCCGGGAGCTTTTGTGCAAAAATGCCGCTCCCTTTGGGGATCGGGTGGATCTGTGCATCGACCACCACCCCTCCAACACAGGCTACGCAAAAAGCACTCTGCTGGATGCCAGCTGTGCGGCCACCGGAGAGCTGATCTGGCTGCTGGGGGAAAAGCTGGGGTATTCTCCTGCGCCTGCTTTCTGCGACGCTGTTTACACCGCCATTTCCACCGATACCGGCTGTTTCTGCTATTCCAACACCACACCCCAGACCCATCGGATCGCCGCTTTGTGCATGGAAAACGGGGCGGATTTCTCCCGCCTGAACCGGCAGCTTTTTGAGACAAAAAGCTGGAAGCGCATCCAGGTGGAAAACCATGTGTTCCAGAACATCCAGCTTTCGGCCCAGGGGAAGATTGCCGCGGTATGCCTGACCAAGGAGGCTCTGGACCGGCTGGAGGCCACCAAGGATGAGCTGGACAACCTGTCGGCCCTGCCCCGGCAGATCGAAGGTGTGTGCTGCTCCATCCTGCTCAGTCAGGTAGGGCCGGGCCGCTTTAAAGGCTCGGTGCGCACCGATGCGCCTGTGGATGCCTCCCGTCTGTGCGCCCGTTTCGGCGGCGGCGGCCATGCCCGTGCGGCTGGCTGCACCCTGGAAGGGGAGGGGGAGGACTGCCTTTCCCGGCTGGTGAAAGCCGCCCAGGAGGAACTGGGTTATGTATAATGGCATCCTGCTTTTGAACAAAGAGCCGGGTTTCACTTCCCACGATGCGGTGGCCAAGCTGCGGGGCATCCTGCGCTTCCGCCGCATCGGCCACGCCGGCACCCTGGACCCCATGGCCCAGGGTTTGCTGGTGATGCTGCTGGGAAAGGCCACCCGGGCCAGCGAATATGCTTCCGGCGCCGAAAAGGAATATATCGCTGATTTTATACTGGGAGTTGAAACCGACACCCAGGACACCACCGGCAATGTTTTGGCAGAAGCACCGGTGGATGTGACAGAGAGCCAGCTGCGGCAGGCCCTGGCCTCCTTTGAAGGGGGATACGATCAGGTACCTCCCATGTACTCCGCCATTCAAAAGGACGGGGTGCGCCTTTACGACCTGGCCCGCAAGGGCAAGGAAGTGGAGCGGGAGAGCCGGTTTATCGCCCTGCCTTTGCTGGAGCTTTTGTCCTTTGATCCCCCTCGGGGAAAACTGCGGGTGCGCTGCTCCAAAGGCACCTATATCCGCACTCTGTGCCACGACCTGGGCCAGCGTCTGGGCTGCGGCGGCGCCATGAGCGCCCTGACCCGGGTGCAGGCCGGGGATTTCTCCCTGGAAGACGCTTTGACCTTGGGGGAAGTGGAGCAGCTGGTCAAAGAGGGCACATTGCAGCAGCACATCCTGCCGGTGGACAGGCTCTTTGCCTCCCTGCCCGCGGTCACCCTGACAGAAGAGGGAGCCAAGCGGGCCCGCAACGGCGCCCATGCCGCTCAGAAGCATCTGCTTTCCGGGGAGATCCCCCCGGTGGACTCTCTATGCCGGGTGTATACGCCGGATGGGGAGTTTCTGATGACCGGCAAAGGCGGTCTGCTGGACATGGGGCCGCCCGCCATCTTCTGCCATAAAATCTTTGGGGAATGAGGAAACGATATGTCCCGCCAAGAGAAAGTGATCTATGCCCTGGGCTTTTTTGACGGGGTACATAAAGGCCATCAGGCCATTTTGGAGACCGCCCGGCAGCTGGCCCGGGAAACGGGGATGCGTCCGGGGGTCTTTACCTATGAAAACCACCCCCAGAGCGTGGTGGGCGGCAGTGCGCCGCCTCTTCTCACCACGCCGGAGGAGCGGAGGGCCTTGTTTGCCCACTATGGCATGGAGGAGATCGTCATGATCCCCTTTGACGCCCATTTTTCTGCCCAAAGCCCGGAGGAATTTCTCCGGATGCTGATAGAGGATTACCACTGCGGCGGTCTGTGCTGCGGGGACAACTTCCATTTTGGCGCCAAAGCGACGGGAAACGCCTCTTTGCTCCTGGAGCTGTGCCAGAAACTAGGGCTTTCTTGCCGGGTGGCATCGCCAGTGCTGGAAAAGGGCAAAACGGTCAGCTCCACTTTGATCCGCACCCTTCTGCGGGAAGGGGATGCTCAGGAGGCCTTCCGCTGTCTGGGCCGCCCCTTTTCCCTGGCCGGGGAGATCGTCCACGGCGACGGACGGGGCCACCGCCTGGGAATCCCCACCATCAACCTGACCCCGCCGGAAGGGGCTTTATGGCCTCGGGTGGGTGTCTATGCCACCCTGACCCAGATGGAAGGGGGCGAGACCTGGCCCTCTCTCACCAATGTGGGGCTGCGTCCCACCTTCCGTGCCCAGGGCTCTCCCACCATGGAAACCCACCTCACCGGCTTTCAGGGCGATCTTTACGGCCGCCGTGTGCGGGTATGGTTCTGGGCCTATCTGCGGGAAGAGCAGAAATTCGAAAACGCCACCCTTTTGGTGGAGCAGATCGCAAGGGACACCAAGAAAACCCAGCAGCTCCTCCAATCCTTAGACCGGAGTGATATCTATGACCTTCCTTAATGACCTGTGGGCTTCCTTTCAGATTTTTGCCGGCAACTTTACCGACCGCTACGGCCTGTGGGTCAACGGCGCTCTCCTTCTGCTGGTGCTGGCCGCTGTGGGGCTGTTCCTGTGGCGCAGCATCCGTCTGGGGCTGCGGGTGCGCCACACCGAGGCCCAACTTAACCTGCCGGAGCCTTCCAAAAAGCAAAGCGAGGAATGGTGCCGCAAGCTCTCCCAGGCGGTGAGCTTCCCCACCGTCACCGGAGACAAAGAAGCCATGTCCCAGTTCCGAAACTGGCTGAAGGAAAGCTTCCCTCTGGTTTTTTCCCGGCTGCGGGTGCTGGACTGCCCAGGGGATGGGCTTTTGCTCCAGTGGCGCTGCCCGGAAAAAGGGGAAAAGGGGCCGGTGCTGCTGTGCGCCCATATGGATGTGGTGCCCACAGAGGGCCAGAACTGGACCCATCCTCCCTTTGAAGGAGAAATCAAGGAGGAGACCATCTATGGCCGGGGCGCTTTGGACTGCAAAGGCACCCTTTGCGGCATTCTCCAAGCAGTAGAAGAGCTGTTGCAGGATGGATTTGCTCCAGGCCGGGATGTGTATCTGGCCTTTGGCTGCGACGAGGAGACCGGCGGCACAGAAGGAGCCGCTCAGATTGCCAAGCAGCTGAAGATGCGTGGACTGCACTTTGATCTGATCCTGGACGAGGGTACCCCCATCAGCACCGCTCACCTGGGGAAAGAAGATTTCCCTGCCGCCCTTTTGGGTGTTGCGGAAAAGGGCCAGGCCACCTTCCGGCTCACCGCCCGGCAAAAGGCCGGTCACGCCGCCATGCCTCCCCAGCACACGGCGGCGGGGTATTTGTCCGAGGCCATCTGCCGCATCGAAGCGGCGCCCCTTCACAAGCGGCTGCTGCCGGTGATGCAGCAATGCCTGCTGTTTTCCGCTCCGGCCATGGGGAGTTTGCAGCGGGCTATGGTGGCAAATCTTCCCGTTACCCGTCCGCTGCTCTTCCGGGGCACCCGGCATAATTTGCAGCTTTCCGCTTTGTTCCATTCCACCTTTGCCGCCACCTGTCTGGAGGGTGGCAGCGCCCCCAATGTGCTGCCGGAGACGGCTTCCGCCCTTCTCAATGCACGCATCCTCCAGGGGGACACCGGGGAAAAATTGCTGGAATCCCTGCGTTCTTTGCTGGACGACCTGCCGGTGACCATTGAAATGGTTTCCTGCCAGGACCCCTCCGCCATCACCGATACCGCCGGAGCTGGCTATCAGCTGGTAAAGGGTGCGGTGGAGGAGACCTTTGGACGCCTGCCCTGCATCCCCACCATCATGCCCGCTGGCACCGATACCAAGCATTATCAGGAATTTTCCGATCATATCATCCGCTTTATCCCGCTGGCGGTAAGTGATGCCACGCTGAGCGCCGTTCACGGCCCCGACGAGCATCTGCCCTGCCGCAGCTATACCGCCGGTGTGATCTTTTATGAGAACCTTTTGAAAAAACTATGAGAAAACTAGTCAATCGCAAACTTCGCCGCGCCATGTGGAGTCTGGCCTGCCTCGTGGCCGCAGGGATTTTTTACGGCGGAATGCAGTTTCTGCCTTCTTCCACACCCCAAACCCCCGATGGAGAGCTGGCGGTGCATTTTATTGATGTAGGCCAGGGAGACGCCATTTTGCTCTCCTGTGATGGAGAGACCGCCATTGTGGATGCAGGTACGCCCCAATGTGAAGAGGATCTTCTTTCCTATCTCCAAAGCCAGAACATCGGCAAACCCAAGTACATTTTTGCCACCCATCCCCATGCCGACCACATTGGCAGTATGGCGGCGGTGGTGGACGCCTTCGGCTGCGAGAATTTTATCATGCCGGAGATGGTTAGCTACACCCAGACCTTTGAAAATATGCTCTCCAGCGTGGAACAGGCCGGATGTCAGACAGACTACGGCGTGGCCGGAGACACTTTCGCTCTGGGAGATGCCCAGCTGAAACTTTTGTGGCCCACTGAGGGCTTTGACACCTCCGACCCCAACGAAATTTCCCTGGTGCTCCAGGTGACCTATGGAGAATATTCCTTCCTGCTCACCGGTGACGCAGGGAAAGATGCCGAGGAAGGATTCCTCTCTCAGGTGCAGCCGGTGACGGTGCTCAAAGCCGGACACCATGGCAGCGACACCTCCAGCACAGAAGCCTTTTTGCAAAAGGCCCAGCCGGAATATGTGGTCATCAGCGTGGGGGCGGGCAACAGCTACGGCCATCCTTCTCCCGCCATGCTGGAGCGGCTGGACGAAAACTGCCAGGTGCTGCGCACCGATGAAAAAGGCTCCATCGTCTTTACGGTAAAGGAGGGCGAGCTTCATGTGTCTACCGCCCGCTAGCTATGTGCTGGACCGGTTAGAGGGGGATGTGGCCGTGCTGGAAGGGCAGGGGCGCACCTTGGATGTGCCCGCTTCCGCTCTGCCGCCTGATGCCCAGCCAGGGGATACCCTCCGGTGGGACGGGGCCCATTTTCACCGGGACACGCAGGACACTCTGGCCCGAAAAGGGCGCATTGACAGCGCCATGGACCGGTTGTTCGGAAAAAAAGACCGGTGATATCGCTTTTTCTCCCTTGACAAAGAGAGAATGGCGTGGTACAGTAAACCCACAATCAAACAAGGAAAGACTTTGACAGAGACAGTACGCTTTGGCAGGAAAGGCCCAGCGAGCCGGGGACAGTGGGAGCCCGGTGCGAGTAATCCATGGCGGAAGATCCCTCTGGAGTCGCAGGCTGAACAGGGTGCTCCCTTAGTAAGTGATGCCGGTTTCCCGCCGTTATCCGGGGCGCATATGTTGGTATGTTGTAATGGGTGGTAGAACGAAAGCAAAGCCTTCGTCCCGTTTCATACGGGCCGAAGGCTTTTTTGTTTCCCCTTTGCACATGACCGGAAAGTGAGGAAAAGAAAATGAACGCTGAAACAGTCAATGTCAAGTTCGCAGACAGCCTGAAGAGCTGGAACAAAGGGGAACGGTTGGAGGTGCCTTTG
This sequence comes from uncultured Clostridia bacterium, assembly GCA_938000015.1. Taxonomy (GTDB): domain Bacteria; phylum Bacillota; class Clostridia; order Oscillospirales; family Butyricicoccaceae; genus Pseudobutyricicoccus. Next base: position 7,428 of record CALLCY010000227.1, read on the forward strand.
GTGCTTTCCCGGGAAAGCCGGGAGCAGATCGCCCTGTTCGGTCTGGAGCCTTTTATCGACCAATGCCGCCAGAGCCTGGAGGGAATGCTGGGGCTAAAAGGATTCCAGCTGGCCCCCTGCGGCGGCCGGGGTCCCCGGGGTGAAAAACGGCTGTCCTTCCGTTTGGGTGAGCGGGAAGGCTATGTGCTCCTTTCCCCCTTGGAGGGCTGAATTTGGAAGCCGGAATTCTCTCCGGGTCCTTCCGCCAATAGAAGAAATTTTTCTTCACATTGAAAAGAAGGTGCTTCCTTTGGGAAAGCACCTTCTTTGTATGATCTGTTACCGTCCGGCCCGGATGACCTGACCGGCGCAGGTTCCATTGTAAATATTGCCTTCCACCACTTTCTGTCCGGCGATATACACCGCTTTTATGCCCTGGTTGGGCACGGTGGTATGGTAATCGCTGGGGCAGCCGATGGTAAGGGGATCAAAGACCACCAGATCGGCGTCAAAGCCCTCCCGCAGCAGGCCCTTGTTTTTCAGGCGGAAAAACTGAGCAGGGAGAGAAGTCATGCGCCGGATGGCCTCTTCCACTTCCAGCACACCCAGGTCCCGCACATACCGGCCCAGGATCTGGGGGAAGCTGCCCACGATACGGGGATGGGTGATCTGTCCCGGCTTGACCCCGCCGCCGTCGGTGCCCACCATGGTGCGGCGGTATTGGAGCACCCGGATCACATCTTTTTCACTCATCATGAAATAGATGCCGTCGGTGTCAAAATTGTCCTCCAGCAGCAGGTCAAAGGCGGCATCGAAGGGATCTTTGCCCCATTTCTCCGCCAGTTCCGCCACTGTCAATCCTTCCACCTCAGGATGGTTGGGGCTGCGGGAGATCAGGGTCCCGGCAAATCCGGCATTCTGGAAATTGCTCTCTTCCAGAGGATTGACCTGCTCCATGGCCTTCCGGATCTCCTGGCGGGCGTTTTTGTCCCGCAGCAGCTCCAGGGTGTGTGCCCGGCCCTGAGCCTGGAATTTCTGAGGAATATAGACCCCCAGGTAGGTGGCGCTGGCGGTATAGGGATACTGATCCAGCTCCACTTCCAGCCCTTCCCGGTTGGCCCGCTCGATGAGGGGCAGGGTGAGGGTGGTCTTATCCCAGTTCACCCGGCCTTTGGCCTTGTGATGAGAGAGAAGAGCCCGGCAGTCCGCTCTGCGGGCCACTTCGATCATATCCTCCACCGACTCCACCAGGCGCAGGGATTCCGAGCGCATATGGACGCTGAAGGACCGGTCATACCGGGCAGCCACCTTGGCCGCTGCCACCAGCTCATCCAGATCGGCATAGCTTCCCGGAGGATAGATCAGGCCGAAGCTGACGCCCATGGCCCCTTCCTCCATGGCCTCTTTCAGCAGGCCCTCCATGTGATCCAGCTCTTTCTTTGTCAAAGGCCGGTTCTGATTTTCACCTTGGCAGACGATGGCGCGGATGGAGCCATGGCCCACATACTGGGCCATATTTACTCCCAGCTTCATGCTTTCCAGCTGGGCAATGGTCTTTCCATAGCTGGAAAGATAGCTCATGGAACCAACGGGCCGCCCCAGCTTTTCCTCCTCATGGCGGAGACTGGCCGGGTCCTTGGGGGCATTGGATGTGCCGCAATGGCCGCTGATATCGGTGGTGATGCCCTGACCCGCCTTATTGTGGCTTTCCGGGTTGCCGAACACCGTCACATCGGCATGGGAATGGGCATCGATGAAGCCGGGGGTCACATAATGGCCCTGGGCGTCCAGCACCTCTTCGGCCTGGGCTTCTGGGGGAAGGAGACCTACAAAGGCGATTTTTCCGTCCTTCACCGCCACATCGGCCCGGAAAGGCGGGTTGCCTGTGCCGTCGATCACTTGGCCGCCGCGGATGATCCGATCATACATGGTTTTCTGCCACCTCTCTCTTACTGAATAAAAGGAATGTGCTTACCAGGGGAGGATCTCGTCTCCCTTGACCAAAAAAGCCTTGTCCGACACCTGGGCCAGAGGCGTATCCGACCGGGAATCGGAGTAAAACTCCAGCATATGAAAATCCGGGGCATATTCCCGCAGACGCCGCACTTTCTCCGGCCCCCAGCAGTTTTCCCCGTAAATGACGCCGGTGTGCTTGTCCATAGGGGTACCCATCAGCTTCTGCACCGGCAGGGTCTCAAAGACCGGCGCCAGGAGAAACTCCGGCGAAGCCGAGATGATCACATCCCAGCTGTGGTCCTTTTTCAGGTACCAGCCTTTCAGATTTTTCCGGTGGCCCTTCCAGAAGTCGGCCACCGCCTTGTCCACATCCTTCACATGGCGAAGATAGCCGAAGAGATGGGATTTGAACCGGGTCTTGGTGCAGATCCGCAGGCCGAACAAAGCACCCCAGAAAACAATGGCAGGCAGATGCAGCCAGGTCTTAGGAAAATGCCCCAGGCACCAGAAGGTAAAATGGGTGCTGCTGTCGCCCCGGTAAACGGTGTTGTCAAAATCATAGCAAATGATGTCCATAATGTCCTCGCATGGTGGGTAATTTTAAATCTGGTAGGTGATGTATACATACATGGCGCTGAAAGTCATTTGGGTATTGGTCTGGAGGATGCGGAAAGTGGGCCAGGCCCGGCTCATTTCCTGGATGAACTGATTGACGCTCTGCTCCACATAAGCCGGCTTGGTCCGGATCTGGTGCATATGCACGCCCCGTTTCAGGGATTTGGGGCCGGTGATGTTCTCCTGCCGCCTCTGAAACTCCTTCACATGCTCAGGCGTTGCCGCCCGCACCGCAGCCATGGCACTGCGCCGCATTTCTTCGGGGGAACATTTCATGGGTTTTCCTCCTTTCCTATGGAGATGAAACAATCATACCCCATTGCTGCTATTTCTGCAATGCTTTCCCTCTGGAAAGGAGGCTTATTCCGCCCCTTCTCCCTGGAGGAAGGGAGCACACAAAGTGGCGAAATCATCCCAGGCGGAAAGGGGAACGGTGCCCTGGCCCAGAGCATCGCTGCCGCCGCCTTTTCCCTCATGGGTCCGGAAAAATTCCTTCAACGCCTGGCCCAACGGCATCATCTTTTTACTCTTTTTCTGAGCGGCAATGACCCCCAGACTCTCGCCCTCTGCAAAGCCCAAAGCCACAAAACGGACGCCCCGGTGGATCAGATCATCGCACAGCGCCTTGCCGTCCTTTTTATCCCAGCCCTCCAGCAGCTGAAGTACCGCCGGGAATGCTTCCTGCTCCGATGCCTTGCGGAACAGATTTTCCGCTGTCTGCTCCAAAAGCTGCCGCCGCAGCTTCTGAACGCTTTCTTCCAGCACAGGCAGACGGTGCAGAGCGTCGGCGATGTGCTTTTCGCAATCCTCCGGGCTTTCTTCATCGGTGTATTTTCCCAGACGAAGGGTGCGCAGATCCTGCTCCAGGGCAAAGTCATGGGCTCGCTGTCCTGCGGCAAAATAGAGCCGGTAGGCTCCCCGTACCATTTTGCTGCCCACAAAGCGCACCGGTCCTACAAGGCCGGTGGAGGGACAGTGGGTGCCGCCGCAGGCATTGCGGTCAAAGCCCTCCACCTCCACCAAGCGGATGCGCTCATGGGGAGTGATCTTGCCCCGCACATCCATTTTTGCGGCCTGCTCCGGGGTATAGTACCGGCAGAAGATGGGCAGATCGGCCTTTACGACCTCTTCCACCCGGCGCAACAAAGCCAGAAGCTCCTCATCCTCCATGGGCCGCTGAAACTCGATGTGGCCCCAAGGGTCCTCCATGCGGGCGATGATGGTGGGATTCTGAAACAGCTGCCAGGCGGCGGCCGAGATCAGATGCTGGGCGGTGTGGTGCTGCATATGGGACAGACGGATATCCAGATCGATGCGGCAAAGCACCTCATCTCCCTCCAGAGCCTTTGGGAGAATGTGGCGGATTTCCCCCTCTTCTTCGTACACATCCAGCACCGGAATGCCCCCGATGGTACCTTCATCGCACTTTTGTCCGCCTCCCCGGGGGAAGAAGATGGTCTGATCCAGAATCAGGCAGAATTCTTTTCCCTGAGGGCGGCACTCCTGCACATGGGCCAAAAGTCCCCCTTGCAGGGGGGCATCATCAAATATACGCTTTGTCATATCTTTCTCCTGTTTCTCTATTTGTATTTATTAAAGCAGCTGGGTATCGTTGATTTGCAGCTGGAACTGAAGCCCCAGAAATTCGGCGGCTTTGCGGCACATGAGCATCCGGGTGAGGAAAATTTCAAAATAATCCATCACCGCACTGATGCCGGTATCGATTTTCAAAGACAGGGTAATGGTCTTTCGGTCGGGACTGATGGAAAGGCCGGATGTATACACCGCATAGTTGACCCGGTCATGAATGTCGGTGGCCACAGTGCGCACGGCCCGCACCCTGGAGCGGCGCACATCGCTTTTGTCCGCCAGAATCAAAGCGGCAGACACCGGAGTGACGGCGGTGCCAGTGCCCTCATCGTGGTTGCCGATGGCGCAGATCACCTGGGCGATGTCCGCAGGGTCCATCTCCAAGCGGGTGAGGATCTGAAAGGCCATAATGGCGCCGGTCTGGGCGTGAGAAGCCCGGTTGACGCAGTTGCCGATGTCGTGGAGATACCCGGCGATGCGGGCCAGGGTGATGGTGTGTTCATCATAGCCCATCTGTTCCAGGATCTGGGCGGCGGTGGCGGCACAGATGCCGGCATGGGCAAAACCGTGTTCAGTAAAGCCGATGACGCCCAAGGCGTCGTTTCCCATCTGGAGATAGGTCTGCACTTCTTTATTTTCACGGATCTCTTCAAATGTGAGTTTCAAGAAAAAACCTCCTTTGGCCCCGAAGCTCGGGGCGTCCAGGGTTATTGTATCATAGAAATCCCCTGGAGAAAGGGCAGGTTTTGTAAATTTCCCGAAAAGCCGGTAAAAGTGCCCAGTTATACTTTACTCCAAAGAAGGGAGAAACTGTGGAAAAAGACGATTTTCCCCTTCTCCGCTATGCGCCCATGTGGGAAAGGTATATAATGAATGTAAAAGACTTCTGAAAAAGGATGAGGGAAATGGGGATGAAAAAAGGCCGTATCTTTTACGGCTGGTACATCGTGGCCGCCGGATTTCTGGTGATGTTCTGTTCCATCGGCATCGTCAACAACTGCTCGGGGCTTTACATCAAGCCGGTGTGCGACGATATGGGCTTTTCCCGTGGGGCCATGGGGGTCAACATGACCATTCTGTCGGCCTGTCAGATGATCGTGGCTCTGTTTGGCGGAAAGATCTTTGTCCGCTTTGATGTGCGCAACATCATGCGCATCAGCTCCATCGCCCTGGCAGTGAGCTATTTTTCCTATTCCTTTGTCCAGTCTTTGCCCATGTATTACGCTTTGTCGGTGGTGCTGGGCTTCGCCATGGGCGGCATTGCCGCCATGCCTCTTTCCATCCTCATCGGCAACTGGTTCCGGGAAAGACGGGGCTTTGCCATCGGGGTGGCCTTTATGGGCAGCGGCATCGGCGGAATGCTTTTCAACGCCCTGGCTGGTCAGCTGATCACCACGGTGGGCTGGCGTCAGACCTATCGGGTGCTGGGCATCATCGCCTTCTGCATTCTGGTGCCGGTGTGCTGGCTGGTGGTGCGCACCCGGCCTTCCGACCTGGGCCTTTTGCCCTATGGCCAGGAGAAGGAGGGCGGAAATGCCGCTTCCTTTGACGACCGGGGCATGACGGTACAGGAAGTGGTGCACACCGGCCGCTTCTGGGCATTGTGCCTGGTCACCGCTTTGGGCAACATCAGCCTGTGCGCCCTCAACCAGAATGTAACCCCGCACCTGTCGGACGAAGGATACAACCTGCAAACTGCCGCCAATATCTCCGCCGTCATGCTGGGCGGTCTGGCCTGCGGCAAGATGTTCCTGGGCTGGCTCTATGACAAGCTGGGAGCCCGCCGGGCCACGCTCCTGGCCAACTGCTGCACTGTGCTGGGGGTGACGGGCGCCTTTTTCTGCCGCTTCCCTGTGATGATCGCCGCCATTGTGGTGGGCTTCTCCCTGGGCAACGCCTTCGGCTCGGTGGCCAATCCCATCATCGTGCAGAGCATCTACGGCCGGAAAAATTACAGCGCCATTCTGGGCCTGGTCACCGCTTGCAACAACCTGGCCGGTGTGTTCACGCCGGTGATGATCGGTTCGGTCTACGACTATTTCGGCTCTTATAGCCCGGCCTTTGCCGCCATGATGCTCATTTCTTCCTGCTGCACGGTGGGTTACTTTATTTTGCTGGGCAAGCGGGTGGAATACGATTAAGCCGGGTGTTGACAAAATTTCTCCCTTTTTGTATACTCAAAACACAATGAAACAAAAGGCAGGCCTCCATCGCCGGATGGGGGCTATGGACGCCAGACTTTCCATCGTAGGCCGTTGAAGATGGAAAGCTCTGGCGTCCTTTTTTTGCAAACGATGGAGGGAAATCTATGGACAAACACAGTGCAGGGAAGGAGTTTGCCCGGTATGCCAGCCTGAATATGCTGGGAATGCTGGGGATCTCCTGTTATATCCTGGCGGACACCTTTTTCATTTCCCGGGCCACCGGGGCCCAGGGACTGGCCGCCCTCAACCTGGCGTTACCGGTTTACAGCCTGATCCACGGTCTGGGGCTGATGCTGGGCATGGGCGGCGGCATCCGCTATTCCATCGGCAGGGGACAGGGGGACCGGCAAAGCGGCGACGGCGCTTTTACCCAGGCATTGTGCCTGGCCCTTTTCCTGGGGGTGCTTTTTTCCCTTACCGGCCTCATGTTTGCCCGGCCTTTGGCCCAGGCTTTGGGCGCCCAGGGGAAAGTGCTGGAAATGAGCAGCTCCTATCTCCGGGTGCTCATGGTCTTTGCCCCGGCCTTTATGCTCAACGATGTCTTTACCTGCTTTGTGCGCAATGACGGCGATCCCCGCCGGGCTATGGCCGCCATGCTGGGCGGGAGCCTATCCAATATTCTTCTGGATTACATTTTCATTTTCCCCTGCGGTCTGGGGATGTTCGGCGCCGCTCTGGCCACTGGCGCGGCTCCTTTGATCGGCATCGCCATTCTGTCCCCCCACTGGCTGAGCAAAAAGAGCGGCTTCCGCTTTTGCTGGCGGGAAGGGAAGCGGGCCCCGCTTTTGCAAATGGTTTTGCTGGGCATTCCTTCCCTGGTTCCTGAAATTTCCTCCGGCGTGGTCATCGCCGTATTCAACACCATCCTCCTGTCTCTTCAGGGGGATGTGGCGGTGGCAGCCTACGGAGTGGTGGCCAATCTGTCCCTGGTGGCGGTGGCTGTGCTCACCGGCCTTTCCCAAGGAATGCAGCCCATTCTCAGCCGGGCCTATGGCGCACAGGACAAGGAAAATCTGCGCCATGTTCTTTTCCTGGGGCTAATTTGGTCCCTTGCAGCCGCCTTGCTGATGGAAGCGGTGCTCACCCTGGGCGCCCAGCCTCTTACCGCGGTGTTCAACAGCGAAAGGAACGCTCTTTTGCAGCAAATGGCCTCCTTTGGGCTGCGGCTCTATTTTATCGCCCTGGCTTTTGTGGGCATCAACACGGTGGCCGCCACCTATTTTGCCGCCACCCAGCGGGCTATGCCCGCCCATGTGATCTCCCTGTCCCGGGGACTTGTGCTCATTGTACCCATGGCCTTTTTGCTCTCCAAGCTGTGGGACCTCACCGGAGTCTGGCTCACTTTTCCCGTCACCGAAGGGCTGGTGGCCCTCTTTTCTGTCACTTTGCTGTGGAAAGGAAGAATACAATGATGGATATGACCACCCCGCTGCAAACCCGCCGGCTTCTGCTGCGCCCTTTTTCCCTGGACGATGCTCCCCAGGCCTTCCGGATTTTTTCCGATCCGGTGGTCAACACCTTTCTGCCCTGGTATCCGGTGGAAACTCTCGCTGAGACCCAGGTGTTTTTGAAAGAGCGGTGGCTTCCCACCCAACAGGCGGGAGCCTGCCGCTATGCCATTTGCCTGGCGGAAAGTGGCCAGCTCATCGGTTATATACAGATCAGCCCGGGGGAAAGCCACGACCTGGGCTATGGATTGACCCGGGAGCACTGGGGCAAGGGATATGCCGCCGAAGCGGCCAGGGCCTTGCTTCCGGTGGCCCGGCAGATGGGTCTGCCTTTTCTCACTGCCACCCACGACAGGAAAAACCCGGCCAGCGGCCGGGTAATGGAAAAGCTGGGCATGACCTATCGCTATTCCTACGAAGAACTGTGGCAGCCCAAAAACATCCTCGTCACCTTTCGGATGTATCAGCTGGATCTGTCCCCGGGCTGTCCCACCTATTCCGGCTATTGGGAGCGGTATCCCCAGCATTTCATCGAACAACAGCCATAACGAAAAGGAGAGGGAAATCCCTCTCCTTCGTATCGAAAAAGTGGCTTCGGCCACTTTTTCGAGTTTTTGCAAGGGTCTGCATGCACGCCTTCGGCGTACACTGGCCCCTTGAGAAGTGCAAAAAGCCACGCACCGGTCGCGGCTTTTTGCCAATCAATAGGGGCCGGACTAACCGCTCCCTCTGATCAGATCCGCTTTTTAATAACTTAAAAGCAGGGAACTCTTTATCCTTTTCGTTATATTATAATGAGTTTCTCCTGATGGTGATAAACATACTCACAGGTTTCTCCGATGTGCACATCCTCCTCCAGGCTGATGCGCACCAACTGGTCATTCCACTCAGGCACCTTCCCCCTCACATTCAGCTCCAGGGCGTGGCTGGAATGGAGGCCCACCGGGTATTCTCCCCGAGGATAAATGCTGTCCTGGTAGTCATAACGGCCAATGATGGGGCCGGGGCCATGGCCGAACACGCCCAGGCCGTGGCAATAAAGCTGGGGACACAGGCCCTCTGCCTTGCCCTGATCCACCGCTTTGTGGAACACCTGATTTCCCGGTGTACCAGAGAGGAAATGGCTGCGGGTGATTTCCTGGAACCGGCCGCACTGGGAGAAAAGCTGCTCCAGGCCCTGGGGCGGGGTAGTTTCACCAGGACGGCGCACATAAGCCATCCACTGCTTATCGGTGAGCACCGGGATATATTTCAGCATGACGCCGATGTCACAATGGAGCAGATCTCCCGGCTGAATGACTCCTTCATTGGAAAGGCCCTCCAGCCCCTGGCGCTGCAGATCCACATCGGGGCCAAACCAGAAGTCCAGCTGACAGGCAGCCATCACATGGCGCATAAACCACTCCACATCCTGGGTGGTGGTCTGTCCCGGAACAATCACATCCGGGGAATAGGCAGCCTTGATGATGTCCTCGGTGACCTCCACCAGGGTTTCCATCACCTTGTGTTCTCCCGTTGTCATGGTCTCCAGGAAGCGGGTGGACAGTCTCCCCGCCGAGCACAGCCGGTTTCTCCAGGGGGCGGGCAGCTCTTCTTCCAGCATCTGGTAGAGCCCGGCGGAAAGGCCGTCGCAGAAACCGCCGGCCTGGGGCGCCATATTGACGCCGATCTGCTGGGGATCGTACTGTTTGAACAGCCGGGCAAGGCCCTGGCACAGGGTTTCATCCCCTTCTTTGGAGGGGGTGTAGAACTTGGCCATCACCTGGGAAGGCATCCCCCAGCTGAGAGCGCGCACCTGATCCCCTTGCCGGAAAAACAGCAGGGCGGTCTGGCGGCGGGCGGTGCGCCGGTCCCAGGTCATCAGGGCCTTCATGGCCGGGTCCTCGTTGTTTTCCTGGGCCAGCACCAGCCAGCAGTCCAGCCCGGTCTCTTTCATCATGTCGGGCAGCAGAGCCAGCCGCTCTCCCAGCAGCTTTTCCTCCAGGGCCGCCTGCTTTTCCAGCGGCAACAGCCCCCGGCTTTCCAGCTTTTCCAGAATACGGGCGATCACGGGATGATCCATCACGATTCCTCCTTCTCTTTTTCTCCCAGGGTGACGCTGGCTTCAAAGCAGCGCCGCCCTCCTTTCTTACCGCAGATATAATAGGTATCTTCTCCGGTTTTTCCCAGGAAAAGTTCCATGGTTTCTCCCAGCCGCAGCTCCTCATGGTAGGAGATGGCCATACGGCGGATGGGACGCTGACACAAAACCTCCGGCGGCAGCACATCGCAAACCAGATCGGCATAACAGGCGTTGTTCAGATGCCCATTCCGGTCAGTGCGGGAATAGGCGGCGGTATACTCCCCGGCAGGCTCAAGCTCGGTGCTCCGGGGGATGGACAGATCCAGGGTGCGGTTTGCTTCCTCTGAAAAGGGGAAAGCCAGCGCTTCGGGATGGGTGCGGAGAATATGCCGCTGCTTCACATCGATGAGCACCCACCGGGCATCCACCCGGCAGACCTCCCGGCCCTCGGCATCGGTGATGGTGGTAAAGCGGCGATACACTGCTCGCTGGGGAACAGCAGGCTCGGTGACAAGGCGCAGGCGGCTCCCGGCGGCGATGGGATGGACATATTCCAAAGCCAGTTTGGCCATGACAAAAGCTGTGCCGGTTTCCTGGAATCGGTCTGCGGTCAGACCCTCGGCATCACAGTGGTCGGTGCTCACCTGCTGCACATGGCGGAGAATGGCTCCCACCGGCCATTCATCGTGGATATCACATTCATATTGCTGTGCAATGATTTCTTTTTGGTATGACATGACGCAACTCCTTTGTGCAAGGGCCCGTGGCCCGGTCTGATGCCATTATACTCTTTTTTCGCCCCCAGAGCAAACAGCTTGTCAGCAAAAGGGGAGCAGGATATAATAAAGAAAAAACACGCCCCCAAGGGAAAAGGAGAACGATTATGGAAGAAATCACCATTGTCCAAGGGCTTGAAAATGCCCCTCTTGCCCGGCCCATCCGGGAGGAAATCTTTTTGCAGGAGCAAGGATTCAGCACAGAATTTGACGAGGAAGAAGAGCGGGCCTGGCACCTGCTTTTGTTTCTGGATGGTGAGGCGGTGGCCACCGGCCGTCTGTTCCCCAAGGACGGGGAAGATGGAGTCTATGTGATGGGCCGTGTGGCGGTTCGCAAACCCTACCGTGGCCGCCATCTGGGACAAAAGGTGGTGCAGGCTTTGGAGGAAAAGGCCCGGCAGCTGGGAGGAACGGGCATCTACCTGGGCGCCCAGACCCATGCACAGACTTTTTATGAACAGCTGGGCTACCATCCCTGTGGGGAAATTTTTTATGATGAGCACTGCCCCCACATCCCCATGGAAAAGTCCCTATGAGCAGCCTGGAGGCGGTATTTTCCGAAAGCGCCGCAGGAACCCTGGCCTATGCCATGGCCGCTTCAGGGAAGGATTACACCCTGGCCAGTGCCATCGGTGTGATCTGTTCCCCAGAGGAAGAACCCCTTTCTCCCGGGGAACAGGAAGTTTTGCTCCACAGGGAAAAAGCAAGACAGCAGGCTTTGTGGAAAAAGGCCATTCCACTGGCAGGAAACCGGCAGAACATCTGCCCGCTCTCCCTGGCCCTTACCCTAGGGGAAATTGACGAAGAGGGGATCGGCCCCAAACGGCAAAAGGTCCTTTCCCGCCTGATGGATATTTTCCCCCAGGGGAAAGAGGCCGCCGAAGAGCTGACCCTCCAAAACCAAAAGAGCCTATGTGCCCTGGAAGAAGGTGTCAAATCCAGTCAGCCCATCCGGGTATGGGTCAGCCAGAACCCAGAGGAGCTTTGCGCTTTCCACTGGCTGATGGAGCGTCTGGAGCCCTTTTCTCCTCAGGTGGATGTGGTATGGCTGCCCCCGCTTCTCCCCGGAGAAGAACAGCCTTTCATCCCCACCGGCTGGGGCGAAGTGCCGCCCTGGCTCTGGGGAGCACTCTCTCAAAAAACAGAAGCGCTGGAACCCTGGCAAGCGGCGGCCTTTTCCCGGAAGTGGAAAGCGCTGAAAAGGGAAAATGCCCCGTTGCGAGGTGTCATCGCCGGGCAGATTTTCAGCCTGCCGGAAGATTTTTACGACAGTTTTCTCCGCCAGGAGCTCTTGAAACTGCCGGAGCAATTTGAAGAGGCCGTCCTCATCGGCCGGCTGCTGGGCCAATACCCCATGGGTATGGGGGATGCCTTTTGGGCCCTGCGTCTGGAAGAGTGGATTGACCAGGGCCGCCTGGAGCCTTTGACCGCGCCGGAAGAGGGGAGCCCCCTCTATCATCGTATGCTGACAAAAAGAGAGCAGAGCCTTTGAACAGCTCTGCTCATACTGTCGAAAAACCTTGTTATGCTTGTTATGTAAGAGGGATTTCACTCTGCCCTCATCAATCTGCAAAAAGCCGCGACCTGTGCGTGGCTTTTTGCACTTCTCAAGGGGCAAGTGTGCGCCAAAGGCGTGCATGCAGGCCCTTGCAAAAACTCGAAAAAGTGGCCAGAGGCCACTTTTTCGACACGCTCAGCAGAGCCGCTGATGGCTCTGCTCTTTTTTTACTCTTCTTTTTGAGGGAGATAGGACAAAGTCAGGTAATCTTCATCCAGGCACACTGCCGCTTTCGCCCCTTCCTTTTGGAATAAAATCCCTTCCCGGCCATCCAGCAGAATGGTTTCACCGGTGTCCTCATAACCGGCGCTTTTCAAAGCGTCCTGTACCCACTGGCTGGCCCCAGCGGGCAAAAGCCCGGCGTCATACCACTCGGTGGGGCAGCTTGTTCCCTCCGGCCCTGTCAGGGGCAAAAACCGGGAGGGAGCCATTCCTCTTGTGGAAAAGAGCATCCGGCACCCCAGATCCTGGCAGAATGCGGCGTAGTTTTCCGCTCCTCCGGTATGCTGCAACAGCCCTGCGGTGAGAGAGGGGAGACCGGTATCCTCTTCCTTTTCACGCAGCACCAGAAGCAAGCACTGGCTTCCCCGCAAATCGGCAAAAAGGAAAGACCACATCCCATCTTCCCGGCTTTCCTCCACCAGAGTATATTGCTGATAGGCCATCACCTGCTCATATTCCTTCAGGCTTTTTTCCAGCGTCTCTTCTTCCCAGCTTGTCAGAGTATGGCGGTAAAGGGACAAAGGCCGCCCTTGGTATTCCCCCTGGCCGGAAACCTGGCTGTTTTTCACCACGGGGAAAAACTCTGCAGCCTGGGGAATGGTGCGCGCCTCAGGATAAGCGGACAGTCCCTCCACCGACACGGTGAGAAAAGGCAAGGCCCGCTGAAACATTACGGCGGCTTGAGCACGGGACAGGGGATAATCCGGCCGGAACAAACCGTCGGAATACCCCTGGATCAAGCCGATCTCCACGGCCTTTTCACAATAGTACCGGTCTTCTGCATCCAAAGAAGCTAAGTCAGGGAATCCGCTGTCCACCCAGGTGTCCGAAGGGGTGAAGCCCAGCAGCCGCAGAAGCATCCGCACCATTTCCAGCCGGGTGAGCTTCTGGTTGGGGCCATAGTTCGTCCCATAATCCTCCGGCTCTATAATCTCTTCCACCAGCAGCTGACGCACATATTTGGCCGACCAGTGGCCTTGCAAATCGGCAAAATCACCTTTTCCCGTCTGGGGCAGGGTGTAGGGCAGCTGGCTCACGGCCTGGGCGGTCATTTTGGCCCCTTCGCCCCGCTTGACCCAGTCTCCCGGACGGAAGGTGCCATCGGGAAAGCCGCCGATCAGCCCCCGCTGGGCCATTTCCTCCACCGCCGGTGCAAACCACTGATCCTGCACATCGGAAAAGGCCCCATGGCTCCCACTTGGCAAAAAGGGCAGAAGCAGGCACACCGCCAGCAAAAAAGCCGGCAGTCTTTTTCCTCTGTTTATTCCCATCTGGTCATTCCTCCTGTTTCAAAACTTCCCTTATGGTATCATAAAATGCCAAAAAAGAAAACGCCCCGACTTTCGCCAGGGCGCTATCATGTCGAAAAAGTGGCATAATCCACTTTTTCGAGTTTTTACAATGGACTGCATGCACGCCTTCGGCGCACACTTGCCCATTGAGAAGTGCAAAAAGCCACGCACAGGTCGCGGCTTTTTGCAGATTGGTTAAGGGTGGAACAAAAAATCCCCTTTTACTATATAATTTTCCCACTGTTTGATGCCCCAGCTTTCGCCAGGGCGCTATTTTACTATTCAGCCTGCCAGAGGGTGAAGCCCTCTTTGATGGTGGAAAGCACCTTGATGTCTTTCAGCTCCATGGGGTCCACCTTCAGCGGGTCTTTGTCCACGATCATCAGATCGGCCCATTTGCCCTCTTCCAGGGAACCCTTGGTCTTTTCTTCAAAATACTGATAAGCCCCGTTGATGGTCACGGCCTTCAGGGCCTCCAGCACCGGGATGCGTTCGTCTTCTCCCATAATGACGCCGCCCTTGCTCTGACGGCACACGGCGCACCATACAGTGTGCCACATATCGGGGGGCACCACCGGAGCATCCTGATGGAAGGTAAAGAGCACGCCCTTTTCCAGCGCCGTGTGAGTGGGGCTGATTTTCATAGCCCGTTCATCCCCGAAGTTCTTCCGGTGCACATCGCCCCAATAATAGGTATGTGCCACAAAGAAGGAAGCGATCATCTGCAAAGCGGCCATCCGCTCCAGCTGATCGGGCCGGACGGTCTGGGCGTGAACCATCACCGGGCGGATGGACTCCTTCTGACGGCAGGCACCCAGTGCTTTTTCATAGGCGTCGATAAACTGCTGGGATGCCGCGTCGCCGTTGCAGTGGGCCAGAAGTTGCACGCCCCGGCGAAGGGCTGTGGCACAAAATTCCTCCACCGCCTGATCGGTATAGATGGAATAGCCCTTGTAGCCTTCCTTGCCTCCCAGATAAGGCTTGGTCATCCAGGCGGTGCGGCCTTGGGGGGAGCCATCCAAAAAGATCTTGTAACCTCCCAGCCGCAGATTCCGCTGATAAGTGCGGTACTGAGCGTATTGATCCAGCAGTTCCTCGTTGTTTTTTAGATCGGCATAGGCCACCACATCCATTTCCAGCAGACCGCTTTTGGCGGCATTGGCCAAAAACTCAAAATCAGCCTGGCCCACTTTGCCGTCCTGACAGGTGGTGATACCGTTGCGGAGATAGACCTGCTGGGCCTTTTTCAGATTGTCCAGCCGCTGCTGTTGGGTGGGCTTGGGGATCTGCCGGGTGCGCTGGATCAGGGCGTTTTCCTCCAGATAGCCGGTGAGGTTGCCCTCTTCGTCCCGGCCAATGCGCCCTCCCGGCGGATCGGAGGCATTGCAGCTGATGGACAGCTCCCGCAGGCCTAATGTATTGGCTACCCCCATATGCCCCGAAGAATGGGTGATGAGCACCGGGTGTTCTCCCACCAGGGCATCCAGCTGTTTTGCGGTGGGATGGCAGCCGCCGGGCAGATCGTTGTGGTCATAGCCCGAGCCGATGATCCATTTTCCCGCCTCCAGATTGTTTTCCTCCGCCCACTGGCGCAGCCGCTCTCCAATCTCTTCCACGCTCTGGCAGCCGGAAAGATTGGCATAGTTCATGGCATCGGCCACATGGGACAGGTGGCTGTGGGCATCGATAAAAGCCGGCATCAGCGTCCGCCCTTTGAGATCCACCCGCTCTGCCCCCTCTTCGGCCATGCTCTCCGCCGTCTTGAGGTCGCCGCAGAACACGATCTTGCTGCGGCGCACCAGGAGAGCTTCGGCATAAAGAGGCTCAGCCATGGTGAGGATGGGGCCGCCATAATAAAGAATATCCTTCAATTTTGTTCACTCCTTTGCTGGGAAAAGCCCAAGGCCAGCTCCAAAAGCACCGGGCAATGATCGCTGCCCAGCACCTGGGAATGGATCTCCGCTTTTTCGATCCGGTCTTTCAGCTCTTCCGATGTGAGAAAATAGTCGATACGCCATCCGGCATTGTTCTGCCGGGCGTTGAACATGTAGCTCCACCAGGAATAGGCGCCCACGGCATCGGGATGGAGAAAACGGAAAGAATCCACAAATCCGCTCTCCAGAAGCTCAGTCATCTTCTGCCGCTCCTCCGGGGTGAAACCAGCGTTTTTCACATTGGTGCGGGGATTTTTCAAATCGATCTCCTTGTGAGCCACATTCATGTCCCCGCATACCACCACCGGCTGCTGCTCCTTGAGACGGAGCAGATAATCCCGGAAGGCATCTTCCCATTCCATCCGGTAGGGAAGGCGTGTCAGCCCCCGCTGGGAGTTGGGGGTATATACATTCACCAGGAAAAACTCCGGGAACCGGCAGGTGATGACCCGGCCTTCGGTGTCATGCTCCGGCAGCCCCAGGCCGTAAGTCACATCCAGGGGTTCTTCTTTGGTAAAAACCGCCGTGCCGGAATAACCCTTCTTTTCGGCGCTGTTCCAATATTGAAAATAGCCGGGGGTGTCCACCTCCGCCTGTTCTTTCTGCATCTTGGTCTCCTGGATGCAGAAAATATCGGCCTTGCTTTCCTTAAAATAATCCAAAAATCCTTTTCCCAAACAGGCCCGCAGGCCGTTGACATTCCATGAGATCAGGCGCATAGGCTTTTTCTCCTTTCCCGGCGGCAAAGCCGCCCCTCTCGGTTTTCTTATTATAGCACAGGAATGAGAAGGATTTTCTGGAATTCAAAGAATGTTCACAGAAATATTTGGACAAAATTTTTATGAGTGAGCAAAAGAAAAGCCCGGCAAAAATTTGCCGGGCTGGAATATTCTTTTTAATAGGCCAGAATCAAGCCCCGGTCTCCTGCATAGAAGGAGGCCAGGCCCCGCATTTCCAGCACGCTGATCTTGGCAAACTGATACCGGCGCTGGCAGGCCTTGCGCAGCATTTCGGCGTCTTCCGGGTTGTTGCACTGGCTGATCACCAGATGCCGTCCCAGGGTCTCGCCCCGTTCGCCCACCATCTCCACCAGCCGGTTGAGGGCCTGGGTCATGCCCCGTACCTTCTGATAGACCTTGATGTTGCCGTCGCCGTCCTCGCCGCAAAGGGGATGGATGTTGAGCATGGTGGCCATCATCCCCACCGCCCGGTTCATCCGCCCGGCGCTGACCAGGGTCTCCAGCGAACCGATGAGGAAATAAAGGGTGTGGCTCTTGCGGAATTCCTCGATCTTTTCCACGATCTCCTCAAAAGGCAGGCCCTCCCGGCACAGTTCGGCCAGCTTGAACACCATCAGGGCCATGCCGGAGGAAGCGCTTTTGGAATCCACCACATGGATCTTCACATCGGGATTTTCCGCCCGGGCCATGTCGGCTGCCATGCAGGCGGTGGAATAGGAAGCGCTGAGCCGGGAGGAAATGGTGACCACGAAGATCTCTTCGGCGCCCTGCATCTCTTTCAGATAGGCGGCAGGGGAAGGGCAGGAAGAACTCCACTGACCCTTGATCTCCCGGGGTTTTTCCACGAAATACCGGGCCGGGGTGGGGTCCAGATCCAGATAGGACAGACCGCCGGGGCCGTTGATGGACATGGGGACCACTCCATATTCAAAAGCGGTCTCCCCAGCGAAAAAGGCCTGGGTCACATCGGAAGAACTGTCGGAGAGGATTTTGTATTTCATGGGAAACGCCTCCTGCAAAAAAGGATTGATAAAATTCCGCTTGTTTGTTATGAGTATACACGAATCTAGTTATAAATACAAGATGTCCCGGATGCTCTGTAAAAAAATTTAAAATCCTCCCCTCATTTGAAACGAATTTGTGAACTTGATTTTCAGTCCTTGACATTTTGAAAGTTTGTGATAGGATTGAGTTAGCACTCGAGGATGAAGAGTGCTAACGCACCGTAAGGCAATCAGAAAAGGCGGTGTTTTGGATGGACCTGTCGGAGCGCAAGAGGAAGATCCTCAAAGCGATCATTGAAAATTATATCGAAACTGCAGAGCCCGTGGGCAGCAAGCTGCTGGCCGCCGAGGCCAAGGGCTCGGTTTCGTCGGCCACCATCCGCAACGAGATGAGCGAGCTGGAGGAAATGGGCTACATCGAAAAGCCTCACACCTCCGCCGGGCGGGTACCCTCTCCTCTGGGCTACCGGCTGTATGTGGATGAGCTGATGAACCGCTGCCGCACCACAGCCCGGGAGATCGAACAGATGCGAAGGGCGCTGGAAAGCAAGATCCAGGAGCTGGACGACACCATGGAAGAGGCTTCGGCCATTCTTTCCGAACTCACCGGCCAGCCCACCGTTTCCCTTTCGTCCCGCCACAATCGCCGCCAGGTCAAGCGCCTGGAGCTCATCCCCATCGCCGAAAGCGACTACGCTTTGGTGGCGGTGACGGTGCCCCCGGCGGTGAACAATAAGGTGGTGCATCTTTCCCAGGCTCTGGAGCCGGAGGAGATCGATGCCTTCTGCCGGGCCGCAAACCTGGTTTTAGCAAAAGAGGGCGGCTCTTTGCGGCTGGATGAACTGGGGCAGTCGGTGCCGCCTGCATCGCCCCTTCACCAGCTCATCACCCAGGCCGCGGAATTTGTGTGGCAGATCGAGCAGCCTTCCGATTCCTATGACATGGTGGTCAAAGGCGTCTCCCGGCTGCTGGGCAATCCGGAATATTATGATGCCCAGAAGGCCCAACCCTTGCTGGAGCTTTTGGGTGACAAGGAAAAGGTATTCGGCCTGGCCCGGGATTATAAGCCCCAGATGCTCAACATCCGCATCGGGCCGGAAAACGGCCAGGGCCCCATGGAGGACGCCAGCTTCGTCTTTACCTCCTACGATCTGGGGGAGGATGTGAGCGGCATCATCGGGGTCATCGGCCCCACCCGCATGGATTACAGCAAAATCGCCTCCCGGCTGCTGCTTCTCAGCCGGACGCTGGGAGGACTCATGCCCATCCGTTTCCCACAGGAACCAAATGGGCAGAATAAAGAAGACCAATAAACAGCAAACAACAAGCCCCCAGGGCAGATAGGTGGAACAGCATGGACAACATGGAGAAGGAAAAAGAAACACAGCAGACAGAGGCTGAGCAGGAAACCTGCTCCTGCCCGGAAAACCAGCCGGCCCCGGAGGCGGAAACTTCCCAGCCCAAGGAGGACTGGAAGGAGCAGTACCAGCAGCTGAACGACAAATATATTAGGGTGCTGGCGGAATATGATAATTACCGCAAGCGTTCCCAGAAGGAGCGGGACAGCGTCTTTTCCGACGCCCAGGCCATGACGGTGGAACAGCTTCTGCCGGTGCTGGACAATCTGGACCGGGCGCTGGAGCAAAAGTGCGCCGACGAAGAATACCAGAAGGGCGTGGAGCTGATCGCCAAGCAGTTCAAAGAAACGCTGGAAAAGATGGGCGTCACCGAGATTGCCGCCCAGGATCAGCCCTTTGATCCCCGCTTCCATGACGCCGTCATGCACATCGAACAGGAAGACCTGCCGGAAAACACCGTCTCCCTGGTGATGCGCAAAGGCTACATCATGGGGGAAAAGGTCATCCGCCATGCCATGGTGCAGGTGGCCAATTAAAAAGCCCCTTTTAACCTGTCAAAAAGGCACTGCCTTTTTCATAATCAAGTCAAAATAAACTCATATAGTTTGGAGGAATACACTATGTCTAAGATCATCGGTATCGACCTTGGTACAACCAACTCTTGTGTGGCCGTCATTGAAGGCGGCGAACCCAATGTGATCCCCAACGCCGAAGGCGCCCGGACCACTCCGTCCGTTGTGGCATTTTCCAAAACCGGCGAGCGCATGGTAGGCCAGGTGGCCAAGCGCCAGGCCGTCACCAACCCCGACCGCACCATCATCTCCATCAAGCGTGAGATGGGTTCTGACCACAAAGTCCATATCGACGGCAAGGATTACTCTCCCCAAGAAATTTCCGCTATGATTCTCCAGAAGCTGAAGGCCGATGCCGAAAGCTATCTGGGTTCCCCTGTGACCCAGGCGGTCATCACCGTGCCTGCCTACTTCACCGACAGCCAGCGCCAGGCTACAAAGGACGCCGGCAAGATCGCCGGTCTGGAAGTGCTGCGTATCATCAACGAGCCCACCGCTGCAGCCCTGGCCTATGGCGTAGACAAGGAAAACGAGCAGAAGGTCATGGTATATGACCTGGGCGGCGGCACCTTCGATGTGTCCATCCTGAACATCGGCGACGGCACCGTGGAAGTGCTGGCCACCGCCGGCAACAACCGTCTGGGCGGCGACGACTTCGACCAGCGGATCATCGACTGGATCGTCTCCGAGTTCAAGAAGGAGCAGGGTGTGGACCTGTCCGGCGACCGGATGGCCATGCAGCGTCTGAAGGAAGCTGCCGAAAAGGCCAAGATCGAGCTGAGCGGCATGCTCAATGCCAACATCAACCTGCCCTATATCACCGCCGATGCCTCCGGCTCCAAGCATCTGGACATGACCCTGTCCCGGGCCAAGTTCAATGAGCTGACTGCCGATCTGGTAGAAGCCACCATGGGCCCTGTGAAGCAGGCCATGTCCGACGCCGGCCTGAGCGCCAATGATCTGGCCAAGGTTCTGCTGGTAGGCGGCTCCACCCGTATCCCCGCCGTGCAGGATGCCGTCAAGAGCATCACCGGCAAGGACCCCTTCAAGGGCATCAACCCCGATGAATGTGTAGCCATGGGCGCTGCCATCCAGGGCGGCGTGCTGGGCGGCGAGGTCAAGGACCTGCTGCTGCTGGATGTCACCCCCCTGTCCCTGGGCATTGAAACCCTGGGCGGCGTTTGCACCCGGATCATCGAGCGCAACACCACCATTCCTATCACCAAGAAGCAGGTCTTCTCCACCGCTGCCGACGGCCAGACCTCGGTTGAGGTCCATGTGCTCCAGGGCGAACGGGAGATGGCCGCAGACAATAAAACTCTGGGCCGGTTCCATCTGGACGGCATCCCTGCCGCTCCCCGTGGCGTGCCTCAGATCGAAGTGACCTTTGACATCGACGCCAACGGCATCGTCAATGTGTCCGCCAAGGATCTGGGCACCGGCAAGGAGCAGAAGATCACCATCACTTCTTCCACCAACCTGTCCAAGGAAGACATCGACAAGGCCGTGAAGGAAGCCGAGCAGTTTGCCGAGCAGGACAAGAAGCGTCACGAAGAGATCGACATCCGCAACAACGCGGAGAATCTGGTCTATTCCACCGAAAAGAGCCTGAAGGACCTGGGCGACAAGGTGACCGACGAAGAGAAGAAGCCCATCGAAGAGCAGATGGAAAAGGTGAAGGAAGCTCTGAAGGGCGAGAATGTGGAAACCATCAAGCAGGAGACCGAAGAGCTGACCAAGCGGTTCTATTCCATCGCCGAAAAGCTGTATAAGGACGCCGCTCCTCAGGAGGGCCAGCAGGCCGAGGCACAGTCCGATGCAAACAATGCCGACGGCAATGTGTATGACGCCGACTACAAAGTGGTTGACGAGGACGAAAACAACAAATAAGCAAGGGATGATAGCCTGTCGG
>CALLCY010000228.1:0-2868 GCA_938000015.1 uncultured Clostridia bacterium
ACTCCTATTCGCTCTTCTTTTTTCTATTTGTCACACATCATTGTAACACCTACACACGATATAAAAATGGTATTCCTTTGTGCTTGAAAAAATTGGGGGAATGATGTATACTTAAAAAAGATATATCGAAATTATGAATTTATAATTCAAGGAGAGGTCATAGCGATGAAACCCTTTGAAAAGAAAGTGTGGCTCTCTACTCCCACAATGCATGGTGAAGAACTACAATATATTACCGAGGCATACCAGACCAATTGGATGTCTACTGTTGGAGCCAATATTAATGAAGTGGAGCGGCTTACCTGTGAAAAGGTAGGTTGCCGTCATGCGGTGGCCTTATCTTCCGGTACAGCTGCGCTGCACTTGTGTGTAAAACTGGCAGGTGTTCGGCCGGGGGATAAGGTCTTTTGTTCGGATGTGACCTTTGCAGCAACAGTAAATCCGGTGGTTTATGAGGGCGGTATTCCAGTTTTCATTGATACAGAAATGGATACCTGGAATATGGATCCGGTTGCGCTGGAAAAAGCCTTCGAACTATATCCGGAAGTCAAAGTGGTTATGCTGGCCAATCTCTACGGCACTCCTGCTAAACTCAAAACAATTCGTGAAATTTGTGATCGTCATGGTGCCATCCTGATTGAAGACGCAGCGGAGTCTTTGGGGGCTACCTATGAAGGACAGCAGACAGGTACATTTGGTCAATATAATGCAATTTCTTTTAATGGTAACAAGATCATTACAGGCAGCTCCGGTGGTATGTTGCTGGTAGATAGTGAAGCTGCAGCCAATAAAGCTCGCAAATGGTCCACCCAAAGCCGGGAGAATGCGCCCTGGTATCAGCATGAAGAGGTGGGCTACAACTACCGAATGAGTAATGTAATTGCCGGTGTAGTTCGTGGGCAGTTTCCCCATCTGGAGGAGCATATTGCTCAGAAAAAAGCTATTTATCAGCGATATCAAGAGGGATTCCAGGGACTTCCCGTTACCATGAATCCCTTTGATGCAAAGCGGTCTGAACCCAATTTCTGGCTCTCCTGCCTGCTCATTGACCGGCAAGCTATGTGTCAGCAAGTTCGAAGTGATGATCAGGCCCTTTATATCAGCGAAGCTGGCAAGAGCTGTCCTACAGAAATTTTGGAAGCACTGGCTCGGTATAATGCAGAGGGTCGGCCCATCTGGAAGCCCATGCATATGCAGCCTATTTTCCGTATGCACGATTTTGTGACGGCTCAGGGAAGTGGACGCGCCAGTACAAATGCATATATTGCTGGTGGTTTGAAAAATGTTGGCGAGGATATTTTTGAGCGTGGCCTGTGTCTGCCCAGTGATAATAAGATGACGGAAGAAGAACAGATGCAGATCATTGAGATCGTCAAGAGTTGCTTTTGATTCAGCAGGAGAGAACAATGTTGCAGACAAAGCATAAGCCCTATGGACCCTATGAAAAATATCTGAAAAGACCACTGGACATTGTGTGCTCCTTGCTGGCGATTGCAGTATTCTGGTGGTTGTTTATCATTGTCGCTGTTTTAGTCAAAGTTAAATTGGGAAGCCCGGTTATTTTTTGTCAGGAACGGCCTGGCAAAGATGAAAAGATTTTCAAACTCTATAAATTCCGTTCCATGACAGATGAGCGGGATGAGAATGGAAACTTGCTACCGGATGATGTGCGGCTGACTAAGTTTGGCCGGCTACTGCGTTCCACTTCTTTGGATGAACTGCCGGAAATATTCAACATTTTAAAAGGGGATATGTCCATTGTCGGGCCAAGACCATTGCTGGTAAGATATTTGCCATTATATAATAATGAGCAACGGCGCAGGCATGAAGTACGGCCTGGGTTGTCTGGATATGCTCAAGTTAATGGTAGAAATACCGTTGATTGGGAAGAACGATTTCGGATGGATGTCGAATATGTAGATCATATCACTTTTACAGGAGATGTGAAAATTGTTTTAGATACTGTCCTAAAAGCATTTGTGAAGCGTGAGGGGATTACCTCAGAAACATCTGCTACGATGGAAGAATTCAGAGGGCCGATTGTAAAATGAAAAATGCATTGGGAATTGTAGGTGCCAGTGGCCACGGCAAAGTTATTGCAGATATTGCAAGGCAAGTGGGATATGAACAAATTTACTTTTTTGATGACAACAAAAGTGTCAGAAGTTGCGGAAGATATCCGGTAATAGGTGCAACAAATCAGATCATTGATCATTCGTGTGATATTATTATCGGGATTGGTAACGCTGCTATCCGTGAGAGAATCCAAAAAAAAATAGAAGCATCGGGGGGGGCTATGGTTACATTGATTCACCCTAGTGCGGTTATTGGAGAGGATGTAACGCTTGGGGCTGGTAGTGTGGTTATGGCTGGTGCGGTTATTAATCCTGGATGTAAACTGGGGAAAGGTTGTATTGTGAATACTTGCTCATCGGTAGATCATGACTGTATTTTGGAAGACTATGTGCATATTGCAATCGGGGCCCATGTGGCTGGAACCGTTCATATAGGTAACAATACATGGGTTGGTGCAGGCGCTACAATTATCAATAACATTAATATCTGCGCTGATTGTATGATCGGTGCTGGTGCAGTGGTATGTAAATCGATTATTGAAGAAGGAATCTATATTGGAGTTCCCGCAAAAAAATATGAAAATATTAAAATTATTTGTATTGGTGAAGGTAGTATGAAAAAGGAGTTAGATAAACTGGCGCTGTCGGATTGTCAGGGGTTAATTGCCTTAAATGAGGATTTCAAATTTTTGCGAATGGGGCTACGGCTCATTCACGCGGCAAAGCAAAAAGGTTGTGGCCTATGCAGGCCGGCCCTCGGCAGTGGACCGCTTCAGATTTCGCAGCTGATGTC
>CALLCY010000229.1:0-7118 GCA_938000015.1 uncultured Clostridia bacterium
TGCCGCGCTCTCTCTCTTCGGGAGCCTTATCGATCATGTCGTAGGCTTCGAACTGAGCCTGGCCCTTCAGGGACAGGTACTTGGTGATCGCAGCGGTGGTAGTGGTCTTGCCGTGGTCAACGTGGCCGATGGTGCCGATGTTGACATGGGGCTTTGTTCTTTCAAATTTAGCCTTAGCCATTTGAACTCTCCTCCTTAATAGTGCGGTATTCTAAAAAGCATATTGAATCGCCCTGCAATAAGCCCATTTTATCTTAAAAACAGCGGCAATGCAATACATAAATTGCAAATACTTATTTGCCGGCGATGATTTTTTCCTGGATGCTCTTGGGCACCTCAGTGTAGTGGCTGGGTTCCATGGTGTACTGACCGCGGCCCTGTGTACGGGAGCGCAGATCGGTAGCATAACCGAACATTTCGCTCAGGGGCACAAAGGCATCGATCTGCTGGGCGCCGCTGCGGGCTTCCATGCCCTGGATCTGGCCACGGCGGGAGTTGAGGTCGCCGATGACATCGCCCATGTACTCTTCGGGCACGATGACGGAAACCTTCATGATGGGCTCCATCAGAATGGGATCGGCCTTCTTCATGGCTTCCTTGAAGGCCATGGAGGCGGCGATCTTAAAGGCCATTTCCGAAGAGTCCACTTCGTGGTAGGAGCCGTCATACAGAGTGACCTTCACATCCACCACATTGTAGCCGGCCAGCACGCCGTTCTGCATAGCGCCCTGGATACCCTGATCGATAGGCCCGATATATTCCTTGGGAATGGCGCCGCCCACGATCTTGTTGATGAACTCGTAGCCCTTGCCGGACTCGTTGGGCTCCAGAATGATCTTGACATGACCATACTGGCCCTTACCGCCGGACTGACGGGCATACTTCATGTCCACATTGGCGCTCTTGCGCACGGTTTCCTTATAGGCAACCTGCGGGGAACCAACATTGGCTTCCACCTTGAATTCGCGGAGCAGACGGTCGACGATGATCTCCAGATGGAGCTCGCCCATACCGGCGATGATGGTTTGTCCAGTCTCTTCGTCGGTGTAGGTGCGGAAGGTGGGATCTTCTTCAGCCAGCTTGGCCAAAGCGATGCCCATCTTCTCCTGGCCGGCCTTGGTCTTGGGCTCGATGGCCACGCGGATAACAGGCTCGGGGAATTCCATGGATTCCAGAATGATGGGGTGCTTCTCGTCGCACAGGGTGTCGCCGGTGGTGGTGTTCTTCAGACCAACAGCAGCGGCGATGTCGCCGGCATAGACCTTCTCCAGGTCTTCCCGGTGGTTGGCGTGCATCAGCAGGATGCGGCCGATACGCTCACGGTTGCGCTTGGTGCTGTTGAGCACGGAGGAACCGGCGTCCAGAGTACCGGAATAGACACGGAAGAAGCACAGCTTACCCACATAGGGGTCAGTCATGATCTTAAAGGCCAGAGCGGAGAAGGGCTCGTCATCGGAAGGATGACGGCAATCCTCTTCGTCGGTTTCAGGGTTGACACCGTCGATGGCCTTCTTGTCCAGGGGCGAGGGCATATAGTCGATGATGGCATCCAGCAGCTTCTGAACACCCTTGTTGCGGTAGGAAGTGCCGCAGGTGACAGGGATGATCTTAACATCCAGCACCGCCTTACGCAGAGCGGCCTTGATGTCCTTGATGGAGATCTCTTCCCCTTCCAGATAGGCTTCCATGATGGCGTCATCATACTCAGAGATGGACTCGATCATGTGAGCATGGTACTCGTCAGCCTTTTCCTTCAGGTCAGCGGGGATCTCTTCGCAGCGGATGTCCTTGCCCAGATCGTCATAATAGACATAAGCCTTCATTTCCACCAGGTCGATGATGCCCTTGAAGGTATCTTCGGAGCCGATGGGCAGCTGAATGGGCACAGGGTTACACTTCAGGCGGTCCTTCATCATGTCAACAGCATGATAGAAGTCGGCGCCCATGGTGTCCATCTTGTTGATATAGACCATGCGGGGAACATGGTATTTGTCGGCCTGATGCCAGACAGTCTCAGACTGCGGCTCAACGCCTCCCTTGGCGCAGAGAACGGTGACACTGCCGTCAAGCACACGCAGGGAACGCTCCACTTCCACAGTGAAGTCCACATGGCCCGGGGTGTCGATGATGTTGATTCTATGACCATTCCACGCGCAGGTGGTAGCAGCGGATGTGATGGTGATACCTCTCTCCTGCTCCTGCTCCATCCAGTCCATGGTGGCGGTGCCATCATGGGTTTCACCGATCTTGTAGTTGACGCCTGTGTAGTACAGGATTCTCTCGGTGGTGGTGGTCTTACCGGCATCGATATGCGCCATGATACCGATGTTACGGGTTAATTCCAGCGGATACTGCCTTGGCATCTAGTGCTCTCCTTTCCAAAAACGGTTTGAATGGCGGATTACCATCTGAAGTGGGCGAAAGCCTTGTTGGCTTCGGCCATCTTGTGGGTATCCTCGCGCTTCTTCACAGCGCCGCCGGTTCCGTTGATGGCGTCCATGATCTCGCCAGCCAGACGCTCCTTCATGGTCTTCTCACCGCGGTTGCGGGAATAGAGCGTGATCCAGCGCAGACCAAGGGTCTGTCTTCTTTCGGGGCGCACTTCCATAGGCACCTGATAGGTGGCGCCGCCAACACGCCGGGCCTTGATTTCCAGGGCGGGCATGATGTTTTCCATGGCCTCATTGAACGCTTCCACAGGGTCCTTGCCGGTCTTTTCCTTTACAATGTCGAAGGCGTCGTAGACGATCTTCTGAGCAATGCCCTTCTTGCCATCATACATGATGTTGTTGATGAGCTTGGTCACGAGTTTCGAATTGTAAAGCGGGTCCGGAAGAACATCCCTCTTGGGAACAAATCCTCTTCTGGGCACTTTGCTTCCCTCCTTCACAGAATGATTTCATAGGTACTCAAGGGTTTTTTGAGCCCTTGTTGTGTGCCCTGCCGGATCTTCCCTTTTTACCGATCGTCATAGCAATAATCTATAAAAATCCATCAAAAGGTCAATCTGGCAAAGCTCACACGCTTTGCTTTTTTTGGGTTATGCGCTTTTCTTACTTCTTGGCTGCGCCGGCCTTGGGCCGCTTGGCGCCGTACTTGGAACGGCTCTGCATACGGCCGTTGACCCCCTGGGTGTCCAGGCTGCCGCGGATCACATGGTAACGCACACCAGGCAGGTCCTTAACACGGCCGCCTCTCACCATTACCACAGAGTGCTCCTGCAGGTTGTGGCCCACACCGGGGATGTAGCCCCAAACTTCCATGCCGTTGGTCAGGCGCACACGAGCCACCTTACGCAGGGCGGAGTTCGGCTTCTTAGGAGTCATGGTCTTGACCGTGGTGCAGACACCTCTCTTTTGAGGAGAAGACTGATCGGTAGTCATCATCTTCTTGGAGTTGTACCCCTTCTGCAGCGCGGGAGAATTGGACTTGTAGCTGACCACTTCTCTTCCTTTGCGAACCAGCTGATTGAATGTAGGCATAACGCACCTCCTTATAGATTATTGCTTTATGACACCCGCCCCCGGAGAGCCTGAGCCCTCCGGGAGGGGAAAAAGCCTGAAACAGGTTTTATTCTTCCAGCAGCGCAACGGCCACGGCGCATCCCACATGGATGCCGCACACGGCGCCAAGCTGGGCCATGGTGGGAACACTTTCCACCGGCACAGACTGCTGCTGGCAAAGCGCGATAAAGGGACGGGTAACATGATCCTCGGCGTCCCTGGCCACAAAAGCCAGCTTCGCCTTTCCGGCGCTCACCGCCCGCTGGGACTGTTTGACGCCCACGGCCCGGGGGCCCTGCTGCAACACAGAGAGCATGTTCATCCTCCAAAAATACTCACGCAGTTAATTATTATATGCTATCTTTCCCAATTAGTCAACCATTTCTACAACTTCTTCATAAGTTGCCTGGTTGTACTCGTCCACGCCGCTGCCGGCGGGCACCAATTTACCGATGATAACATTCTCCTTCAGGCCCAGCAGCGGGTCCACCTTGCCCTTGATAGCGGCTTCGGTGAGCACTCTGGTGGTCTCCTGGAAGGAGGCGGCGGACAGGAAGCTGTCGGTGGCCAAAGAGGCCTTGGTGATACCCAGCAGCACCGGTGTATAGGTGGCAGGCTCGAACTCCTTGCCTTCGGCGGCGGCCTTCTTGGCCCCCTCCTCATTGGCATCCTCGAACTCGAAGATGTCCACCATGGACCCGGGCAGCAGCTCGGTGTCGCCCTGGTTTTCCACCCGCACCTTCCGCATCATCTGGCGGACGATGACTTCGATGTGCCGGTCGTTGATATCAACGCCCTGCTGACGGTACACGCGCTGGACTTCCTGGATCAGGTAAGCCTGCACCGCTTCCACATCCCGGGTACGCAGCACATCGTGGGGATTGAGAGCGCCTTCGGTCAAAGCGGCGCCCATGGCGATCTCCTCGCCATCCTGCACCTTGAGGGGCTGGCCCAGAGGCACCTGGTAGATCTTGCTCTCGCCGGTCTCCCGGTCGGTGACGGTGATGGGACGGGTGGAGCCTTTGCGGCTGTCGTCCACCGACACCACACCGGCGTTCTCCGACAGAGTGGCAGCACGCTTGGGCTTACGGGCTTCGAACAGCTCTTCAACACGGGGAAGACCCTGTGTGATGTCGTTACCGGCAACGCCGCCGGTGTGGAAGGTACGCATGGTCAGCTGTGTACCCGGCTCACCGATGGACTGGGCCGCGATGATGCCGACGGCTTCACCGATGCCGATCTCGGTGCGGGAAGCCAGGTTGCTGCCGTAGCACTTGGCGCACACGCCGTGACGGGCACGGCAGGTGAGCACGCTGCGGATCTTGATCCGGGTGACACCGGCGTCGGTGATGATCTTGGCGTCGTCCTCGGTCATCAGCTTATCTTTGGACACCAGCACATTGCCGTTTGCGTCCTTGAAGTCCTCGGTGAGATACCGGCCGATGAGACGGTCGGCAAAGGGCTCGATCACCTGGTTGCCGTCGCTGATCTCAAAGACCCAGATGCCGTCGTCAGTGCCGCAGTCATGCTCACGGATGATCACATCCTGGGACACATCCACCAGACGGCGGGTCAGGTAACCGGAGTCGGCGGTACGCAGAGCGGTATCGGCCAGACCTTTCCGGGCGCCTCTGGAGGAGATGAAGTATTCCAAAACAGACAGGCCTTCACGGAAGTTGGCCTTGATGGGAATTTCGATGGTCTTACCGGCGGTGTTGGCCATCAGACCACGCATGCCCGCCAGCTGACGGATCTGGTTCATGCTACCACGAGCACCGGAGTTGGACATCATGAAGATCGGGTTGAACCGGTCCAGACAATCGTTCAGCGCCTTGGTAACATCCTTGATGGTCTGCTCCCATTCCTCAACCACCAGGCGGTAGCGTTCGTCGTCGGTGATCAGACCGCGCTTGAACTGACGGTCGATGCGGGCCACACGCTTTTCGGTTTCGGCGATGAGGGTGTATTTCTCATCGGGGATGGTCATATCGGACACCGACACCGTCATGGCGCCAATGGTGGAGTACTTAAAGCCAAGGGCTTTGATGTCGTCCAGCAGATGGGCGGTACGGGCGAAGTCATGGCGCTTGATACAGGCGGCGATGATCTTGCCCAGTTCCTTTTTGCCGCAGGAGAAGGAGATCTCCAGGTCGAACTCATGGCCGGGCTGGGTTCTGTCCACAAAGCCCAGGTCCTGAGGCACAGCCTGGTTGAAGATCAGCCGGCCCACCGTGGCCGGGACGATCTTACTTTCCATTTTGCCCTCAATTTCCCGGAATACCCGCACCTTGATGGGAGAATGGATACCCACATAACCCTGCTGATAGGCCAGAAGGGCTTCGTCTTCGTTGGCGAAGATCATGCCGGTGCCCTTTTCTTCCCGGTCGATGGTCAGGTAGTAAGAGCCCAGAACCATGTCCTGCGAAGGCACAGTGACGGGCATACCGTCCTGAGGCTTCAACAGGTTGTTGGCCGACAACATGAGCAGTCGGGCTTCGGCCTGGGCCTCGGCGCTGAGGGGCACATGGACGGCCATCTGGTCGCCGTCAAAGTCGGCGTTAAAGGCGGTACAAACCAGAGGATGGAGCTTGATGGCCCGGCCTTCTACCAGGATGGGCTCAAAGGCCTGGATGCCCAGACGGTGCAATGTGGGCGCACGGTTGAGCATGACAGGATGCTCCTTGATGACCACTTCCAGAGCGTCCCACACCTCGGTGCGGGCCCGTTCCACCATCTTCTTGGCGCTCTTGATGTTGTTGGCCACGCCGTCTTCCACCAGCTTCTTCATCACGAAGGGCTTGAACAGCTCCAGAGCCATCTCCTTGGGCAGGCCGCACTGATAGATCTTCAGGTCGGGGCCCACCACGATAACGCTACGGCCAGAGTAGTCAACACGCTTACCCAGCAGGTTCTGACGGAACCGGCCCTGCTTGCCCTTGAGCATATCGCTGAGGGATTTGAGGGGACGGTTGTTGGGGCCTGTGACAGGACGGCCGCGGCGGCCGTTGTCGATGAGGGCGTCCACCGCTTCCTGGAGCATCCGCTTCTCGTTGCGCACGATGATGTCGGGTGCGCCCAGCTCCAGCAGTCTCTTCAGACGGTTGTTCCGGTTGATCACCCGGCGGTACAGATCGTTCAAATCGCTGGTGGCGAACCGGCCGCCGTCCAGCTGGACCATGGGCCGCAGCTCGGGGGGAATCACCGGCACCACATCCAGGATCATCCACTCAGGCCGGTTGCCCGACTGGCGGAAGGCCTCGATGACCTCCAGCCGCTTGATGATCCGCAGCTTCTTCTGGCCGGAAGCGTCTTTCAGCTCGGCCCGCAGCTGAGCGGACAGCTCTTCCAGGTCGATTTCGGCCAGCAGCTTCTTGATGGCCTCGGCGCCCATTTCCGCCTTGAAATCGTCCTCGTATTTTTCCACCATATCCCGGTATTCTTTTTCGGTGAGGATCTGCTTTTTCATCAGCGGGGTGTCACCGGGATCGGTGACGATGTAGCTGGCGAAATAGAGCACCTTCTCCAGCAGCCGGGGGGACATATCCAGCACCAGGCCCATCCGGGAGGGGATGCCCTTGAAATACCAGATGTGGCTCACCGGGGCGGCCAGCTCGA
>CALLCY010000230.1:0-20924 GCA_938000015.1 uncultured Clostridia bacterium
ATGGTGGGAGTATACTGCTTATTCATGTGCCAGGTGGGGCCGTCCTCCAGGATTTTCTGTCCGAATTTCAGTTTTTTCAAAAACCGGATGACCGGTGTTCCCAGTACCGCCGTGAGGGCAAAAGCCACCACAAAGGCACAGACCGCTGCTTTTATCATTCCTCTTCCCCCAATTTGAGCTTATGTCCCAGGCCCGTCCCTTCCCCACAGCATGGGTGTGCGCGCAGCGGCCAAATGGCGCTGCGCGCGAACGCGACCCTTCTTATTTTTTCCTTGTTTTTGCTTTACTGTTTTGTGTTGTTTTTTGCAGCAAAATAGGCTGCCACTTCTTCCCGTTCGTCCAGGTGATGCTTGACGCCGCAGATCTCCTGATAGGTCTCATGGCCTTTGCCCATGAGCACCACCACATCTCCCGGCTGGGCATTTTCCAACGCATAGACAATGGCCGCCCGCCGGTCGTCGATCACCGCCATGGGAGTGGCGATGCCCTTCATCCCCGGCAGAATATCCTCAATGATCGCCCGTGGATCTTCTGTGCGGGGATTATCCGATGTGACGATGCAGAAATCTGCCAGCTCCGCTGCGGCTTTGCCCATCAGAGGCCGCTTGGTCTTATCCCGATCGCCGCCGCAGCCGAACAGAGCGATGACCCTGCCTTTGGCGAAACCCTTTACCGCTTTAAGAATGTTAACGATGCCGTCAGGAGAGTGAGCATAATCGATGAGAACGGTATAATCCGCCGGCACCGGCACCACTTCCGCCCGGCCTTTGACGCCGTGGGCGTGCCGCATGGCCTGGGCAATGTCCGCCAAGGAAACCCCCAGCGCCAGACAGCAGCCGGTGGCTGCCAAGGCGTTGTAGACCGAAAACATACCGGGAATTCCCAAGGTGAGCCGGTTGATGGCGCCGGTGACCACCGCTTCAAATTCCACCCGATCGCTTTTCAGGTTGATATTTTTGGCCACCAGATCGGCGTTATCCGACTGGGCCGAATAGGTCTGGAAATGGCAGCTGCCTTTTTCCAGAATGTATTCCGAGGCGGGATCATCCCGATTGACCACGCCGAAACGGCACATGGAGAACAAACGGCTTTTGGCCTTCAGATATTTTTCCATGGTGCCATGGAAATCCAGATGATCCCGGGAAAGATTGGTAAACACCCCCACCTCAAAGGGAATGCCGTACACCCGATCCAGCTCCAGCGCGTGGGAAGAGACCTCCATCACCACATACTGACATCCGGCCTGTTTCATCTCCGAAAGGAGACGGAATACCTCATAGGATTCCGGCGTCGTGCGCTGGGCAGGCATTTCCTTCTGACCAATGTAATTGGCATTGGTGCCCATCAGCCCCACTGTGGCGCCGGTGCTCTCTTCCAAAATGGCCTTCACCAGCATGGTGGTGGTGGTTTTGCCATTGGTGCCGGTGACGCCGATGACCTTCATCCCCTGGGCCGGATGGCCAAAGAAATTGTCGCTCATCTGGGCCAGTGCCAGGCGGGAATCCCGCACCAACACATAGGGCACACTGACCTCCGGCGGCGTTTCACAGATGACCAGCGCCACCCCTTTTTCTGCGGCCTGAGCAATGTATTTATGCCCATCGGTCTGAAAGCCCCGAATGGCCACAAAAGCCTCTCCCGGTGCACTCTTCCGGGAATCATAGCAAAGCCCCTTCACATCCACCTGCTGGTCGCAGGCATATTTCACCACATCCACATTGCTCAGCAGTTCCATGAGCTTCATCTTGCGTGTCACCTTCCCATTCCATCATTCGGCCCGCTGATCCAGGTCGGTAAACTCTACCGTCACCACTGTGCCCATGGCCGCAGTGCCGGTGATATTCTGCTTGCTTGCCACCACATTTCCCGAGCTGCTGACAGCACCGGAGCCCTTCATATAAAGCCCTGCCCGCTCCAGCTGAGCCCTGGCGGCCGACACCGAAAGGCCGGTCACATCGGGCACTTGCACCGGTTCTGTGGGTTTTTCCGCTCCCATATAGAGCACTACCTGACTGCCGCCGGGGATGGCCGAGCCATAACTGGGCAGCTGATCGGTGACGGTATCCCCGTCGCCCACCACTCTGTAATCCAAATTCACCTTACTCAAAGCGCTTTCCGCTTCGGTCTTGGTCATGCCGATGACTTCCGGCACCGACACATCCTTTTCCTCCAGCTCTTCGGCGGTGTAAGTGGGCTCCACCCCCAAATAGGGCAGGATATCACTCATAATCCGCCGGATGACGGGAGCTGCTGTGATACCGCCGGTCACCGGTGGTACAGTGGGCTCATCCAGCAACACCAAAACCGCCACCTGAGGATCGTCTGCCGGAGCAAAGGCGATAAAGGACGACACATACAAGTCGTGACGGCCTGTTTCTGCCTGTCTTACCTTTTTTTCCGATGTTCCGGTTTTACCAGCAATATGATAGCCGGCCACATAGGCGTTTTTACCAGTACCCTCGCTGACCACGGTTTCCAGTATATCACACATCAGTTCGGATGTCTCTTCTGAAATCACCTGGCGCACCACAGTGGGCTCGGTGCTCTTCACAATATTGCCATCGCTATCCAGGATCTCTTTGACGATATAGGGCTTCATCAAATTACCGCCGTTTGCCACAGCGGACACCGCTGTAATCAGCTGCAAGGGAGAAATCTGGAAGTTCTGGCCAAAGCTGGCGGTGGCCAGGTCTACTTTGTTGGAGAGGAATTGTTCTTCTGCATGGAAGATGCTCTCGCCTTCGCCGGGCAGATCAATTCCTGTGGGCTCATTCAGGCCGAAGGCCTTGTAATATTCCAAAAATGTTTTGGCTCCCACTGCCTGACCGATGTCGATAAAGGCCGGATTGCAGGAATTCTGAATGGCCTGATACAGATTCTGGCTTCCATGGGCCCGGGGATAATACCAGCATTTGATGGGCTTGGGCCAGCCTTCCACCATTCGATAACCAGGGCAATAAAATGTGCTGTTTACCGTAATTGCATTTTCCTCCAGCGCCATGGATGCGGTGAGGATCTTAAAGGTGGAGCCTGGGTCATATGTATCGGTCACCGCTTTGTTCCGCCACTGGGCCTGGAGGATCTCATTGCGTTTTTGGGAGTATTCCTCCTCATCGGTGATGGCGGCCAACTCCTGAGCCTTTTGTTCATCGGTGATGGTAAAGGGATCATTGGGGTCAAAATCCCCCTTGGTAGCCATACCCAGAATGGCGCCGGTGTTCACATCCATCACAATGCCTGCCACCTGGTTCTGGGTGTTGTTGTCGTAAACGGCGATCTCCAGATTTTTCTCCAGATAGTGCTGGATCACTTCGTCAATGGTCAAAACCACATCATTGCCATCTTCGGCCTCATAGTACATCTCATAGTCAAAGGGCATTTCTTCCCCGTTGGCATTGGTGGCCCGGATGGCCCGCCCGGGGGTGCCGGTGAGATAGCTGTCATACTTGGCTTCGATGCCGGCCAGACCCTGGTTGTCACTTCCCACAAACCCCAGCACCTGAGCTGCAAAGTTGCCGAAAGGATAGTACCGTTTGGTATCGGGAGCCATATAAATGCTGTTGATAACCTCTTTCTGCTGATCCTCCGGCTTGCCTTCGTTGTATTTTTTAATTTCCTCGTTATAATCGGTTTTAAACTGCCGCACCTCATCGGCGACTTCTTTTTCCACCCCTCGTTTGATCACCTCATAAGCCGAATCTGTTTTGGAGGCTTTGGCATAAACCGTTTCATAGTCCATATCCAAAATCTCCGCCAGGTTCTGAGAGATGACCTGGGCCTGTTCATCGTCAGCAATCTTGCGAGGCTCCAATGTGACCATCTCCACCGAAGCGCTGATGGCCAGGGGCTTCATATTGCAGTCGTAAATGGTGCCGCGCATGGGCTCAATCGTGGTATCTTTGGTCTGCTGGGCAATGGCTTTCTCCTCGTAAAACTCGTAATTGAGCACCTGGAGCTGAAACAGCCGGCCCGCCACGATCACGAAGGCGCCCACCCCCAGCCCCGCCGCCGCAAACAAAATGCGGCGGCGTGTCATGCTGTTGGCTTTTTTGGACATTTTCTCACCTGTTCATTAAAAAATGAGAGCAAGAAACATCATTCCCCACTCTGCTTACTCGCTCTCATCCACATTATATTGCTTACGCTATTTCAGATATTCCACCACGGCATTGAAAGTTTTCATCAGACTGCTGAGAAAGGCCGGGGTCTCGCTTTCCTGCTGAGGGATTTCCACACTGTCCTCCTGGGACAGATCCACATATTCCACCTGGCTCTTGTCGGCTTTGATCATGCCCAACGCATTGCGGGCCCGGTCCTCCACATAAGTCAGATTAAAAATCTGCTCCTTTCTGGCCTCCAAGGCTTTGGAATCGCTCTGCAATGTCTCCAGCTGCTTTTTCAGGGCGGCGTTCTCCCCTGTCAGCTGGGTCAGCTGCATGAAGTTGAACACAATGACAAGCAATGCTGCAAAAACGCCGCAGAAAATGGCGCTATACTTGCCGTAAGGCACTTTGGGCTTCACTTTGCCCTGGTGCACCCGCATCTGCTGCCGGAGATCCTGCTCCTGCTGCGTCTGACTGGCATAATCATAAGCCACGCTCTGGCGGGAAGCGAGCGAGTGCTTGTGCTCATATGCCATTGTCATCGCCTCCCTCGATTTTTTCCGCTACCCGGAGCTTGGCAGAACGGGCTCTGGGATTGTCCCTAAGTTCTTCTTCTCCGGCTGTGATAACTCCTCGATGAACCAGCTTGAGCCGGGGTTTTCTGCCGCAGACGCACACCGGAAATTCCGGCGGACAAATGCACCCTTTGGCCTGCTGTGCAAAGATATTTTTGACGATCCGATCCTCCAGGGAATGAAAGCTGATCACTGCCAGGCGCCCGCCCGGAGCCAACAGATCCACGCTGTCCTGCACTGCCTGTTCCACAGCCCGCAGCTCGCCGTTGACCTCAATACGAATTGCCTGAAAGCTGCGTTTGGCCGGATGCTGCTTTTCCCGCAGCGCCTGGGGCGGCATGGCACTTCGGATGATCTCGGCCAGTTCCACAGTGGACTGGATGGGTTTTTCTTCTCTGCGGCGGCAGATGGCTGCGGCAATCCGTCCGCTGTACCGTTCCTCGCCGTAATCCCACAAGATGCGTTTCAGTTCTTCCTGGCTGTATCCATTGATCACATCGCCGGCGGTAAAGCTCTGGCTTCGGTCCATGCGCATATCCAAAGGCGCATCGTTCATATAAGAAAAGCCCCGCTCCATGGCATCCAGCTGATAGGAGGACACCCCCAGATCAAAGAGGATGCCATCCACCTGGGAAATCCCCAGGTCTTTTGCCACGGCGGCGATATCGGAAAAATTGCTTTTCACAAAGGTGATTTTTTCCCGGTAAGGCTCCAGGCGCTTTCCCGCCGCCTGAAGGGCATCATCGTCCCGGTCGATGCAGATCAGGCGGCCGCCTTCTCCCAAACGCTGGACGATGCCCAAAGAATGGCCGCCACCACCGGTGGTGGCATCCATATAAATGCCCTGGGAGCGGATGTGAAGGCCCTCCATGCATTCCTGAACCAGAACCGATTTATGACTGAATTCCACAGGGACCTCCCCCTCTCCGGGGCAATGGCCCCTTTAGAAGCCCAGGTCTTCCATGGCCTCGGCAATGCTTTCCGATGTAAGTTCTCCGTTGTATTCCTGCCAGCGGCGCTTGTCCCAGATCTCCACTCGTCCGGAGACGCCGATGACGGTCACTTCCTTCTGCAGCCCGGCGTATTCCCGCAAATTCTGAGGAATCAGCACTCGCCCCTGGGAATCAGGGGTACAATCGGCGGCACTGGAAAAGAAAAAGCGTTGAAGGTTGCGGGAGCGGGACATGGGAAGCTGGTTGATTTTTTCCTCCAACACATCCCAGGCTTCTGCGGAATAGACAAACAGACAGCCATCCAGACCTTTGGTGATGATAAAACTGCTGCCCAGCTTTTCCCGGAGCTTGGCCGGAATAAAAAGGCGGCCTTTGGCGTCGATATTGTGTTCGAACTCGCCATGCATTGTTTCACCACCCTGATTTCTCCAGTCTTCACTTTCGGGCACGATTCCCCACTTTCCACCACTTTGTTCTTTTATTATACCGTTGGCCTGTATGAATTGCAAGTGCTTTTCATAATTATTTTTTGCCAAAAAGCCGCCATTTTATGTGAAAATACGGAATTTTCGACACATCAAACAGATGTTCGCTTTTTCTCTTTTTCGACAATTTTCCCTCGGTTTTCCTTGGATTATTTTTCCTTTTTTCGCCCTTCTCCGTTGCATTTTCTTTTTTCTTGTGATAGCATAGCAAAAGATGAAGTGTGAATATTTTCCCCATTTCATAGGAGAATCTGCTATGTTTTTTCAAATCGGCCCCGATCCGGGCTTTGCTTTTTTTCTTGATTTATTGGGCGGTCTCACCGGCCTTTTTTACTGTGCCATCAGCTCTCTGCTGGTGCTGCGGGGCTTTGTGCTCAAGCATCCCGTTTCCCTGCGCCAGATCGACATGGTGGCCTGGGCAGGTTTTTCGGCCTGCATCATTTCCCTGCTTTTGTTTGTTTCCCACTCCATGCCCCTCAACCTTTGGTCAGCACTGAATTTTTTATGTGACCTCACTTTCCTGCTCTATTTTCGCAGCCGGAAAACACCCCGCGCCGCGGTATATGCCTTGTATATCCAGTCGGCTATCTATTTGGCGTTCCTTTTGCGCATGGTATCCCATATGCAGATGCGCCTTCTCCCCGGCTTCATCATCTTCCAGCTGATTCCCGCCTGCCTTCTGGCCGGCGTTTCCCTGGTGGTTCTGGTGCAGTCCATCCGGGAACGGAAAGAACCCACCTGTCCTCCTTGTTCCTCTTCCACTCCCACTCCCGGCACCAGTCCCTGGCCAGAGGAAACACTGGAAGAAGAGGAATCCCCTGAACGCATCGCTCAATGGGACAACCAAGCGCCTCCCGAATCTCCTGAGGACGATCCCTTTGAAGAATTGCTCCCCAGCGATCCTTCGGACCCATCTTCT
Source organism: uncultured Clostridia bacterium (assembly GCA_938000015.1). Taxonomy (GTDB): domain Bacteria; phylum Bacillota; class Clostridia; order Oscillospirales; family Butyricicoccaceae; genus Pseudobutyricicoccus. The sequence goes on from CALLCY010000230.1 coordinate 7,036, forward strand.
CACAACTGACTGCCCCATTCAGAAAGCGACAAAGCCCGCCGATTTTTCATCGGCGGGCTTTTCTTATGTTCAGCAAGTCAAATCAGACATCCAGATGGCCCCATGTGCGGAGATATTCTTCCTTGGTCATGGGTGCTTTAAAGTTCTTCTTCACAGACAGACCCTTTTCGGCGCCGTTGGCCAGCAAATCGATGGCCGAGCACAGCAGCATCTTGGTGGCCTTGATGTAAGCGGAATCCTTGTCCCGGATCTCATAATGAGAGCTGTGAGCAATACCTTCCGCCCCGCCGATGGTGCAGTGAACCACCGGGATCAGGTGAGCCACATCGTTGGCTTCGGTGGTATAACCCACACCGGGCACCACATTTTCCTTGCCATAGATCAAAGCCAGGTTGTCTTCCACAAGAGCCTTCATCTCCGGGCACTCATAGGGGGTCATGTAGCCGGGGATATCCACGATCTCCACTTCAGCCCCTACGGCGTCAGCACCGGCCTTCAAAGCACGATTGACTTTCATGCTGGCATCCTCAATGGCCTCCATGTTGTTGGCCCGGCAGAATGTTTCGATGCGCACATCGGCCGGCACCACATTTACCAGGTCGCCGCCCTTGGTGATGATGGGATGGACGCGCACATTGTCCTTATCCCGGAAGGTTTCCCGCTGGGCATCGATGGCCATCAGGCCGATCTTGGCCGCCTGGAGAGCATTGACCCCATCCCAGGGAGCGCCGCCGGCATGGGCTTCTTTGCCTTTATAATAAACCAGCTTTGCCACATAGCCCATACCCACCGGGCCGCCAGCGGCCACTTTGTCGCTGCCGTCGGTGTGCTGCATGAGCATCATATCGATATCATCGAATACACCCAGCTTGATGAACTCCTGCTTGCCGCCGATAAAGGACAGCTTGCCCTCTTTGATCAGGCCATGGCGGTATTCCAGCTCCACTCCTTCTTCGGCGGGCACGCCCATCAGGACGATGTCGCCATCCAGCTCGCTCATAATGCCGCTGTCCTTCAGCGCCATAGCAGCACCCATGATGGTGGCAATCTGCACATGATGGCCGCAGGAATGGGCTGCACCAGTCACAGGATCGGCACACCGATGACCCGGAGCCACGATAGCATCCAGCTCGCCCATCAAAGCCAGGCGAACTTTGGAAGAACGGCCCTTCATAGGAGCGATGACGCCGGTGATGGCCACTCCATCCTGGTGTTCGATGCCCAGCTCATCCAGCATTTTCTGTACTTTCTCTGCGGTTTTGAATTCCTTGAATCCCAGCTCCGGCTCTGCAAAGACCGATTCTCCAAAAGCGATAATTTTATCGGCATTTTTGTCCACAGCCTCACAGGCCCGGCGCTTCAGTTCTGCAATGTCCATCTTTGTCCAACCTTTCCTTTTCCGGCGGCTATGCGCCTTTTTGCTGTTTTTATTATATCGTCCTTTCCTCCCCTTTGCAACGCGCAAATGAGAATTGACCGTAGCAAATCACTTTGCTATAATACTAAATAGCAAGAAAGGATGGATTTTTTTACCAATGAATGAAATGGAACGCTATTCGGTCATCACCGAAAAGAATCCCCGGGAGATCGTGCTTCTCCGGGGCGCAGGCTGCGCCTGGAGGCGCTGCCGCTTCTGTGATTATCATCTGGACTGTTCGCCGGATCAAAAGGCCAACTTTGCCCTCAACCGTCGGGTATTGGCCCGGGTCACCGGCGAATATCACCGGCTGGAAGTGATCAACTCCGGCAGCTTTGTGGATCTGGATGAGGAAACCATGGAAAACATCATAGATCTGTGTCTGGAGCGGCACATCCACACTCTGCACTTTGAATGCCACTGGATGCACCACAATCAGATCCCTCCGCTGAAATCCCGCCTGGCCATGCTGGGCATTGCCCTGAAGATCAAAATCGGTGTGGAGACCTTCGATCCCCTGTTTCGGGAATGCTACCTGTGCAAAGGAATCGACTGTGATGCCTCCCCCCTGGATATCTCCCGCTTTTTTGATGAAGTCTGTTTGCTGCAAGGTCTCCCGGGCCAAACTGCCGCTTCCATGCGTCGGGACATCGAAACAGGGCTTTCTTATTTTGAGCGGGTGTGCGTCAACATCATGGAGGAAAACTCCACTTCCATCAAACCCGATCCGAGTGTGATTGAAGTTTTCCAAAAAGATGTGATGCCCCTGTTCATCCACAATCCCCGAGTGGATATTTTGCTTCACAATACCGATTTTGGCGTGGGAGGAATACAAAATGAGAAATGAGTTGCTGCTTCTTGCAAGCCTTGTGGTGCTGTACGGCGGCGTCCTTTTGTGGATGAAGATGTTCGGCAAACAAGGACTCTATGGCTGGACGGTCATCGCCACCATCGCGGCCAACATCGAAGTGCTGATTCTGGTGGATGCCTTCGGCATGGAACAGACCCTGGGCAATGTGCTCTTTGCCTCTACTTTCCTGGTCACCGACATTCTCAGCGAATCCTATGGCAAAAAGGCGGCCCAGCGGGCGGTGAACATCGGTATTCTCACCTCCCTCAGCTTTATCATCATTTCCCAGAGCTGGATGCTCTATGTACCGTCTTCCAATGACTTTATCGCTCCCAGCATTGAAGCGGTATTCCAGAACACTCCCCGGATGATGCTGGTCAGCCTTGCGGTCTACGCCGTCACCCAGCGATTTGATGTATGGCTCTATCACGCCTGGTGGGACTTCACCAACAAGCGCTGGGGCGATCCCCATCGGTTCCTCTGGCTGCGGAACAATGGTTCCACCCTGGTATCCCAGCTGCTCAACACTCTGCTGTTCACCCTGGGCGCTTTCTGGGGCACCTATGATTTCTCCACTATGATCTCTATCATGCTGTCCAGCTATGTGATCTTTATCTTCACCAGCCTGGCCGATACCCCCGCCGTCTATCTGGCCCGGCGCATGGTGGAAAAGAAGCAAGTCAACGAATAAACATCAAAAAAAGAGCCGCAGCTGCGGCTCTCTTTTTATTCTGCATTCTATTGTCTTGCCAAAAATCCCCTGGTGTGATAGCATGACCAAAGCAGGAACAGAATGGATATTTTCAAAAGAGAGGATGGGATGCATTGATGAAAAAGAGTACACATTTTGCCCGAGGTCTGCTATGGCTCATGGCCTTTTCCCTGGCGGCCGGATTGATGGGCTGCACACTGGAAGAAGGCAAAGAAGAAAAAGAGCAGCCAGCCGTGTCTGTCACAGAAGAAGAAAAATCCTCTTCCTCTGTGGAAAAGAACTTGGAAAAAGAAGAAAAGAAGGAAGAACAAAAGGAAGTGGCAGAGGACAAAAAGCAGGAGGATCCTCTTTTGGAGAAGGATACCTCTCAGGCTTCCTCCTCTCCCATTTCAAATGACGATGACAAGGAAGCCGCATCGGCACCGAAAATGGAAAACATAGCCCCGGCCGACCCCCAGCAAAGCCCGGCTCAGACCCCGTCTGAAGCTCCATCCCAAGAACTTGCCCCGGCTCCCGACAATACTGCATCGGCTCCCGCTCCCCAAAACCAGGGAAACACCAATCTGGTATGGATTCCCGTCAGCGGATCAAAATATCACAGCAAACCCGGATGCAGCAACATGAAAAATCCCACACAGGTGACCCAGGATGAAGCCGTCTCCATGGGGTATGATGCCTGCAAGAGATGCCACTGATGAAGCCCCTTTTCTGAGAGGACAGCAAACAATATCACATAACAGACAAAAAGCCGCGGCTGAGCCACGGCTTTTTTCTTTTTCTCCTTATCCTTCCCGCACCTGGAGGGACAGCACATCGGGCCGGGCATAATGGCCGCACACATCGTGCTCCATTTTGCTGGCGGCCGCCTGCTGCATATCCAGCTGGGCGTAAATGATTTCTTCCCGATCCCATACCGTATCGGAAATCACATGACCGTAGGGGTCCACCACGCAGCTGCCTCCGCGACAGGCGATATCCGGCAGCCGACTGATCTCTTCTTCCCCGCTTTGGGTCTTGGGATAGTCCGCCTTTGTAAAGTACATATCACAGTTGATGAAGAAGCAGTGGCCTTCGATGGCGATATGGCGGATGGTATCCTGCCATTCCGGATTGTCATTGGTGTTGGGAGAAATATAGATGGTGATCCCCTTTTGGTAAAGGGCCACCCGGGCCAGAGGCATATAACTTTCCCAGCAGATCAGATTGCCCATGGGCCCCCAAGGGGTGTCCATCACCGGGAAAAAGTCCTTATTGCCATCTCCCCAGACCACTCGCTCGCTGCCGGTAGGCTTAAGCTTACGGTGATTGAGAGCCTCTCCCTGGGGCGAGATCATCATATTGGAATTATACAGTGTCGCTGTCACTTCATCCCGCTCAGAATAGCCGATGCTCACATAAACGCCCAACCGCTTGGCACAGTCAATGATCTGCTGCATTTCCGTGCCCTTGGCCAGAATGGAGTGATCATAATAGGCTTTCCAATCTTCTCTTCCAGCCTGATTTCGGCTTCCCACAGTGAAGCCATAGGTCATGCCATAGGGATAGCCGGGAATAAACAATTCGGGGAACACGATGAGCTGCGCTCCATTTGCAGCGCATTCCTCCATCAGCTTGAGCACTTTTTCCACGCATTTTTCCTTTTGGAACATCACCGGGGTGGCCTGTACCACTGCCACTTTGCACACGCTTTCCAAATCTCTCATTGTTGTGCCTCCTCTTTGGGCCGGACGAAATGTTTTCTGCACCGTCCTTTGATTTCTCGATTGTACCACGGCACAAAACAAAAGGCAAACCAGAAAAAATCAGGATCATCCCGACGCTCTTCCGATTTGCCTTTTCATTTTTCTTTTTTCTTTCGACAGCAATGCGATCGTTCATCACAGGATCGAGAGATAGAAAAATCCCTGGAACCTTACGATTCCAGGGATTTTTCTATTCATTTGGTCCGAGTGAGAGGAGTCGAACCTCCGGCCTCTTGAACCCCATTCAAGCGCGCTACCAAACTGCGCCACACCCGGGTGCAAGAAAGATATTACCACAGTGTTCCCCATTTGGCAAGTGTTTTTTCAAATTTTTTTGAAAAAATTTTATTTAACCATTTTCTTCCTACTCATCTCCGGTGCCTTCCAGCAGTTTTTCCACCGAAGTATGCAGGCCGCCGGCAATCTTGGCCAGAGTGGAGATGGTGGGGTTATTTTTATCACTTCCCCTTTCGATGTTCCCCAAATGGGCGGCACCCATGCCCGACAGAAAGGCCAGCTTTTCCTGACTGTATCCCAACGCCTCCCGCCGGGCTTTGATATTCTGCCCCAGGCGTTGCTTTGTCCGTTCCAGCTCTTCTTCCTGTCGTTTCAGCACTTCGGCCAGTTCCTTGGTCTGTCCCATTCTATCCTTTCCTCTCTGTCTCTACGAAAATTGCCTGCTGTGTATCCACCATTATTATAAAATGTCCCCCGTTCCTGCGCCAGAATATCTCTGACCGGTTAAAAACAACAGGCCTTTTTTCGCCTGTCACAAAGTCCGGGGAATATTTTCCCATTCCATCGGCACACTAACACAGGGTGATATCACGATGTTGGTTCCTTTTTTCCGCACCATTCTTCTTTACATCTTCATCATTGCAGCCTTTCGGCTGATGGGCAAACGGCAGGTGGCCGAAATGCAGGCCACCGAGTTTGTCATAACCATTCTGATTTCCGCCGTGGCCTCGGTGCCCATGCAGGATCTGAACATTCCTCTGCTCCACGGCCTGGTGCCCATTCTGACCCTGATTGCCGCCGAGATCTTCCTGTCGGTGCTGTCCATGCGCAGTCAGAAACTGCGGCGGCTGCTCAGCGGACGGCCGGTGCAGATCATCCGCAACGGCGTTTTGGATCAACAGGCCCTGCGCAAAGTGCGCATGACCTTGGACGATGTATTCGAGACCCTGCGTCTCAAGGATGTGTTCGACCTGCGCTCCATCCAATTCGCCCAGGTGGAGACAAACGGTCAAGTGAGCCTGCTGCTCTTTCCCGGCGCTCAGGCGGTGACGCTGGACGCTTTGGGCAAAGCCCCCAAATCTTCCCCACCCATGGAACTGATCGTCTCTGACGGCGTTCTCTGCCGGGAAAACCTACAAGCCATCGGCCGGGATGAAGCCTGGCTGGATTCCATCCTGAAAGCCAATCTGCTCTCCGGCCTGAAGCAGGTATTTCTCCTGTGCGCCGACCGCAGCGGCAACATCCTTCTTTTCCGAAAGGAGGGAAAATAGCCATGGCCCGCACCTACATTGCCGCGTTCCTGCTGCTGATCACCCTCACCGGCGCTTTTTTCGCCCACAGATACACCAGGAGCCTTTCTTTCTCTTTGGCGGAAGAAGTACCCCTGTCGGCCGAAGAGGCCCGCAGCGGCGCTCTGGACGCCCTGGAAAGCCGATACCAGCGCCTATCCCCTTTCCTGTCCACCTTTTATGTTCATTCCTCCATCGAGGAAATCGGCCAGGTACTGGAGGAATGTCAGGGCTGTCTGGAAGTGGAGAAGGAGCGGGAATACCAGCAAAAGGCCCGGCTGCTTCGGTATCTGCTGCTGCGTCTGCCCTCCAGTGACGATCCCACCTGGGAAAACATCCTGTGACCCATATGAGCATATGAGCAAAAAGCCGCCCAAACACCGTGTTGTGTCAGGCGGCTTTTTTGTTGTCATTGAGGCTTGGTATGGATTAGCTTACTCAGCTCTTCCATAAAGGTGCCAATGTCCTTGAACTGCCGGTACACCGAAGCAAAACGCACATAAGCCACTTCGTCCACCTGCTTCAGCTGTTCCATCACCAGTTCGCCGATCTGCTCGGATTTGATCTCCCTCTCCAGGGAATTGGAGAGCTTTTGCTCGATCTCATCGCAGATCTCTTCCAAAGCGGACATGGTCACCGGTCGTTTCTCGCAGGCCTTCACCAAACCGCTGAGCATTTTGTTGCGGCTGAAAGCCTGACGGGAACCGTCCTTCTTGATGACCACCAGCGGCACACTCTCCACCGTTTCATAGGTGGTGAACCGCCGGCCGCAGGACAAACACTCCCGCCTGCGGCGGATGCAGCTGCCCTCATCGGTGGGCCGGGAATCCACCACTTTACTCTCCAAATATCCGCAATACGGGCACTTCATGCCATTTCCTCCCCCGCAGTTTTCCTTCCGGTCATTTCGGCTTGGGGCTATTGTACCACAAAGAAACCAGGGGGAGCAAGAGTTTCCCGGCAGCCGCCTGGTGCCGGGGATATTTTCTCCTTTTTCATTTTCCCACAGTTTTTCGACAAATTAAACCCCTTTTTCGCCGCAACTTTCGACACCATTCGACAAAATATGAATTTTCTGGAATATATAGTCGTGAAAAAGCCCCGCCTTCTCCCCAAGGCGGAGCTTTGAAACAGGCTTATTTCGCTTTTTTCTGATGCTTCTTCATCAGGGCCCACAGAGGAGCGGCCACAAAGATGGAAGAATAAGCGCCGCTGACGATGCCAACGGTGATGGGGATGGCGAAATTCACCAGAGAGGAAACACCGGTAAAGATGATGAGCACGATGGTGAACAGCGTGGTCAGGGTGGTGTTGATGTTTCGGGTAAAGCTCTGGCGCACACTCTTGTCCACAATAGAGTCATAGCTTTCCCGACGGGACAGCTTCTGATTTTCACGAATGCGGTCAAAGGTGATGATGCTGGCGTTGATGGAATAGCCGAAGATGGTGAGGGCTGCGGCGATGAAGTTCATATTCACCGGCAGCTGGAAGATCACATAGGCGCTGATCATCACCAGCACATCGTGAATCAGGCAGACCACAGCGGCAAAACCGGACTTAAAGTCAAAACGGATGGTGATATACAGCAGCATCAGCAGAGCAGCCACCAAAGAGGACTTAACGGCAGCGGCCTGCATATCCTTGCCCACAGCCGGGCTGACATTCTGCACATCCTGCCGGGCATCGTCTTCCAGAGAGAAGGCGGTCTTCATGGCCTCATGGAGCTTCTCCCGGTCCTCGGAAGAAAGGTTCTTTGTTTTGATGAGCACCTGTGTGCCATCGCCAGTAGGCACGGCGGAAACATTTTTGCCCGCCACATCGGCCACAGCGTCCTCTACCTTGTCGATCACATCGGGAGTAACCTCTTCTCCCAGCTGATAGGTAAAGGATGTGCCGCCGGCAAAATCGATATCCAGATTAAACAGATTGACACCAAAGGGAGCCGCCAGCAACGCCACAAGACCTGCGGCAATCAGCAGCACCGAAAGGATGGCGCAATATTTGAAGTTTTTTGTAGCACTGAATGTCTTCAGCATTACGCATCCCTCCCTTCACGAGCACCGTACAGCCGGATGTTGGTCACTTTCATACCCACCAGGCTGTTGAGCAGCATCTGTGTCACAGTCAGAGCAGTGAACATGGACAGGATAATGCCCAGGCCCAGGGTGATGGCAAAGCCCACGATGGTGCCCTTGCCGAAGAAGTAAAGCACAGCCGCGGCGATAAAGGTGGTGATATTACTGTCCAAAATGGCGGAGAAGGCCCGATGGAAGCCGGAATCGATGGCCGAGCGAATGGTTTTGCCCGCCCGCAGCTCTTCCTTGATTCTTTCAAAGATAACCACATTGGCGTCCACGGCCATACCGATGGACAGGATGATACCGGCGATGCCGGGCAGAGACAGGTTGACCTTGAAGATCACCAGCACCAGTCCCTCCAGCACGCAGTAGAACAGCAGAGCCACACAGGAGACGACGCCGGGCAGACGATACACCGCGATCATGAAGATCATCACAAGCAGCACGCCGATGACGCCGGCCTTGATGCTGCTGGTCAGAGCAGTCATACCCAGCTGAGCGCCCACGCTGCGCATCTCCACCTGCTCCAGGCCAAAGGGCAGCTGGCCCAGGGCGATGTTATTGGCCAGGAGGCCTGCTTCCTCTGCGGTGAAGCCGCCGGTGATCATCACTTCCTTGCTGGTGATGCCGGTTTCTGCATACTGGCTGCCCACGGCAGGGCTGCTGATGGTCTGGCCGTCCATGACGATATTGATGTGGTTCTTACCCTCCGACTCAGCCGCAGCCGCTTTCTTTGTGGCTTCGGTGAAGATCTCCAGACCTTCGTCGGTGAGCTCCAGAGAGACATAATTCTGCTTGACGCCAGTGTTGTCGATGGCGCCGTATTCGGCGGTGGCATCGGCCACCTGGTTGCCTTCCAGGATCACATTGCCGTCGTCATCCAGGAACTGCAGCTGAGCGGTGGAGCCCAGAGTCTGCACAGCTTCTTCGGGATCGCTGATGGAGGGGATCTCCACTGTGACCCGCCGGTCACCGGCCTGGTATACCTGAGCTTCGGTGAGCCCTTGGAAGTCCAGACGCTGACGGAGCATATCCACAACGATTTCCATGTTGCGGCTAAGCTCCTCGGCAGGCATATCCTCGTCGGCCATGCCCTCAAAGGTGATGATGGAACCGCCCACCAGATCCAGGCCCAGCCGCACGCCGTTTTCGGTGTCGGTGATGCTGGGGATCTGTGTGAAGCCCAGATCCACCCCGTGCCATACTGTAAAGCCAAGCAGTGCTATGACTAACAGTGAGCAAACGAAAGTGAGAATGCTCTTTTTCATTGTCCTGTTGTTTCCTCCTTTATGAAAAGCGTGACGCTTTTTGAAAAGCAACGATTATTATACTCCACCCCTGGGATTCCGTCAACAAAAAGAGGATTTTTCGTAAAATCCCCCTCTTTTCTGTACAAATTGTTCAAAGATCCCCTTTTTGCACCGGCTTTCCCGATGCAAAAAGAGAACATTTGCCTCCCAGACGCGGCTGTGGGCAGAGGACATGTCCTCTGCCCACAGCGAAACCTCCATTTTGCAGGAGCTTTATTCTTTTTGATTTTCTGCTTACTGAGCCAGCAGTTTTTCCGCGGCGGCCTTCTTAGCGCAGACGCAGAACACTTCCATGGCCAGCTGCAGCTCCTCAATGGGAGGATAGGAAGGAGCAATGCGCAGATTGCTGTCCCCCGGGTCCTTGCCATAGGGATAAGTGGCGCCGGCACCGGTCATGACGATGCCCGCTTCCTTGCACAGCTGCTGGGTGCGCTTGGCGCAGCCTTCCATAGCGTCAAAGCTGACAAAGTAACCGCCCTTGGGCACAGTCCAGCTGCCAGCACCGGTGCCGGCCAGGTTCTTTTCCAGGGTGTTGATCACGGCGTCGAACTTGGGCCGCAGCATCTTCTTGTGGATCTCCATATGGTTCTTCAGACCGGCGGCATCCTTGAAGAAGAGCACATGGCGCAGCTGGTTGATCTTGTCCGGTCCGATCTGCTGGGCCTTCATGTACTTTTTCTGCCAGGCGATGTTGGCCGGGCTTGCGGCAAAGGCGCAGACGCCAGCGCCGGGGAAGGAGATCTTGGAGGTGGAGCAGAACTCAAACACCATGTCGGGCTTGCCCGCCTTGGCGCACTCCTCGATGATGTTGGGGATCTGGATATCCTCGTCGGTGATGCCGTGGATGATGTAAGCATTGTCCCAGAAAATACGGAAATCCCGTGCCTTGGGCTGGAGGGCGGCAAAGCGGCGCACCACTTCATCGCTGTACACAACACCCGAGGGGTTGGCAAACTTGGGAACACACCAAATGCCCTTGATGCTCTCGTCCTCGGCCACCAGCTTTTCCACCATGTCCATATCGGGGCCGTTGTCATCCATGGGGATGTTGATCATCTCAATGCCGAACTGCTCACAGATGGCAAAGTGACGGTCATAGCCAGGCACCGGGCAAAGGAACTTCACTTTGTCCTTTTTCAGCCAGGGCTCGTCCACACCGGCGGCGCCGAAGACCATCAGACGGTCCACGGTGTCATACATAAAGGTCAGGCTAGAGTTGCCTCCGGCCAGCACCTGCTCCACCGGCACTTCCAGCAGGTCGGCGAACATCTGGCGGCAGGCGGGAATGCCTTCCAGGGTGCCGTAGTTGCGGGTGTCCAAGCCCTGATACACGGTGTCCTCACTGGTCTTGACCACCGTCAGCATCCCTTCGCAGGCATTCAGCTGGTCGGCGCCGGGCTTGCCCCGGGACATATCCAGCTTCAGGCCCTGGGCCTTGTAGCCTTCGTACTCTTCATTGAGCTTTTTCAGTTCCTCTTCCAGCTCAGCGCGTGTGGCTTTTGTCAGATCCATACGATTACCTCCAATTTTATGTACTTCTATGCTTCCATTATCCTTTCAAACCCTTACCGCCCAGCCAGAGCCGCCCCCAGGGCGGTGGCAAAGTCGGCGTTGTCGGGTATGATGAACCGTGCGTCGTAGAGCTTTTCAAAATCGGAAAACACTTTTCTTGCCATGGGCACCATGGCAAGGTTACCGGTGAGCACTACATCCCGCATACCGGCGCCCCGGGCGGAGAAGGCCGCCAGGGTTCCCACTGTCTGGAACACCAGATTGCATACGCCCAGAGCCAGGTCCTCCGGCGCAGCCATATCGCTGACCTTGCCGAAGTTGGAGGCGGTGGTCTCCTTGTCCATGTTGGAGATGGCCGCCTTGGAAATATCCCCAATGGTCAGGTCCACATTGGACAAACTGCCTTTTTCCGCCAGATGGAGAATGTGTTCCACTCCCCGCACACCCAGCATCTTGTCGCACAGCCCCACCAGGGTGCCGCCGCCTACGCCGGTGCCGCCGATGTGGCAGATTGTTTCCCCTTCCACTTTGACAAAGGCCGTGCCGGTGCCCATGCTCACGATGATGGCGTCACCACAGCCGGAGAGGAACCGTCCTCCCAGGCCGATGGCCCGGAACTCGTCCACCTTCCGGGTGGGGATGCCGTAAATATCCCCCTGAATAAAGGAGGAGCCCACACCGGTGCACAGCACCTCGGCGATCTCTCCCAGCTCCAGCCCATTGTCCGCCAGGAATTTACCGAAGGCTCCATAGGCCGAGGTCACCGGGTCGTCCGCCCGCACCCGGATGGAGCAGATCATCTGCCCATCCCGCATGCCCACGATTTTGGTGGTGCTGCCGCCGATGTCAATACCGATGGTCAAACCCATAGGCGCCGCCTCTTAAAAGTCGGCGCTGCCCACCGTGCGGGGGAAGGGCAGTACATCCCGGATGTTGCTGATGCCGGTGAGGTACATGATCAGCCGCTCAAAGCCCAGGCCGTAGCCAGCGTGCTTGGTGCCGCCGTACTTCCGAAGATCCATATACCACCAGTAAGGAGCCTCTTCCATTCCCAGCTCATCCATGCGCTTTTTCAGCACATCAAAGCGTTCTTCACGCTGGCTGCCGCCGATCAGCTCGCCAATGCTGGGAACCAGCATATCCATGGCGGCCACCGTCTTGCCGTCGTCGTTGAGGCGCATATAGAAAGCCTTGATCTCCTTGGGATAATCGGTCATAAAGGTGGGCTTTTTGAACACTTTTTCGGTGATGAACCGCTCGTGCTCACTTTGCAGGTCGCAGCCCCAGTAAACAGGGAACTGGAACTCATCCTTGTGAGGCAGCAGAATGTCAATGGCGTCGGTGTAGGTCACATGAGCAAACTCGTCCACATCCACCAGCGCCTGCAGCCGCTCCAGCAGGCCCTTGTCCACAAACTTGTTGAAGAATTCCATCTCGTCGGGGCATCTCTCCAGCACCCGGCGGATGATGAACTGCATCATATCCTTGGCCAGCGTCATGTTATCCTTCAGATCGGCAAAGGCGATTTCCGGCTCGATCATCCAGAATTCTGCCGCATGACGGCTGGTGTTGGAGTTTTCCGAACGGAAGGTGGGACCAAAGGTATAGGTGTTCTTAAAGGCCAGAGCAAAGATCTCGGCTTCCAGCTGGCCGGATACCGTCAGGTTGGTTCCCGAACCGAAGAAGTCCTGGGAATAATCCACTTTTCCCTCTTTGTCCCGGGGCAGGTTCTCCAGATCCAGAGTGGTCACACGGAACATATCCCCAGCCCCTTCTGCATCACTGGCGGTGATGATGGGAGTATGGGCATAGACAAAGCCCCGCTGATGGAAAAATTCATGGATGGCAAAGGCCGCTTCGCTGCGCACACGGAAAGCGGCGTTGAACAGGTTGGTGCGGGGGCGCAGATGGGCGATGGTGCGGAGATATTCCACCGAATGACGCTTTTTCTGCAAGGGATAATCAGAGGGGCACTCCCCTTCCACCCGCAGGCTTTCCACCTGGATTTCAATGGGCTGATTGCCCTGGGACTCGGTGACAGTGCCCTGGGCTTCCACCGCAGTACCCACTGTCAAAGCCCGGCCCATGTCATAAACCGGCTGGCCGCCGGGGCAGACCAACTGGATGTTTTTCACCACAGAGCCGTCGTTGAGTTCCACAAAGGCGCAGGCCTTCACATCCCGCACCGTGCGCACCCAGCCTTGGAGATGCACCTGTTTCCCCAGATGCTCCTGGGGATGATGCAATAGTTCTTTTACCGTCAGCTCACACATTTTGTTTCATCTCATTTCTTTTGTCATTTGATAAAGCGGCTTTTAGCTTTTCTGCTTGTAAGCCTTGAGCGCCCGGGCGATCTGGTCGGGGCAGGAGGTGGTCTTCAGGCCGCAGGGAACGCCGTCAAAGCGCTCGATGACCTCATCCACCTTCATTCCTTTCAGCAGATGGGTGATGCCCAGCAGATTTCCCGGGCAGCCCCCTGCGATCTCGATATTACGGATGGTATCATTATCATTATCCACCGTGATGGTATACCGTTTGGCGCACACACCTTGGGGTTCATAAACGAAAGTTTCCATTGTATCCTCCATTGCATATAGAATGACCGGTATTCTCCAGTCTTATCTATCAATCTATCACATTTGCAAACTTCTGTCCATATATCTGCCGGTAAAATCCCATTTTTTGCCTGTAGGTGTTACAATGATGTGTGACAAATAGAAAAAAGAAGAGCGAATAGGAGTG
>CALLCY010000231.1:0-20920 GCA_938000015.1 uncultured Clostridia bacterium
CCCGGTGGCCGACAACCTGACCACCACCGAGTTTGCCGCCGCCATGCTGGCCGCCCGTGGCTGGACCAATCAGGAGATTGCAGGCCATCTGGGCATCTCCCCCAATACGGTGAAGCAATACATCTCCACCGCATTGCAGAAGCTGAACATCAAACAGCGAAAAGACCTGAAGCAATATATGCTGCGGTAATATCTGTTTTTCAAAGGACTATGCCAAAAAAGTCTTGGATATAGTCCTTTTTTTCTGCAAAAGGGATGATTTCAAATGCCTTTCTCTGTGCTACCCTAAAAATAGAGAATGGTTCCTGGCAAAAAGGAGGCCCCTGCCCAATGACTGAAAATATCCGCAAAAACATCCCCAGCAGCCCTTCCAGCTCCTTTGTCTTCCCCATGGGCATTTGTTCTGAGGAGAAGCGCACAGCCCTTCCTTTCACCGATGTTCCCGTTGGGGCCTGGTACGAAGAGGGGGTTCGCTACGCCTGGTGCCATGGGCTGATGGCCGGCACCAGCCCCACCTTGTTTTCTCCTCGCCTGCCCCTGAGCCGGGGGATGGCGGTGACCATCCTCCACCGTCTGGAGTCCTGCCCGCCCCCTAAAGGAGAAAGCCGGTTTTCCGATGTGCAGCCAGGGTATTATTGGAGTGAAGCCGTGCTGTGGGCAGCGGAAAAAGGCATTGTACTGGGATGCGGCCGAGGCAAATTCCGGCCGGAGGAACCCATCACCCGGGAGCAGTTGGTGACTTTGTTTTACCGCCTGGCCCAGGTTTCCTCGGGAAAGCAAGGGGAAATCATGCCGACGGAATTTGCAGCCTTTGCCGATGCCCGTCTCATCAGCCGGTATGCCACGCCCGCCTTTCAGTGGGCCTTGGAGCAAAAACTGATCCAGGGGACCCGGCGCCGCCGTCTTTTTCCCCGGCGCAGCGCCACCCGGGCCCAGATGGCCGTGCTTTTGCAGCGTTGGCAGCGGCGTGACGGCGCGAAAACCATATAACAGAATAGAACAGAAAAACTCCCCGCCGGTCTGAAACCAGCGGGGAGTTTGCTGCTTTGGGGCGTTTTTATTTTGCGGTGGTCAGGGTCACATCGTAGAAGGCGCATGTGTAGTCCTCGTCACCCAGGCAAATTTTGAGGAAATTACAGCCCTGGAGGTTCACATCCACATCGATGGCGGCATCTCCAGCTTTGGTATGGTATTCCTTGATCAGGGTCTCTTCCCCGTATTGGTCCACATTGTAGAACTGAAGGGTGGATTCGGCTGTGCTTCCCAAATTATCAAAGGGGATGATGAACTTGCCGTGGATGCTGTCATAATTCGAATCCAGCTTGTAGACCTGATAACCAATTCCATACAGCTTAATTTGATTAAAGGGAGAATATGTATCCCCCAGCACGGTAAACTTGGCACTTTCTCCAGTGTACAGATATTGTTTGCCATATCTGCTGCTGTTGTTATTGTAGGCAGAATACATTTTCAGCTCATCAATGGGCACACTCTTGACACCAACATCGGGACGCTGGCCGATATACACCGTCTGGCTCTCCTGATCCCAGGCCACTTCTTTGTCGGTGAGCATCCCGGTGAGGGCACGCACCGGCAGATAGGTGGTGCCATCATAGATCATGGGCTCCACCACATTGCCGTTTACATCGGTGGGCTTTTTCAGGTTGCCGTCCACATAGATCTTGATGCCGCCCATGGCCACCTTGATCTCCTTCATGGTGGCGGCGGAAGAGGGCAGAATGGTGCCCAGGGTCAGAACAGTAACCAGTGTACCTGCGGCAAAGCCTTTCAGAGTTCCTTTTTCAAACTTCATCATAGATACTTTCTCCTTTTCTGTTTCCTTTTATCCTCAAAGCCCGGGCATCAGGCCTGGGTCTTCTGATACAGACGGTAGCACAGCAGGATGCTCTGCTCCACAGTGCAGCTCTGCTTGGGGGCGATGTTGTTGCCGCCCACCCCTTTGAAGATGCCGTTGTGGGCCAGGATGCCCATGGCCTGGGTGGCCCAGGAGGAAACCTGACCGGCATCCTGGTACAGGCTCAGGTCTTCAAACTGCTCGATGTAATCGGTTTTGTTCTGATCCTGGATATAGAGGATGGCCCGCAGGAGCATGGTGGCGATCTGCTCCCGGTTGGTGGTCTGCTGGGGAGCAAAGGTGCCGTCCCCCATGCCGTTGACGATACCCGCCTGATAGGCTTTGCGCACCACTTCGCTCTGGGTGTCGGTGAAGGTGTCCGCCGGGGCGGCCGGCAGGGTCTTGCCGGTGGCCTTTTCTGCCAGCGTCACCGCCAGGGCGGCAAACTGCTCCCGGGTGGCCGCCGCCTGATAGGAGGGATCTCCCGGCAGAGCAGGCACCAGTCCGGCGCCAGTGGCTTCTTTGATCTCTTCCACGGCCCAATCACTGGGGCTGTTTTCCGTGGGGATATAGGGCAGGTCATCCGGGTCCACCACTTCCCCCTTCAGGGCGAAAGCAGGCAGGACGCTGAGCACAAGGCACAGGCACAGGGCAATGAGTTTTTTCATAGTATTTTCTCCTTATTGTATTATTTAATTCTTTTAAAACTGATTGGTGAAAGCGGACAGCTTTTGATCCAGCTTGTGCCGGTAATCCAGAGTGGAAGCAGGAACGGCCAGATGGGTGACGCCGTTTTCGTCCATCTGGAAGTCCCGCTGCACTTCATTATAATAGTGCATCCCTTTGAAAAACTCGGTCAGCTCTTCAAATTCCTCTTTGGTTTCGGCCTGGGCCAGGATCACCCGGCTGTCGGCGATGTAATCCAGTTCTATCCAGCCCGCTTCCTTGTCCTCGTCGGTCACATCCACGCCCCAGCCGCCGGGGATGGTGCCCACCGGGATGCGCAGGGTCTTCTGCTCTCCGGCCTGGGCAGAATAGTGGATGCTCATGATCCAGTCGTTGCTGGGAAGAAATTCCGTATTGGAATCCACAAGGCCGCTGATTTCTTTGTATTTATCGTACCGGAGATAGAAGCAATCCCCTTCGTCGGGATTTTTGGTGTTGTTCACCACATCCACCAGCAAAAAGCCATCACCGTTTTCAATGGTATAGCCCTTGATCTTCACCTGGGACTGACCATAGGTGGTCTCCACTTCCGGCTTCTCTTCCGGTTTTTCCTCGGGCTCAGTGGTTCCTTCTCCCGGCTCCACCGGGCCGGTGGGCTCCTCCGGGGCCTGATAGCCGTCGGAATAGAGCACATCCACCAGACGGATGCCCTCGAGGTTATACACCGAAGTGAAAATCTCCTTATACTGGGCATCGGTGGAGGCAGTTTGCCAGTCGGTGATGAATTCGCCCTTCATATTGATATAAGCATAGGTAATGGTGCGGGTGTCCAGGTCGTTGCCGGTATACTTCTCCAACAGGCCGTCGGTGGCGGGACTGTCTTTGAAGACGATGGCCTTGCCATCCACAAAGCGGCCGGTGTAATAGGAGTCGTCATAGCGAATGGGGCTGACCTCCAGAGGCAAGGTGATTGCGATCGTCCCTTTGGTGTCCACATAATACTGCTGCTTGTGAAATTCCCCATTCTGCCAGTAGTCGTTGACTGCGGCGGCCAGGCCGTAGGCGTCGTCGGAGAAATCAAACATAAACTCAAAACGACCCTGGTTCAGGTTGACCAGTTCGTATTCAGGGCCGTCGATGGTCATTTTCTCCGGTTCATAGGCCACATAGTCATATTCCCATCTGGATGAACCATTGCTGTCCTTCATGTAGTGTTCCACCAGCACCAGCCCCTGGTGGGGCAGATTGCAGCTTTCATAGGAGATGCCATACAGCACGCCGCCGTTGTTCAGCGGATCGACGCCCCAGGGAAAGTTTCCTTCCTCCCAGAACTTCTGCATATAAGGCGCCCTGCGGTACCAGAGTTCTCCGCCCTTCATGGTGAGGTAATAATAGTAGCTTCCCGATTTGTCGGCGGCCATGGCGGGCAGGGCGGAAAGCACCGCCAGCCAAAGGGTCAAAAGAATGGTAATCAGCCTTTTTTTCATCTTTCTTCCTCCATTTCCCTCTGCGCAACATAAAGAAATATTCCTGCTTTCAGAATACCCTATGGGCAGAGCGTTTGTCAATGAAAACCAGGGGGCCTTTCTCCCCTTTCGCCCTGTAAGATTCCAAAGGAAGTCCTGGGGTTTTATTTTTTCTCAAATTATTTTTCCCCTTTCATTTCCACCAGGGCCCAGGAAAGAAAAAACCATACTTTCCCTTTTGCCAAACCCCTTTATTTCCAATGGGTTTGGCCTTTTTTCTTTGGAAAATACTATGCAGCCAGCTTATTGTTTGATTTTGGAATCTTTGATATAGTACGATTAACAGGAACCCCCTTGGAAGGGGAAGAAAGAAAGGTGGATGCACTATGTTCGACAATGTGGGGAAAACGCTGTTTCAAGTGGGCCAGGTGCTCTTCTGGCTATTCATCATCTGCGGCAGCCTGTTGTTCCTTTTCTATGTCATCGAAGGTCTGGCGCTGATGGGGATCGTCATGCTGATCTGCGGCGTGCTCAGCTCGCTGCTCTTTGCTCTGCCCATCATGGGCTTTGGCAAGCTGGTGGAAGATGTGCACCAGATCCGCACCCGTCTGGCCGCTTCCTCCCGTCCCCAGTCCGCTCCCCGGGACGAACTGCCCGAACTGTAATGCCATCAGGAGGGATGTACCATGAGTGAACGCTATACCCGGCTGTTTACGCTTCCCGGTTCCCTGTATGCCCAGGGCTCCCCGCTGATCATTCTGGCCGGAGCTTTGCTGAAAGACAACCAGACGGGAAGGGTGCTGGCACAGCTGAAATTCAAAAATGTGGGCGCAAAGCCCGTCAAGGCCGTGAAGGTCTCTGTCACTCCCCTGGACGCCGCCGGAATGGAAAACGGCCAGCCGGTGGAGCATCAGTATCTGGACCTCCACGCCGCCCGGGATGGGGAATTCGGACAGAGAGAGCCGATTCCTTTTCCCGATCCCACCACCCGAGCTTTCCGCGGAGCCATCACCCAGGTGGTGTTTGCCGATGGCAGCCTGTGGGGCCCGGCGGAAGGGGCCTGGGAGGTTTTGTCCCCCACCCGTACGCTGGAAAGTGTGCTGCGGGATCAAGGACTTTGCAAAGAATACCAGATCCAGTACGGCGCCAACTGCCGCCTCTTTCCCCGGGAAGAGGTGGGGCTGTGGCAATGTGCCTGCGGGGCCTGGAACCGGCAGGGGGAAGAAAACTGCCACACCTGCTGTAAAAGTCTGGAGCAGCTGAAAGGCTTTGATCTGGAGCAGCTCAAGGCCAGCCGGGACGCCCGGGCGGAAAAAGAACGCCAGGCCGCCCTGCTGCGGCAGCAAGCCGCCCCTTCCCAAGCTGCCCCTTCCCCCAAAAGCAAACCCCGGTGGCTCATCCCCGGCATCGCTGCCCTGTTGGTGGTACTGGTAGGAGGCGGCATCTTCTTTGCCAACCGGGGAAAACCCGCTTCTTCCAGCTCCTCCTCTGGCGGCGGTACCCAGTCTGCCGCTTCCGATGACTCCAGCTCGGCCGCTTCCGGCGATTCTGGCGGCACAGCCACGGCGGCCAGCCCGGTGGACACTCTCTTTGACTTTATCCGGGAAGAGGGAGAGATCCGGGACCGGGTGGATCTTCCCGCCTTCCAGGTTTATTTTGAAAACCCTTTCCTGTGGTCCGGCACCATGGATTCCGGCGTAGAATATTTCTTCTTTGCAGAGAAAGATGATAACGATCATCTGTGGTTCCATGCCCAGTGGCCGGATAGTGCCATGCAGGTCTCCCTCTGCTATCACCTGAGCTGTGACCATCCGGACAAAGGCAGTCTGGCCTATCGTGCAGATATCCCTGTCACCTCCGGAGCGGAAAAGAAGGTCTACACCGTATTTGGCGGAGTGGAACTATCTGATTATCATGCCAATATGGATGTCACACCCCAGGTTGTGACAAACGAAGAGGCGGCACTGGTACCGGGAATGGCCGATAATCTGACCAAAAGCCTCTCTTCCCTCATGCTTTTTTCCACTCTGCGTCTGAGTGAACTGTGTGAAGAAGTGGGCATCTCCATGGATGATCTGGGCTTTATAAACTTCGGAAATCCCGTCATCGAATGAGACCCTTATCCAAAAAGGAGCGTGATCTTCCATGAGCGAGCGCTATACCCGGCTGTTTGCTCTGCCGGGGTGTCTTTGCTCTCGCAGCGCACCGGCGGCCATCCTGGCCGGGGCCCTTTTAAAAGACAATGAAACCGGGGAAATTCTGGCTCAGCTGAAGCTGAAAAATGTGCAGGCAAACCCCATCAAGGCCTTGACCATTTCCCTCCAGGCCCTGGACACGGCGGGTCAGAAGCTGGGCTCTCCGGTTCCCTACCACTACCTGGATCTGAGCATCCCTCAGGACGGAGAGTTCGGCCAGAAAGATGCCATTGTCCTCCCCCATGTTGCCGCACGGTGCTTTCAGCCGAAGGTCACCCAGGTGATCTTCTCCGATGGGACCCTGTGGGAAACCGGCGGCGAGACCTGGGAAAGCATCCCGCCCCAGGTGACTTTGGAAAAAGCCCTGGGGGATGAAGCCCTTTGCAAGGAATACCGGGCCCGCTTCCCCGGCGCCGCCTATCTCCCTCAAAAGGACGGCCCCTTCTGGCGCTGTGCCTGCGGGGCCTGGAACAAGCAAGGCGACGAGCACTGTCACGGCTGCGGGGCATCCGCCCAGGCCTTGTTTTCCACCGACTTGGGAGAAATGCGAACCAGCGTTCAGATCCGGCAAAAGCAAATCATCGGTCCTCAGCGAAAAGCCCGGGCCTTTTCCCTCTTTGTAGGGGTTCTGATGGTCCTGTGTTCCCTTGGGCTCTTGCTGGTAAACGATGGGACTCTCATCCGGAACCGAAGCTACGACGCCGCCTATACCCAGCTGTTTTACAGCCTTGTGTTTACCCTGATCACCGGGGTCCTTTGGCTGATCTGCGGTGCTCTGCCCGGCTTCTCTCAAAAACTCATGCAGCTTGATGCAGGATTGTCCTTCTGCTGCGGGCTTTTTCTTCTGTATGTGCTGGCCTTTCCCCTGGGAGCCAGGAGCGGCGCTCCAGACCTTCTGCTGGTAATGACTCTGCTATTTCTGATCGCAGTCTTTCTGCTCTATTATTTTACATTCCACATCTTCAAAAAATCCAATTCCAAAGGAGAATGATCTTTCATGAGCGAACGCTATGCCCGACTGTTTGCCCTGCCGGAAAACCTGTATCAGCCCGGCTCGCCGGTGATGATCCTGGCCGGTGCCCTTCTGAAAGATAACCAGACCGGCGGCATCCTGGCCCTGATAAAGTTCAAGAATGTGGGAACAAAACCCATCCGGGGCCTGAAGGTGCGCTTTTTCCCCCAGGACCTCACCGGCATCGATCTGGACCAGCCCCTGGAACACCAGTATCTGGACCTGAATGCCGCCCGTGACGGGGAGTTCGGCCAAAAAGAGCCGGTGGCCTTCCCCAATGCCATCACCCGGGCTTTCCGCGTGGAAATATACCAGGTGGTCTTTGCCGATGGCACCCTGTGGAACCAGGAACAAAACCAATGGGCTCCCATGCCCCCGCTCCAGGCCCTGGAAACAGCCCTGGGGGACAAGGAACTCTGCAAAGAATACCAGATCCTCTACGGCGCCAACTGCCGCGTGATGCCCCAGGAGGACAAGGGGCTGTGGCGGTGCACCTGCGGGGCCTGGAACATGGAGAGCGAGGCAAACTGCCACGCCTGCGGCAAAAATCTGGACCAGCTGCAAGCCCTGGATCTGGAGCAGCTGAAAGCCAGCCGGGATGCCCGGCTCGCCCGGGAGCAGCAGGCCATGGCCGCCCAGCAGGCCGCCCAGCAAGCCGCTGCTTCTGCCCCGGCTCAGGCTTCTTCCAAAGGCAACCGGCCCCAGTGGCTCATTCCCGGCATTGCCGCCCTGCTGGTGGTGCTGGTGGGCGTCGGCGTCTTCTTTGCCAACCGGGAAAAGCCCGCATCTTCCGGCTCTTCCGGTCCTTCTTCTTCTGGCTCCGGCGGCGGTACCCAGTCTGCCGCTTCCGATGATTCCGGCACTTCCGCCGCTTCCGACGACTCCAGCTCGGCTGCTTCCGATGACTCCGGCTCGGCTTCCGGGAGTTCCGGCAGCGTTGCTGCATCCGATGAGGACTTCGTCAAGGATGCCCTCTATGATTTCTCCGAAGAGATAGAAGACTATGCTCCCGGCACCACCGCGGCATTCTCCCTGGACGGCTCTTCTGTGACCCTGGGACTGCTGGCAGATAAAAGCCAATTTACCGATGATGAAATCATGGGCATAGCCAATGAGGTTCTGGACGACACCGGCGCCAGCGATTTTCTAGCGGACGGCGGATTTGAAATTTTCTTCCATTTGTTCCTCTACGACAACGACCAGCAAATGAAGGATCTGCAAGACGAAATGATCGCCCGAGGCTTCACTTTGCTGGAAGATTAGTCTTCCCATTCAGGCAAAGAAAGCGAGGTTTCCCCTATGAAATACTGTACCAAATGCGGCGCGCCCATGGCGGATGACGACATTTACTGCGCCAAATGCGGCGCCGCTTCCGCTCCCAGCCAGCCTTCGGCCCCTCAGGCCAGCGCTCCCCAGCCGATGCCATCGGCCCCGGCTGCGCCAACTGGCCCTGTCCAAAGCGGCAAGGGCTTTGCGGCAAAATGGAAAAAGATGAAGCCATGGCAAACAGGTATTCTTTGCGGCATCGTTGCCTTCGTGGTAGTAACATTAGTTCTGGTTATCGGCCTGGGCTGGCCCAACGATTCCTATCAGCCTTCTTCTTCCGGATATTCCCCCTCCTCCGGAGCGGCTTCTTCCGGCGGCTCTGCGGACATCACCAAGATGCAGGTGGCCACCGCCCTGCGGGATGAGATCGGCTCCAAATATGACACCGCCGACCCGGACAGCTGCCGCTACGACATCAACAAACAGGAAGAACAGGGGAATTACACCTATGTCTATGGCAGCGTCACCCTGTATGACAAATACGGCAAGCTGACCACCGGCTGGATGGACGATTCCGGCACTCCCTACCGCAGCTACACCGTCAAGATCAACAACTCCACCGGAGATGTGGTTTCCTGCGAGATCAAGTAAACAGAGAGAGAAACAAAAACAGATCAATTACCGCCACAAGCGGACAAAGAGAGGAGAAACAATATGAGATTCTGTTCCAAATGCGGAGCCCAACTGTCTGACGACGCCGCCTTCTGCCCCAAATGCGGCACCCCTTGTTCCACCGCCCCTACCCAGCCGGAGCCTACATTCTCTGCCCCGGCCCCTCTGGACATTCCGCCGGAGGATCTGCTGTCCTCCGAGTCCCTGCCCCCTCTGGATGGCGAAAGTGAAGTGATGCCCACAGGCGCAGCCGCTCCCACCGCCGGGAAGAAATCCTTCCTGGATACCATCAAGGCCTGGAGCAAAAAGAAAAAGATCATCGTGGGCTCGGTGGCCGCTGTGGTGGTGGTCGGCGCTGTGGTGGCCTTTGCCCTGCTCTACAAGTCGGAACTGGAGCAGGTGAAAGACGAATGTCTGGACATCGCCGGCATCGTCACCGGTGACGGCAAAACCTCCTTCACCCTGGACACCTACCCGGATCACTATGAAAACATGGACCCCGATGTGGTTGGGCTTCTGAAAGCCAGTACACAGGAAAAGGTATTGAAGGCCATCAAGCACGCCAACACCGCCCTGGGCTTTGACAGCGGCCTGTATGACCAGATGCTGGAGACCAACGCCCTCATGGGTCGCCAGACCGAGGAAAACAGCAAATACAGAGTGGCCTGGAGTTACCATCCCGACGATGGCCTTGAAGTGACCTATTCCAAAAAATAACCCATCTTCAAAAGGCTCCGGGAAATTTTCCCGGAGCCTTGCCCTTTTCCCTTTCCACAAAGAAAAACAAAAGGAGAAGTTCCTGGCCGATGGCCAAATCAGATCTTCTGGCCCTGCTGCCGTAAGAGTGATATAATAAAAAATCATAGGATCTATCCAAACAGAAAGGAAGAAGTACAATGAAAAAGATGCGCCTTTTGTCTCTGCTTCTAGCCGGGGTGATGGTGCTGTCCTTGGCGGCATGCAACAAAGAAAAAGAAGATACATCCAATAACAGTAAAAAAGCAGCAAAAAATGCTCAGATCATAGAATTGTCGGAGATTTATGACTGCGCGTCTGACAACCTTGCCAATGCAACGGAAACTTATGTCGGAAATCCTTATCAAATTTTTGCGTTTGTTACCGATATTCAAGCTGATTATTGCACATTAACCTTTTACAATTTTGGCTCTATTGGGGGCGATACCGATTCGCAAGAGTTACGCGCCTATTTGCCAAGTAAAACATTAAGCAGCCTTCAAAAAGGCTGTGGAATTAACATTGCAGGAACGATTGAAAACATCGAAGAGCAGGATCGTGAAACATCAGGATATAACCTCAAATGCTTATGTGTAAACATGAAAGAGGCCAATTATGTTGATAATATTCACGAAGTAACAGGAATAGTCAACGAGGTAAACCTTGATGAATCCTACTGCATCGTAACGCAGAATATCCAGGCAAATAATTTTCAATCCACCATCAATATCATTTCGTATTTGGACACAGAATCCCTTCAATCGCTGAATGAAGGCGACACAATTACTTTGGAAGGAAATATGCGTTTCGCTGATACTACCACGGGCGACAAAATTGATGGATACTTGCTGGATAATGCCAAAGTAATTGAGTAATAGAGTATCAAAACATTAAGGGCGGGAACAATCCCGCCCTGGTTCTCAATGAGACCGTGGCCGCCGGCACCACCGCCATTGGGGTGGATTCCCACATGACGCTCTCTTATGAAAAAAAGAGCCAGGAGTACACTTTCCCGGAATTCAACACCATGTACCGTCTGCCCAACCAAGGGTATTGGGTGGGCAACGGCAATACTCTGGAAGTGCGGAGCAATGGAGAAAGTCCCATTACCATCGCCGATGAACCCTATACATTCCAGGCACGGTAATATGTGCTCACCGCTCATCTATTGATACAGGAGGATACACAAATGAAAAAAGTGCTGTCTCTGATCGGCCTCGTGGCGCTGCTGCTCTCTTTGGCCGCCTGCGGTGGCGATGCAGGTAAATCCAAGAAGGATGACAAGGCAGAAGAGAAAGCTTCCGCTGCAACCATTACCACAAACGAAGGCAAAACCGTTACCATGACAGCCGAAGAACTGATCGATGCCTATGACTCCAATGAGGCCAGCTTCAATAAGCTGTATCAATACGCAGAGATCCAGTTTACCGGCACCATCAGCAATATCAAAGTGGACACCAGTGTACTTGTGGAATCCGGCAAGATTCGGTCGGGCCAGCAGAAAATCGTTTTTGAAGAGGGCTGGTGCCTGGCCCTGAGTGAAGACAATACCACCTATGATCTGGCCGAGTTCAACGCCGGTGATGTGGTCAAAGTGACCAGCAGCATCTTCGGTGCGCCCTTTGATACCGAACCTTTGCAGAAGGCCAGCGATGAAAAGCGGGTCCTTTGGCTTGTGGGCGACGATATCCAGCTGCATGAAATTGTCCGCAACGATATGGTCCTCTATAACTCCGGTGTGAAAACGGTGATAGAACCGGTTGAAAAATAGCCGGCAACATGGGGCGCAGCGGCTCCACGATTGCAAGGTACATCAAAATAAAGGGAACACCACAAATTGTCAAGCACACCTTTGCGGAGGTTGTGCAGGAAGGAGTAAAATAAAATGAAAAAGATATTGCCATTGATTCTGGCGGCGCTCATGCTGTCTTTGGTAGCTTGCAGCGACAAAGAGAGTAGTAATAATACACCAAGTGACTCAAGCGAAATAAGTGAAACAACTGGGCTAACAAATGAACAATGTATTGGAACTTGGGAATGGTCATTTGAGGACTCCCCCGATAAGACCAATTTTGGAGGAATTGAGACGATGGAATTAAGTGATGGTGGGGTTGGAAAAGGAACAAATTCCTTGCAAAAAGATGGCTCTTATTATCCTATAACATGGGAAATCGAAGATGATGTATTAAAAGTTTCGTTTACGGCTGACCCTCTGACTGGTGCATTTTATGTGGATGGCGACACCATGACAAGCACCGATGGCGGCTATGTCTATCTAAAAGCAGATTAACAAGCTAAAACAAGGCGGGGCATGACACTCTACGCCCCGCCTTTTCAATATCAATAGGCTATACCCCAAAAATGAGAGAGGACGGTACAAGCAGTACCGTCCTCTTTTTGCGCCCCTTCCCCACAGCATACCAGCAAAATAATAATCCCCCGGCGGAGCCGGGGGTTTTTCATAGACGGGTAAAACCCTTTGTTACTAGCTTGCATGTCATGCCATGCAAGTACGATCTGCCATCTGCGAAGGCTTTGTTACTTGCTACCCGTTAACGGGTTAGTAATTTCCCATTGTCAACTGTTCACCCGCCTTATCTTCATCTAGCTGATGTCGGATATACTCTTCTATCTTCTTTGCATTTTTCCCTGCTGTATCTACATAATATCCTCGGCACCAAAATTCCCGATTACGATACTTATATCGTAATTCCGGATATTTTTCATAGATCATTAAGCTACTTTTTCCTTTCAGATACCCCATAAAACTGGATACTGCTACTTTAGGCGGAATTTCTACCAGCATGTGTACATGCTCTGGGCATACCTCTGCTTCTATAATTCGAATTTTCTTCCAATTACACAGTGTCCGCAGTATTGCGCCTATTTCTCTCCTCTTTTCTCCATAGAATACTTTTCTTCTATACTTGGGAGCAAACACAATATGGTATTTGCAATTCCACCGCGTATGCGATAAACTATTTGTGTCATTCATTGGATGACCTCCCTTTGTTATTTTGTGCAGTTGGCAGACCGCATCTTTTATTATAACAAAGGGAGTTTTTCTGTCTACATTATCGCCACAAGGCTTCTTTTGAACCACTCGCCTAGCGAGTGGTTTTCTTTATACAAAAAAGAGAGAACAGGTCTCCCTGTTCTCTCTCCAGATATTCGGTAAAATCCGCTTCTTATTTGCCGAAGTAGCGGCTCAGCAGGCCAGCGAAAGCCTTGCCGTGACGGGCCTCGTCGCGAGCCATCTCGTGAACGGTGTCATGGATGGCGTCCAGGTTCAGGGCCTTGGCGCGCTTGGCCAGGTCGGTCTTGCCAGCGGTAGCGCCGTTCTCGGCCTCCACACGCATCTCCAGGTTCTTCTTGGTGGAGTTGGTCACAACCTCGCCCAGCAGCTCGGCGAACTTGGCAGCGTGCTCAGCCTCTTCATAAGCAGCCTTCTCCCAGTACAGGCCGATCTCAGGATAGCCCTCGCGGTGAGCAACACGGGCCATAGCCAGATACATGCCGACCTCGGTGCACTCGCCGGTGAAGTTAGCGCGCAGATCCTCCATGATGTCCTCAGGAGCGCCCTGGGCCACGCCGACCACATGCTCAGCAGCCCAGCTCATCTCAGCGCCCTGCTCCACGAACTTCTCCTTGGGAGCCTTGCACTGGGGGCAAAAATCAGGGGCGGAATCCCCTTCGTGAACATAACCGCAAACAGAGCAAACAAACTTTTTCATTTTTCCATTTCCTCCTGTACCTTTTGAATTTTCAACTCATTCTCACTGAAATTGACTCATCTTAATCGCGTGGAGCTCATCATGCAGATTCCGGCTCACCCGATCGAAGATCTGACGGAACTGACAGATCCTTTTATCCTGGACCCGGGTACAGTCAAAGTCCTCGCACAGGCATTGAGCGATCTCAAAGGGGCCGTCGATGATCTCGATGATCTCCCCGATGGAGATGTCTTCCGGGGCCTTGCCCAGGGCAAAACCGCCGTTGACTCCTTTATAGGACTGCACGATGCCGGCGGCCGTGAGCTTATGCAGAATCTTCAGGGCAAAGCGCTGGGTGACGCCGGAGTTTTCCGAAATCTCCCGGGCGCTGATCTTGCCGCCCTGCTGCATGATGGTGTATACCACGCGCACCGCATAATCGGCTTCTCTCGTGATCTTCATGTTCTCACCACCGCTTTTGTTTACGCATTTAGTATACTTTTAAATGTTGCGTTTGTCAATCATTTTTATGTAAAAAAATATACTTTTTTTGTAGTCTTTCCCCTTCCCAATCTTTTTGCAGATTTTTTTAAAAAACTTTAAAAAACCTATTGACTTTTCCCAGAACGCTGGTATAATAGACACTGTTCTCAGCGAGAGAACAACGACAACAAAAGATGCGGATGTGGCGGAATCGGCAGACGCGCTAGCTTCAGGTGCTAGTGGGGGCAACTTCGTGGGGGTTCAAGTCCCTTCATCCGCACCACAAAAAGGACACGCTTTGAGCGTGTCCTTTTTGCATTCTACGACATAAATTGTTTACTTTTTTCCGCTTGACTTTGTCAAGTTATCCCGGTATGCTTTTCAAAGTCAAGAAGAGGAGCTGAATCATTCATGTTTCAAACCCTGGCGTACTATGTCACCCTGTTTCACCGCAGCTTTGTCACCTATACCACGGCCCGGCTGCATCAGGTGGGCTTGAGCTTCGGCTCCCTGTTCCCCATTCTCTATGTGGGAAAACACCCCGGATGCTCCCAGGCCCAGCTGACCGCCGCTTTGAATCTGGACTGGGGACATTCCCAGCGCCTCATCACCAAGCTGGTGGAAGAGGGGTTTCTCACCCGGGAAAAATCCGGCCGGTCCTATCATCTGGATCTGAGCCCCAAGGGGCAGGAAACATTTGAAGTGAGCCACCAGGTGTTTTTTGATTGGGACGAGGAGGCCCTGACCTCCCTTTCCCCCGCGGAACAGCAGCAGCTTTTGAACCTCTTGGCAAAAGTTACCCGGAAGGAAGTGGATCCCACTTGTACGAAACCATCCAAAGCCCTATAAATTACGGCGGTCTTCCTTTAAAAAACCGGATCATTTTCGCTCCGACTTCTCTGGGGCTTCCCCAACCGGAGCAAATAGAGCGGCTGCGGAACATCGCCGCCGGCGGCTGCGCCATGATCATCCTGGGAGATGTGCCGGTGCTTCCCCATGGCTTCGGCCCCTCTCTCTATTCCAAGAAGGGCATGGCCTATTACAAATCCCTCACCGACGCCGTCCACCAGGAAGGGTGCAAGATCTGCGCCCAGCTTCACCAATCGGACTCCAACTGGAAGGCCATGATCAAATACATCCCCAAAGTGCTGACCCACCGGATCTCCATGGAGGAACTGCGGCCTTTGCTCAACCAGCAGGTGGGGCCGTATATCACCAATCTGCCGGTGGAAAAAATCAACGAGATCATCTCCGCCTTTGGTATGGCCGCACAGCTGGCCGTCCAGGCGGGATTCGATATGGTCCAGGTCCATGGAGACCGAATGTGCGGCAGCTTTAGCTCCGCCCTGTTTAACCAGCGCACCGATCGCTATGGCGGCAGCCCGGAAAACAGAGCCCGCTTCGCCGCAGAGGCCGTATCGGCCATCCGCCGCAGCTTGCCGGAAATCCCCATTGATTTCAAACTGGCCGTGCGCCAGGAGGACCCTCATTATGGAAATGCCGGCGTGCTGGAAAGTGAACTGCCCATTTTCGTCCCTATTTTGGAGCAGGCCGGTGTGACCAGCTTTCATGTGACCCTGGCCAACCACGGCGGGTTGACCGACACCATCCCTCCCGCCAGTCACCCGGTGTTCGGAGCGGAAGGCTGCTTTTTGAAGTTCTGCGATACGGTAAAGAAGCTGACCCGCCTGCCGGTGTGCGGCGTGGGCGGATTGACCGATCCGGATTTTGTGGAAAGGCAGCTGAAAAACGGACGGATCGACTGTGCCGCCATGAGCCGCCAGCTCACTGCCGATCCCCAGTGGTCCAATAAGGTGGCAACCGGCCGGGCCAAAGAGATTCACCGTTGTGTCCGCTGCAACCAAAAATGCCTGGGTGGTATGATGGCCCACCAGGGCGTCCACTGCATCTACGATAAAAAGGAGGAAGCACAATCATGAGTTATGCCATTGTTTACAGCAGCCGCACAGGCAATACCGCTCTTCTGGCCCAGGCTCTGAAAGAGGCCCTGCCCCAGGGGGACTGCCTCTATTGCGGCGCGCCTGATGCCAAAGCCCTGGCCGCCCAAACCATCTATGTGGGGTTCTGGACCGACAAAGGCACTTGCGATGCCGCTACCGCCCAGTTTCTCCAAAGTCTGACCCGTCAGCAGGTGTTCTTGTTCGGCACCGCCGGTTTTGGCGGAAATGATGCCTATTTCGGCCAGATCTTAGGCCGGGTGCAAGCCCTTTTGCCAGAAGGAACCGAATGCATCGGCTCCTATATGTGCCAGGGCAAGATGCCCCAAAGCGTACGGGATCGCTACCAGGGAATGGAGGACAGCCCCCGGCGCACCGCCATGCTGGAAAACTTCGATCGGGCCTTGAGTCATCCCGACGATGCCGACCTGCTTCGTCTGAAGGCCGCCGTAAGCAAATAAGAACGCTACATTGATACAGACGCAGCAAGGCCCGTCCCTTTTGATAAGGGACGGGCCTTGTTTTGTTTTTACCGTGTGCAGCTTTTTTTGATCTGGAGCAGCAGCAGAACCAGAGAGACCCCCAGCAGGATATGTCCTATACCGGCCATACCGGAAAGAGCCCCTTCCAGGGCCGCAGACAGGTCAATCCCCCGCACCTGCACAATACCCCGGCAAAAGAGCATCAGGACGGTGAGGTTCAGTCCCACCTGATAAAAGATCAGCACTTTCCCGGTATTCTTCCCGGAAAAGGCCAGATTTTTCTCCAACAAAAGCAGCAGGAGGAAAAAGACCATTCCCAAAAGGAAATAATGGGTGTGCACCGTCCCCAACGCTGTGCGGCCTTGAAATCCATTGAACTTGGTGAACTCCCGGTAAAATACCCCACCGGCCATGGCCAAAAGGGCATAGACCAGCGCCAGATTGGCATATCGTTTTTCTTTCATTGATATATTCTCCTTTCCACCTCTCAGGGTTTTAAAAACACATAGGTTTTTTCATCCGAGCGGGCCGGATCGTACCGATAGCCCAGGGCGTCAAATTCCTGCATCACCTGGGGCTCCTCCCCCTGACGCTCGGCCAGAAAACGAACCATTTCTCCCCGGGCCATCTTCACATAGACTCCTTTTTCCACCACTTTGTCCCCGATCAGCTGACCGAACACCGGAGTGATGCACTGTGCATCTTCTCCCAGGTGGCGCACCACTGCCCGGCCATATTCCCAGGAGGCCAGATTGATCACCACCCGATCCTCCTTCGTCAGCTCCCGAGCCAGGCGGTCGCCCCAGAAATCATAGAGATTTTCCCCGAACGGAGCTTTCAGTTTTGTCCCCATCTCCAGCCGGTAGGGACGCACTCCGTCAAAAGGTCGCAGCAGGCCATACAGCCCGGACAAAATGGCCAGATGCTGCTGGAGATAATCAAACTCCTGATAAGTAAACACCCCAGGAGCCATATACTGATACTGGATTCCCTCATAAGACAATATGGCCGGGCTGAGGTTCTTTGTCAGATCCATTTTCTGATACCGCTCATAGTTCTGCCGGGCGATGGCTTCTGAGCAGGAAAGGCGCTCTTTCAGCTCCTCATAGGAAAGGCTCTTCAGCCACCCCGCCAGCTGCCCGGCCTCCTGCCCAAACACCGGCTGGGATCGGGGCGCCAGGCTGTCCAGCTCATCCCGCATCTTTTTCGCCGGGGATATGATGATCTGCATCGGCTTTTCTCCTTATTATATATAGTGCAGCAAAACCCTCTCACTGGAAAAACCGCCCGGCCGACAGCCGGGCGGTTTTATCATGCTTTCAACAGTTCCTCCACCTGCACGGTGAGGATGGTGTTTTTGTCCTCCACTTCCCGGATACGGCGGCGGATTTCCCGCTGATCCCGGTCCCGCTGCTCGGCCAGATTCACCTGGCCTTCAAACAGCATGTCCAGCTTAGGACACAAATCGTTTTCCAAACGCACCTTGATTTTGAGCAGATCTTCATCCTGCTCTTTCAGCAGCCGGTAATGCTCCTGAAGCATTTTGGTATGATTCTGCTGGGTTTCCTCCAGCTGTTCCAGCATAAGCCGGTTCTGCCGCAATTCCAGCAGGATTTGTTCCATGGTTTCCTGCAATCCCATTGGTTCCATTGATACCCCTCCTGCCTTCCTGAAAAGGTCCTCTGCCGGGGGCCATTTTTCTTCCTATTCCCCGTCCATTCCTCTGATAGTGATACGATTATACATCACATCCCCCGCCGCTTCAAGTGAATGTTTGCTTTTCCCTGCCCTTTCCTCCAAAATCGGCAGAAAAAAGCCACAGTCCTCAGCACCGCTCCCTCCCATTGGGGATTTTCTCTTGACAGTACAGGTATATTGCAATACAATATACCTAGGTACTTTGTTTTACAATATAGTCACAAACAAGGAGGTGGCCTTTTGATCCCATCACAAATGCTGAAAGGTACGCTGGAGGGCTGTGTCCTGGCCATCATCAGCAAAAAGAAAACCTATGGATATGAAATATCTCAGCAGCTCATGGCCTATGGCTTTGGAAAAATCACAGAAGGCACCATCTATCCCCTTTTGCTCCGCTTGGAAAAAAACAAATGGGTCCATGCCACTTACCAAGCCTCCGATCTGGGGCCCAAGCGAAAATACTATGCACTGACGCCCCAAGGGGAGCAGGCCCTGACCGATTTTCTCAGCAGCTATGCCGAACTTTCCAAAGCCATACACGCTTTGATCTGCGACATTCAGGGAGGGACAGAAAATGAGCAAACGAACCAAACAACTGCTGAATGAAAACAATGCATTGGAAAACTGCATCCAAAACCCGGAAAACAAAGAGGTCCTGACCAATATGGTGGTGTATATCCGCGCAGCCAACATCAGCCCATACGATCAGGAGAAAGTGCGCCGGGACATGACACAAATGATCCTGGACGGTGAACACCGGGGAGCCCCTATCAAAGAAGTCATCGGCGAGGACTATCGTCTGTTCTGCGACGATGTCATTGCAGAAATCCCCAAACTGACAGGCCGTGCCCGCGTTCTTTCTTTTTGCAGAGACCTTTTTCTTCTGACCAGTATGCTGCTGGCCCTCTGGCTTTTCTTCCAGTGCGTCCAGCAGATGATCAAGCCCAGCACATGGCCCTATGTAACACTGACCGCAGGCAATCTGATCAGCGGTCTGTTGATTCTCGCTCTTTCCACCGCCCTGGTCCAGGCCATTTGCAAAAATGCCTTCCGCACCGATGCCAGCCCAAAGAAAAAAGAAGCGTTCTTTTTCTTTCTCCTTCTGTTTTTTGCCATGCTTCTGTGCATGGGGGCCAATGTTTTCATCTCCTACCCCATTGCTTCCATCCATCTGCTGCTTGCTCTGGGAGGCATTGCCCTGCTATTTATCCTCTATAAAATCCTGGATAGCAAGCTGGATTGATCGATTTTCTTTCACAAAAACCCACAAGGGAGACGGTGCTCTGACCGTCTCCCTTGTGGTTATCTTTGAGTCAATTCCTTTGAACTTATTGTTCCGCTTCCTCTGAGGCAGGGGGAAGGGAATTCCCCTTTTCATCCACGCCCCGTTGGCGCAGCTTGAGGGCGGTCACATCCCGCAGTATGGAATAGAGCACGGCGCAGGCCGGCACGCCCAGCACCATACCCAGAAAACCAAAGAGCCCACCGCCCACCACGATGGCCACCAACACCAGCAGCGGAGAAAGGCCGGTGCTGTCTCCCAGAATCTTGGGACCCAGAATATTGCCGTCAAACTGCTGCAATGCCAAAATAAGGACAAAAAACCGCAATGCGCTGAAAGGTTCCACAATGAGCAGGATCATCAGGCAGGGCACCGCTCCCACAATGGGGCCAAAAAAGGGAATGATGTTGGTAACGCCCACAATGACGCTGACCAAAATAGCAAAGGGGATCTTGAACAGACAGGACAAAAAGAAGCACAGCATACCGATAATGGCGCTGTCGATGATCTTTCCATTGAGAAAGGCCGAGAAAATCTGATTGGTTTTGCGGCAATAGCCCAAAAACACCCGTGCTTTCTCGGTGGAAACAAAGGCATACACCATCCGCTTCAGCAGGCGAACCAGATTCTCCTTGCTGTACAGCATATAAATGGAAGCGATCAGGGCAGTAAATCCAGAGATCACACCGCTGCCCAACGCAACGCCTAGATTGAACAAATCGGGCAGACGACGGTACAGGGTATCCCCTGCCTGGCGCACCAGATCGTCATAGGTGTCTATCAGGCTTCCCATCACCCGGCTGTCCAGATGAAGGCGTGACACCACCTCCTGGGACAAATCGTTCAGATTGCTGAGATAATAGGGCACATTGTAGACAAACAGCTCCACCGACCGGATCACCTGGGGCAGCACCAGCTGCACCAGCACGGCCACCAGCGCCGTAGCCAGCAAATAAACGGTCAGAATCGCCAAAGCCTTCCCGCCCCGCAGACGGCCAAAAACCTTTTGACGAAAAAATTCCATGGGTGCATTGAGCAGAAATGCAATGGCAAAGCCCACCAGGAAGGGAGACAGGATATCCAGGAAATTGCGCAAATGCTCCCGAATGGAAGTGAGATTGGCCGCCGCCAGATAAAAGGAAATGGCCAGCACAGCTACCAGCAAATTGGATATGGCCCGTCTGTCCAGCAGACTCCACGGGTGTTTTTTCATCGTTCTCCCTCCTTTTTCTGTTTCGATTGTACCATGGAGCCTTTCAAAAGAAAACGACTTTTTTCTTTTACTTTCCGTATATTTTTATTATTATATTTCTTCTGGGGCAATTTGCCCTTTGTTGGGTGTATGCACAAAGGCCAGGGATTTTCATCCCTGGCCTTTGGCTTTTATGAGGGTATATGAGAAGCGGCCATAGCCGCAAAGCGTAAACAATGTTTCCC
>CALLCY010000232.1:0-2226 GCA_938000015.1 uncultured Clostridia bacterium
AGGAATTATGGGACTTCGAGCTCAACTCCTGTTGCACTTAGTTTGACAATTCACTGCCGGTTCGATGCAGCCAGGCAAAGAGAGGAACGGCCGTCCGGCCACCGGACCCAGGATTGCACCAAAGCTTTTTCCGGGTGATGGTTTATCACACCCGGAGCACGGGGCCCAGCAACGCATCCCCACCGGAGACAGTATGGCCGTCCGGCCACCGGACCCAGGATTGCACCAAAGCTTTTTCCGGGTGATGGTTTATCACACCCGGAGCATGGGGGCTCAGCAACGCATCCCCACCGGAGACAGTATGGCCGTCCGGCCACCGGACCGGCACGCCGGCTGGTTGACGAAAAGAAGGGGAAACGGTATAATAACTCTGTATATCGTTTGAATATGCCGGGGAAAACCCGGAAAAGCAAAAGAAAAAGGCGCCCCTGCGGCCGCCGAGACCCGGAGGATAGAGATATGAAACGAAACATCCAGGCCCTGACCGCGCTGCTGCTTTTGCCCGTCTTTTTGATGTCGGGAGGATGCAGCGTCAGCCGTTTCCGTCAGCCCGAGGAAGAAAAGGGGGAAGTTGTGAAGCCTGCCCCCCAGGACACGCAGCCCACAGACGAAGAGACCGTTTACGAAGCCGATGAGCTTCTCTACGAAAAGCAGCTGGACCTGCCTTCCGGCGGAGTGGCCGCCACCTATCGGGCCGCCCTGCCCCAGTTCAAGGAGGAGGGGAGCCAGGGTCTGATTCTGCGGAAGATCAACGAATATTACGAAACCGAGCTCACCGCGCTTCAGCAGGACTGTGACAGCTATTTCAGTCAGATCCAGACCTCTTATGGGGATGCGTGGCAGACGGCGGTGCAGCCTGTGGCCGATTACCATGTGGATTTTTCCTATGAGCTGGTGCAGCAAAGCGGCGGCCGGATCAGCGTGGTGCGCACTTATCGGTATGTGGATACCAATGTAAAGGACAAGGTGGTCTATACCGCCGAGACCTTTGATTGCCAGACCGGCTGGCCGGAAAAGCTCCAGGATCTGTTCATTGAGGACAAGGAAAAGGCCCAACAGGCCGTTGTGGAGCAGATCGAAAAATGGTGCGGGGAAAATGGTCTGGAGTACAGCCAGCTCACCCCCTTCACCTTTGAAAAGCAGGATGGTTCTTTTGCCATCAGCCAGGACACTCTGTATCTGTGCATGGAGGAAAGCGCCATCAGCGCCCAGAGCGCCGGCGGCCAGCTGGTGAAGATCCCTCTGGAAAACCTGGAAAGCGTTCTGGCATAGCTTCCCGAACACCGGAAAAAAGCTCCCCCCACAGGGGAGCTTTTTTGCGTTTTTTCAAAGAGGAAATATCTCCTGGGTGACTTCCTCTGCCGTTTGCTGCAAGGCGGGGATATCCAGATGGGGGCGGTAGAGTGCCTCCAGCTGGTCGTGGCAGCCCTTGGCCTGCCGCAATGTGGCCACGGCATCCTCCAGCAGGGACAGCTGGATTTTCCGCAGCAGGCGCACCTGGGTGCGGATGGGCCGCAGGGATTCCCGGTCGGTGAGCCGTCCCAGATCCAGCCGCCGGAAACAGGGGCCTTCGTAGGGATGCAGGGGAGTGGAGGACACAAAGGCCAGGGACAGTTCCGGGAAGATCAGATGCTCCAGCTTTT
Organism: uncultured Clostridia bacterium; assembly: GCA_938000015.1. Lineage (GTDB taxonomy): Bacteria > Bacillota > Clostridia > Oscillospirales > Butyricicoccaceae > Pseudobutyricicoccus. Next base: position 1,644 of record CALLCY010000232.1, read on the forward strand.
CGGGGCAAAGAGGGCAGTAGCAGCCGTAAAAGACCTGGCCCCGCTCCAGAGCCGCCCGGCGGATCTCTTCCAGCAGCGCTGGAGCAAAGCCGTGAGGGTCCTCCAGGCAATAGACCCGCCGCTGTTTTTCGATGGTCTCGTCAAAGCGAAGCAGCCCCTCTGGGGAGATGCCGGACAGGAACCGCTTTTTCTCCCGGCCCGGGGTTTTTCCCCGGGGGATCTCCCGGGCGATGATGCCCACGGCCCGGCGGCGCAGCCGGGCCACATCGGTGATGCCCGAAAGCAGCAGATGCAGCCGTTTTTCCACCTGGCCTGCGGCGGCGGTGAGAGTGAACACCTGGCGATAGCAGGCCGATAGCTTTTGCTGCACCTGCTGGAGAGCATCGGCCTTTTGCACCAGCTCCTCTTCCGAAAGGAAGGGGGGCGGCAGGATGTATCCGCCCTGGGCGCCGGGGAAGGGCAGGTCGATGGTATGTGGGGCGGTGCCGTCATAGAGGGCCTTGCCCTGGCGGAGGAAGAGCACGCCGTCCAGGGAAGAGGGGGCGGAGGAACAGTGGATGATCTCCGTGGGCTGCTGACGGCG
>CALLCY010000233.1:0-6190 GCA_938000015.1 uncultured Clostridia bacterium
CACGCACAGGTCGCGGCTTTTTGCGGATGGATGAAGGGCAGAGCGAAAAGCCCTCTTACATAACAAGGTTTTTCGACAGTCTGAGCACCTCGGTGTTATGCCGGGGCGCTTTTTCATGGATCAGGCATAAGAAGCGGGACAGGGGCATAGGCATAAAGCACAATGAGGAACACACGGAGGTGCTTTATGCTGATTTTCACCACCAAGCTGAACAAAAAGAAGCTGCTCGCCCTGGTGATCGGGGCCTTTGTCCTGGTGGGAGCGGTGATTTTGCTGTGGCCCCACAAGGAGGAGGGAGCTCCTGTTTCCAGTATGGGAAGTCTGGAGGGGGCGGGGAATTATCTCCAGTCCCTGGGGTATGAGCTGGAAAAAGAGCCGGTGCGCCAGGAGGACATCACCTTGCCCAAGGAGTTTGACTCGGTCTATGAGGAATACAACAACCTGCAAAAAGAGTGCGGCTTCGATCTTTCCCCCTATAAGGGGAAGAATCTCACTCTGTATACCTATCGCCTGACCAACTACCCCGGCGAGCCGGAGGCCATGGCCGATGTGCTTCTGAAAGGGGAGAAGGTGGTAGGGGGATCGGTGTATTCCGCCGCTCTGGACGGTTTCATGCACGGCCTGCGTCCGGCGTCAGAGGCCAAAGACAACCCTTCCAATCCGTGAAAATGGGAGCGGGCCATGGCTCGCTTCCCCTTTTTTGCCCTTTTTCCTCTTCCAAATGACGGAAAGAAAGCAGCTGGAGAAAAGTTCTATAAAATATTTTGCAAATAATTGTTGAAATTCATAGAAAAATACATTAAAATAGACATAGTGCTTTCTCGCAATTTATTGAAATTAGACAAAGGGTGGTTTTGATGGCAGCACGCTTGTTTCAGAGCATCTTGCTGGAAGTGAAGGACAATGTGGATTTTATCCTCGGAGTGGTGGACAACACCGGTGTGATCACCGCCTGCACTGAACTGAAATTTATCGGCGAAAGCATCGAAGCCGCCGTGGAATTTTTCAAAATGGGCCTGGAAGAAGGCCAGGCCGGCGGCTATACCTTCCATATGATCGGCGGGTATGAAGCTGGGGCCGAAAACGCTGTTTTTGCCGGCAGCATCGGAGAGCGGGCCACTTTGGTGTGCGCCCTCACTGCGGTAGCCATTAAAAACAGCAAGACCCAGTACGATGAAAAGCATGACAAAGTGACCTTTATCAAAAAGATCATTTTGGACAACATCCTCCCCGGGGATATCTATATCAAATCCCGGGAGATGCATTTCGTCAGCGACTGCAAGCGGGTGGCTTACAGCGTGCGCATGGAGGACCGGCAGGATGCCGCCGTCATGGAAGCACTGGTCAAGCTTTTCCCCGACCGGCAGAAGGACTTCGTCATTACCATCAGTGAAAGCGAAATCGCTTTGATCAAAGAGCTGAAAAACGGCGATGCCCGGGAGGTCTCCCGCATTGCCGAGCAGATGGACAAGGCTCTGGACGAAGAGGTGGGCATTCCCCATGTGATCGGCATCGGCTCGGTGGTGGGCCAGCTGAAAGACATCGCCCGCTCCTTTAAGGAAGCCCAGATCGCCGTGGATGTGGGTCATGTGTTCAACGAGGACAAGACGGTGATGAACTTTGAAAACCTGGGCATCGGCCGTCTGATCTATCAGCTCCCCACAACTTTGTGCGAAATGTTCTTGTCCGAAGTCTTTAAAAAAGGATCGATCGATTCTCTGGATGAAGAGACGCTGTTCACCATCCAGAAATTCTTTGAAAACAATCTGAATGTCTCCGAAACTTCCCGGAAGCTGTTTGTCCACCGGAATACCCTGGTTTACCGGCTGGAAAAGATCAAGAAGCTCACCGGGCTGGATCTGCGGGAGTTTGACAACGCCATCGTGCTCAAAGTGGCCCTGATGGTCAAGCAGTACCTCCGCTCCCGGGAGACCATGGCGTAAAAAATCACTGGGACCGCTTTGTCCCCCTTCCCCTTACCAGGGATGGGGGACGAGACGGCCCTTGTCCTTATGCTGCCCGAAAGGGGCAAAAAGAAAGAGGGGAGGCGGAGGCCGGACCATGATTAAGTTAGTGGATGCTTACAAGACCTATGACAACGGCACCAAAGCCCTGAACGGTGTGAATCTGGAGATAGCAGACGGGGAATTCGCCTTTATTGTGGGCCCTTCGGGCTCGGGCAAATCCACTATGATGAAGCTGCTCATCGGGGAGATCCGTCCCACCAGCGGCAAGGTGTATGTAAACGATTTCGACCTGACCACCATCAAAAACCGGCAGCTGCCCTATATGCGCCGGACGGTGGGCGTGGTTTTTCAGGATTTTCGCCTGATTGATAAAAAAACAGTGTTTGAAAATGTGGCTTTTGTGATGCGGGCCGTGGGTACGCCTCCCCGAATCATCAAAAAGCGGGTGCCCTATGTGCTGGACCTGGTGGGTGTGCTCCACAAGGCCCGGCGCCATCCCGATGAGCTGTCCGGCGGCGAGCAGCAGAGAGTGGCCATCGCCCGGGCTTTGGTGAATAACCCCAGTGTTATCATTGCCGACGAGCCCACGGGCAACCTGGACCCGGCCCGTTCCCTGGAGCTCATGACCCTCCTGGGCAAGATCAACGCTTTGGGCACCACCGTGCTGGTGGTCACCCACGAAAAAGAGCTGGTCAATCAGTTCGGCAAGCGGGTCATCAGCATTGATCGAGGTCAGGTGGTGGGGGACCACACCGGCGGTTATTACGACGATTTGGAGAAAAGCGGGTATCAAATTGATGAAGCGTTTTAATTTGAGATATTATCTGAAAGAAGGCATCAGCAATTTCTTTTCCCATCGGCTGATGTCGGTGGCGGCCATCACGGTCATTGCCGCCTGCCTGCTCATCACTTCCAGCTTCAGCCTGGTGGCCTATAACCTGGGAATCCAGGTGGCCGATCTGGAGACCCAGAGCGAGATCATGCTGTGGGTGGATGAGACCTACACCCGTCCTCAGGCCCAGGCGCTGGAACAGGAAATCAAAAAGATCGACAATGTGGAGCAGGTGGAGTTTATTCCAAAGGAAGAGTCTTTGGAGGATTATAAGGAGCAGATGGGAGACGACGCCTACATACTGGAAGGATTGGAAAACGACAATCCTTTGCGGGACGGTTACCGGATCGTCATGAAGGATGTGTCTCTCCACCAGGAGACAGTGGACGCCCTGGAAAAGATCGACGGCATCGCCAGCACCACCAGCAAAAAGGAATTTTCCGATAAACTGGTGAAAATGCGCAGCGTGGTCAACGCCATCAGCTATACGCTGATCGCCATGCTGGGAGCGGTGTCCATCTTTATCATTTCCAACACCGTCAAGCTGGCCATGTTTGCCCGGCGGGAGGAGATCGCCATCATGCGCATGGTGGGCGCCACCAATCATTTTATCCGTTCCCCCTTTATTGTGGAAGGTCTGGTGCTGGGAGAGATCGCAGCCCTGGTGGCCTTTGGTTTGGAATGGCTGATCTATGACTATATTGCGGAAGGCGTTGTGGGCAGCACCGGCCTGATGGAAATGGTGGCTTTTCCCCAGTTCGCCCTGCCTTTGCTGCTGCTGATGCTGGCGGCGGGGCTGGTGTTGGGCTCCGGGGGCAGCGTGCTCACCATCCGCAAGTTCCTGAAAGTGTAACGGACCAGAAAGGAAGGATAGGAAGATGAAACGAGCCAAGAAAAAAACACTCACCCGGGTGGCGGCCGGTGCCATCGCCGGACTTCTGGCCGGGCTGATGCTCTTCGGCCTTGTGGCCGATCTGTTTTTCCGTGTCAGCGCTTCGGCGGCATCCCAAAGCGATGTGGATGCTTTGAAAGACAAGCTGGAAGACCAGGCGGCGGAAAAAAAGGAGCTGCAGGCTGAACTGGACAGCATCGACAGCGAAAAAGCCACCGTGAAAGAGCAGATCGAAGCGCTGGACGCCCAGATCAACAGCACGGAAAAACAGATCGAACTGCAAAATGATTTGATCGGCAGTTTGGAAGAGATGATCGCCCAGAAGGAAGAAGAGCTGGCCGAGGCTCAGAAGAAGGAAGAAGAGCAGTACGAGAAGTTCAAGACCCGTGTGCGGGTGATGTATGAGCAGGGAGAGACCAGTTATCTGGAAGTGCTGCTCTCTGCCGACGATTTTTCGGACTTCCTGTCCAAGTATGAGATCGTCAGCCAGATCGCCGAATATGACAAGAACTTGTTTGAAGAGCTGAAGGCTCTGAAAGAGGAGATCGCCCAGACCAAGGCCGAGCTGGAAGAGGACCGCCAGCAGGCGGAAAATGCCCGCAAAGAGCTGGAAGTGTCCAAGAGCGAGCTGGATACCCAGCTGGCTGACCGTTCCCAGGCCATGAAGGAGCTGGAGAGCGCCGCAGAAGAAGTGAAGGCCTCCTTTGCAGAGATCGAGGCGGAAGAAAACGCCATCAACGCTCAGATCGATAAGATCGTCAAGGAGATGGAAGCGGAAGCCGAGCGGAAGCGCCAGGAACAGGCGGCACAAGGCGGCGGTTCTAGTTCTTCCGGCACCACCCAGGTGGGGAATTACACCTATCCCCTGCCTTCGGGTTACCGCACTGTCAGCAGTAAGTTCGGTTATCGGAACCATCCGGTGACCGGGGTCTATAAGCTTCACACCGGTGTGGATATCTCCGCTCCCAACGGTACAGCTATTTATGCCGCTCAGCCGGGCACTGTCATCATCGCCGGTTACAGCAGCGCCTGGGGCAATTATGTGGTCATCAACCATGGCGGCGGCATTACCACCCTCTATGCCCACATGAGCAAGATCCTCACCACCAAGGGCGCTACTGTCAGCGCCGGTCAGCAGATCGGCAAGGTGGGTTCCACCGGTTATTCCACCGGCAACCATCTGCACTTTGAGGTGCGTCAGAATGGCAGCTACCAGGATGCCGGCCGGATTCTGGGTCTGTATTAAGCAACAAATCATCGCAAGGAGAAGCCCTGTTCATGAAGAAAAAATTCACCCTGGGTTCCACCCTGATGCTGCTGATGCTGGCGGTGGTGACCACCTTCAATATCACCTTCTATGTGGCTTCGGAGTATTATAACGCCCGCTTGGGCAACTTCGAGGAGATGGAAGGGGAATACCAGCAGCTGAAAGAGGTCTCCCAGCTGGTAGACAAATATTTTGTGGGAGAATATGACAAACAGGATATGATGGATCAGGCCCTCAAGGGCTACATCCAGGGCACCGGGGATCAGTGGTCCTCCTATCTCACCGAAGAAGAATACAAAGCGGTGATGGAAAAGCGGGAAGGGGTGTATGCCGGCGTGGGTATCACCATTTCCACCGCTACGGACGGAAGCTATTATGTAATCACCGCTGTCACCGAGGATTCTCCCGCCCAGAAGGCCGGTATCCAGCCCCTGGATCTGCTGGTGGCTGTGGATGGGGAGAGCGCTGCCGAAATGTCCTTTGACGATCTGAGCGACCGGGTCAAAGGAGAGCCGGGCAGCGAAGTCACCCTCACCATTCTGCGGGAAGGGGTGCAGCAGAAATACACCCTCCAGCGGGAAGAGGTGCAGACCCCTGGGGTCAAAGCCCAGATGCTGGAAGGAAACATCGGCTTGATACGCATCGAGTCCTTCTCCAAGAATGTGGATCAGGAGTTTTCCCAGAAGCTCCAGCAGCTGCTGGACGACGGGGCCCAGGCTCTGGTGTTCGATGTGCGTTTCAATCCCGGCGGATTTGTGGATGTGCTGGTGAATATGCTGGATGAGCTTCTGCCCAAGGGCACTGTCATCAGCATCACCGACAAGGCCGGAGAGAGCACCACCTATTCTTCCGATGAAGAGTGCGTCAAGCTGCCCATGGCTGTGCTGTGCAATGAATATTCCATCAGCGCTGCGGAGTTTTTCGCCGCCAGCTTGCAGGAATATGGCGCGGCCACGGTGGTGGGTGAGAATACTCTGGGCAAGGGTTATGCCCAGACCATGATCCCCCTCACTGGAGGCGGAGCCCTCAATCTGTCCACCAGCCGGTATTATACGGCCAAGGGCGTCAGCCTGGCTGGTGTGGGCATTACACCGGATGTGGAGTCCTCTCTCAGCGAGGACAAGCTCAACCGGTTCTATACCCTCCAGCCGGAAGAGGACGACCAGCTGCAAACGGCGTTGGAAGTGCTGCGGCAGCAGATGAGTGAAAATTAAATTGAGGAATGAAAACGG
>CALLCY010000234.1:0-9164 GCA_938000015.1 uncultured Clostridia bacterium
CCCCCTGGCCTGGGCGAGCCCATGTTCCAGGGGGTGGAAAACCTGCTGGCCGGGGCGCTGTTTGCCATTCCCGCCATGCGTGGGGTGGAGTTCGGCGCAGGCTTTGCCGCATCCCAAATGCGGGGCAGCCAGCACAATGACCCCTTTTACCGGGACGAAGAGGACCGGGTGCGCACCCGCACCAACCGCCACGGCGGCGTGCTGGGGGGCATCACCTCGGGGATGCCCCTGCTCTTCCGCTGCGCCATCAAGCCCACCCCCTCCATCGCCCTTCCCCAGGAGACGGTGCGGCTGTCCGGCGGTGAGGATACCCTGCACATCGAAGGCCGCCACGATCCCTGCATCCTCCCCCGGGCAGTGCCCTGTGTGGAGGCGGTGACCGCCCTGGTGCTCTGCGACCTGTGGCTTATGACTTACGGCAATCAAAAAATAGATGGAATGAAAGGATGAAACACCATGGAACTGACCGACCTGCGCGGCCGGATCGATGAGATCGATACACAGCTGGCTCAACTTTTCAAACAGCGGATGGACATTGCCCGGCAGGTGGCCGAGCAAAAGGCCAAGACCGGCAAACAGGTGCTGGACCCCTCCCGGGAACGGCAGGTGCTCTCCCGGGTGTCCGACCTGGTGGGCGAGGATTACGAAAGCTATGCCCGGCTTTTGTGGAACACCCTGTTTGATGTGAGCCGCTCCAGCCAGCGGCGCGCTCTGGCCCAGGACACCCCGCTGAAAGAGCATATCGCAAAGGCTCTCCAGGACACCCCCGCCCTCTTCCCCAAAAAAGCGGTGGTGGCGGTGCAGGGCGTGGAGGGGGCCTATTCCCAGCAGGCCTGCGACAAGCTGTTCGCCCTGCCCTCCATCCTCTATTTCAATCAGTTTGAAGGGGTGTTCCAGGCGGTGGAAAAGGGCCTGTGCCCCTATGGCATCCTGCCCATCGAAAACAGCTCGGCCGGCTCTGTCACCCAAGTCTATGACCTGATGAAACAGTATAACTTCCACATCGTCCGCTCCATCAAGCTGAAGGTGGACCACGCCCTTCTCGCGCCTCCCGGCGCCACCCTCTCGGACATCAAGGAAGTGTGCTCCCACAGCCAGGGCCTGAACCAGTGCACCCGCTTCCTCAAGGAGCACCCCGAGATCAAGATCACCGTCATGGAAAACACGGCGGCCGCCGCACGGTATGTGGCCGAAAGCGGCCGGAAGGATATCGCCGCCATCTCTTCTCTCAACTGCGCCCGGCTCTATGGCCTGACCCCCATTCTGGAAAACTTCCAGGACAGCGACCACAACTACACCCGCTTTATCTGCATCGGCAAAAATCTGGAGATCTTCCCCGGCTCGGACAAGATCAGCCTGATGCTCACCCTGCCCCATGAACCCGGCTCCCTCCATGGGCTGATCGCCCGCTTTGCCGCCCTGGGGCTCAACCTGACCAAGCTGGAAAGCCGTCCCATCCCTGGCAAGGATTTCGAGTTCATGTTCTATTTCGATTTCTCCGGCTCCTTCCAAGAGCAGGCTGTGCTGGATATGGTGAGCACTCTGTGCCGGGATCTGCCCTCCTGCACCTTCCTGGGCGCTTACAGCGAGGTGTTTTAACATGGCGGATTACGGCCTGATCGGAAACCCCTTGGGCCACAGCTTTTCCCCCCAGCTCCACCGGGCTCTGGGGGGATATGACTACGCCCTGTGGCCTCTCACCGAGCCGCAGCTGGAGCCTTTTCTCACAAAAAGGGAGTTTTCCGCCGTCAATGTAACCATTCCTTATAAAAAAGCCGTCATTCCCTATTGCGCCGCCCTCACGGAAGAAGCACAACAGATCGGCAGCGTCAACTGCCTGCGGAAAGAGCCGGACGGCACCCTTCTGGGCCACAACACCGACCTGTACGGCCTACTGTACCTGGCAAAGCGTGCCGGAGTGCAGCTGAAAGGGAAAAAGGTGGCCATCCTGGGCAGCGGCGGCACCAGCCTGACGGCCCAGGCCGCAGCCAGAAAAGAAGGGGCCCGGGAAGTTCTGGTGGTCTCCCGCCGGGGAGAGCTGACCTATGAGCGGCTGCTGGAAGAGCACCGGGACACCGAGGTACTCATCAACACCACCCCGGTGGGAATGTTCCCCCATGAGGGAGCATACGCCATCGACCCCAGCCTGTTCCCCCATTTGGAGGGGGCGCTGGATGCGGTGTATAACCCTCTGCGCACTGCCTTTATCCAGAAAGTGGAGGACATGGGTCTCCCCTGCTCCGGCGGGCTTCCCATGCTGGCCGCCCAGGCCTGGGCGGCGGCACGGTTTTTCACCGGAGAAGAGATCCCGGAAGAAAAGCTGGAAAAAGCTCTGAGCGAGCTGGAGCTTTCCCTCACAAACCTCATCCTCTGCGGCATGCCCGGCTCGGGAAAAAGCTCCCTGGGGGCCTTGTGTGCCCAGAAGCTGGGGCGTACCTTTGTGGATGTGGACACCGAAATCGAAAAGGCGGCAGGCTGCTCCATCCCGGAGATCTTCCAGAAAGAGGGCGAGGAAGGCTTCCGAAAAAGAGAAACCGAAGCCCTGAGGCAGCTCAGCCGGAAAAAGGGGCTGGTGCTGGCCACCGGCGGCGGCACGGTGCTGCGGGAAGAAAACCAGGGTCTGCTGCGGCAAAACGGCCTGTGCGTATGGGTGCGCCGGCCACTGGAAAGCCTGCCCACCGAAGGGCGACCCCTATCCCAGGGCGGCCTTACAAAGCTGCAAGCCATGTACCAGGCCCGGGAGCCTTTGTACCGCAAGGTGAGCCAGGCCATTTTGGAAAACACCGGTACACTACAAGAAGGAGCAGAAAAGCTCCGGGAGGTATTTTATGAAACTGCTCATCATCAACGGCCCTAACATCAACCTGCTGGGGGTGCGGGAAAAGCACATCTACGGCAATGAAAGCTATGAGGATCTGCTGCGCTTCATCGATGAAGCCTGCCAGAAGGCAGGGGTGGAGCATGAATGCTTCCAGTCCAACCACGAAGGAGATATCGTGGACAAGATCCAGCAGGCACTGGGGGTTTTTGACGGCATCGTCATCAACCCGGCGGCCTACACCCACACCAGCGTGGCCATTCTGGATGCCCTGAAAGCGGTGAATCTCCCGGCGGTGGAAGTGCATCTGTCGGACATCTCCCAGCGAGAGGAGTTCCGGAAAATTTCCTATGCGGGCATGGCCTGCCAGGCCACCTTTGTCGGTCTGGGCTTCAAGGGCTATGAAAAGGCCATCCTCTATCTGAAGGAGCTTCTCAAATGATCTATCCTCAGGTGGTGGAGGGGATCTTTCTCCGCCGTCCCAACCGGTTCATCGCCCATGTGGAGGTGGAAGGCAAAGAAGAAGTGTGCCATGTAAAGAACACCGGCCGGTGCCGTGAGCTGCTGATTCCCGGCTGTCGGGTCTATCTGGCAAAGGCTCAGAACAAAAACCGGCGTACCGGGTTTGACCTGATCGCCGTCTGGAAGGGCGAAAGGCTCATCAACATGGACAGCGCCGCTCCCAACCAGGTATTCCGGGAGTGGGCCCCCTCTTCCGGGCTGTTCGGGGAAAGCCCCCGCATCCGGCCCGAGACCACCCACGGGGATTCCCGGTTCGATTTCTATATCGAAGGGGGAACAAAACCTGCCTTTGTGGAAGTCAAGGGCTGCACCCTGGAAAGCGAAGGCCGGGTCTATTTCCCCGATGCCCCCACCCAGCGGGGTGTCAAGCATCTGGAAGGGCTGATCCGGTGCAAAGAAGAGGGATATGACGCCATGGCGGTGTTTGTAGTGCAGATGGAGAATGTGCTCTCCTTCTCCCCCAATGATGTGACCCATCCCGCCTTTGGGGAGGCGCTGCGAAAGGCTCAGGCCAAGGGTGTTCAGCTCCTGGCTCTCTCCTGCCATACCCAGCCGGACAAGCTGGAGATCGCAGCCCCTGTGCCCATTGTGCTGTGATTGTGAAAGATCGAAAGATCGCTTGAGATAGCTTGACATGAGTACATAAATCGGATATACTAAGAGTACAATATTGGTGTGATGTTCATCACACTTTGGGCTGGCCGCAAGGCCCTGGTCCACCGACTGGCGGGGAATTTCCCCGCCTTTTTATTTACTAAATGAGGAAGTATAATGAGTGAAAAAACTCTAAGTATTTTTATCGATGAATCGGGAGATTTTGGTCCCTATCAGCAGCATGCCCCTTTTTATCTAGTGAGTATGGTGCTTCATGACCAATCTTTTGATTTGGCTCCACATATCCAGCATCATGATCAGCATTTGAATCTCTCAGGATGGGGCTATCATGCCATTCACACCGGGCCATTGATCCGACGGGAGAACCAATACTCTCAATGGACACTGGAAGAGCGCAAAGCGCTGTTCGGCAGTTTGTTTCATCTGATCCGAAAGCTCCCCATCCATTATATTACAGCAAATATTAAAAAAGAAGAAAATTCAGATGCCGTTGCTTATACGCTGAAGCTATCCAAGGCCATTCGCATCCAGCTGGAGGCGCATAAGGAGTTTTTTCAACAGTATGACCATATCATCGTTTACTATGACAATGGACAAATCCAGCTGACCAAAATACTCGGTGCCGTATTTGGTGCTCTTGTTCCTCAAAGTGAATTTCGCATGGTTCGTCCTATCGACTATAAACTTTTCCAAGTGGCGGACTTAATCTGTACTATGGAACTGCTTTCACTCAAAGATTCTTCCATTCAACTTTCTAAATGGGAAACTCAGTTTTTTGATTCCCGCCGTACTTTTCAAAAAAATTACCTCCGGCCTCTTCAGAAGAAAAAACTTTGATCATTTCTAAATCTCGTTCGGATGGTGATACCATGCGCAACAAAGAGAACAAGCACCTGGGCATCGAAATTGACCCGGAACTTCATGGAAAGCTGAAATATATAGCAAAATACGAGGGTCGTTCCATGAACGGACAAATCCTTTATCTGATCCGCCAATGCATCCGGGAGTTTGAAGAAAATCAAGGCGCTCCCATTCCTCTCACAGAAAAAGAAAGACAATAAAACAACCCCCGGGAGGAAGTTTCCTCCCGGGGGATTTCTCAATCTGCCGAAAAAGCGGCAAACGCCCCGCTCCCTTGCAGCGATTCTCTTTTGCTAAATCTGGCTCAGAGCGTCCACGGCCACCTGGGCATACATGGCGCAGGCGGTGATCAGGGCCTGCTCATCCCCGGCAAAGTGGTCACTGTGAAGAGGATACTCGCAACCGGAGCCATAGAGGAAAAATGCCCCCGGGCACAGCTGCATATACTCGGAGAAGTCCTCGGCAATCATCTGACGGCCTTCAGGGGCCACCTGGGCCACCTTCCCAGCGCTCTTCAGGCAAAGCTCGGTAAAGCCTTCCTCGTTGACGCAGGCCTTGGCCACCTTGTCATATTCCAATTTGGCCTCCACCCGATAGGCACGGGCGATGCCTTCCACTACGCGCTCCATAGCCACCGGCACCATGTCGTGGATGGTGGGATCGAAGCTGCGCACGGTGCCCTCCAGCACGGCCTCTCCGGAGATGATATTGAACCGGGTGCCGCTGTGAAGCTGGCCCACGGTGATCACCAGGCTTTCCAGCGAACTGATCTCCCGGCTCACCAGGGGCTGGAGATTCATCACCAAAGCACTGGCTGCCACAGTGGCGTCAATGGCATCCTCCGGCGTGGCCCCATGGCCTGCCTTGCCCTGGATGGTGATCTTGAAGTAGTCAGCGGCGGAAAACACCGGTCCTACGGACCCGGCCACCGTTCCGGCGGGCAGAGAGGGCATATTGTGCATCCCAAAAACCATGTCCACTCCGTCCATGCCACCTTGCTCAATCACGGCCTTGGCGCCTTTGCCCACTTCCTCGCCCGGCTGGAAAATCAGGCGCACATTGCCGCCCAGGCTCTGCCGCTCCTGCCACAACAGCTTGGCCGCTCCCAGCAGCCCTGCCATATGCAGATCATGGCCACAGGCGTGCATCAACCCTTCTGCTTCGCTGGCAAAGGACAGACCGGTTTCCTCCTGGATGGTCAGCGCATCCATATCGGCCCGCAAAGCCACCGTCTTTCCCGGACGGCCCCCTGCGATCTCGGCCACCACCCCGGAAGGGCTCAGTTTCCGATGGGGAATGCCGATCTCATTGAGCTGGGCCATGATGAAGGCCGTGGTTTCTCTTTCCTCCATGCTCTTTTAGATATTTTCGTGAACGTTCCATCATTCTGTCAATATCTTCAAAGGAGAAAAGTAATTTTCTCCTTTGTGGATTTCTCTCATTCTCCTCCGCCTCACGTACAAAACGTTCAGCGTCTTCACCTGTCAGCACAGGTGTGCTTCTTATTTCTAATGCCATAATTTTACGAAAGAATTATTCCTGCAACAAGCAGCAATACACAAGAACCCATAGTAAGAAATATGGGAGCTTTTACATCCTGCATTCTTCTGACTCTGCGTATTACTTCGATTGCACCGATGATGGCAATGGTTCCTGCTAACAGAAAACATTTGTTACTCATTATCGTCCATTATGTTTGTCATGCAGCCATGCCTTCTGTTCGTAGCTGAGTCCATCCCAGCTTTCCTTGCGTTTCTTGCCGCCTGAATGTGTCATAGCCTTACCGAAGCCCTTGAAGAGCCATGCCATGAATAACCATAAAAATACTGTTCCCATATCTATAAACTTTAACTGGTTCTACAAAATGATTTCTACTTCACTGAGAATGTGGCGATACTGTCAAAACCGTTAGCCACCACTCCATATTCTCCTGCTGGCAGGTCATGGAGAGTTACGAGGTATGATGAAGTTCCAAACTTCTTCGCCTCATAATCCACGGTGGTGAAATTGGTGGTAGCCGTTGCGCTTCCGAAGCCGATATCTGCCATCTTGAATCTGCGTTCCTTCTTCTTGGTTTCGAACTTGAAGATACCGAAGGCGTTCTTTGGCTCCTCGCTGTTGTCCTTCACACGGATGATGAGGGAAAACTTCTTGGAGGAAATCTTGTTAGGGCTTTCTGCTCCCTTCACAGTGAGGTAAGCTTTAGTTCTGTCAAGAAGGGAAGCTCCTGGAATTGGAACCAGGGCGAAAGCCGAAGACTTTGCCTTGTGTTCTCCAGTTTCCTTCTGGAGAAGCGTTGTAGTGCTGTCTGCGTTAATGACAGCTACCTGTCCTTTATACTCTGGTTCATGAACCGTTACTTTTTGTGCTTGCGCTGATGCCATGCAGCAAAATACTGCGATTGATAGCAATGTTGTCTTCATTTCTTAAAAAAACTTAGTCTGGCTCCTGACTATATTGTGTTATTTTTGAAGGTGTGTACGCTTGCATGTATTGAAAAATCTCCTTTCTTATAGTCATTATACAAAAACGACTGATAGAGGATATGACCTTTATTTCATAAGTGAGGACAATGTTCTTGTTTGTAGGGATAATCGTATTTTAAGAGGAAATCATCAATTGTTAAATACAGAGACAAAGAAGTATCTAGAATTTGGATGGTAAAAGAAAAGATCTCTAATGAGATCTAGATTTCAAATGTTTCATCTTGATGATGTATATCTATGATTTGAGCATGATATGGATTATCAAGTTTTTCTTTTTTTAACTGATCACTAATTGTATAATCACCAAAATAATGAATAGGGAAAATATATCGAACTTGGACATGATTTAAAAAATATTGTAAACCGAGCAGATAACTTTCTTCCTGTCTTTTGTCTACAACAACAAAAGCAATATCAAGAGGCTGACAGATAGTGTTTATTTCCTGCTGATATGTGCTGCGTTGGTAATCGTTATCTTGATTGGGTTCGCCTTCCCAGTGCCACCAATTTAAATCTCCAGCAAAATAAATAGTTTTATTTTCAACTTCTACAATAAAAGCACATCCTTCATCAGTAGATAACAAAGTTTTGACTTTTATATCATCAAAATGATATGTTTGGTGAACATCAACATAATTTCCATCGTATTTATGTCTTAAATCATTTGAGAGAATATAGGTGATTTTTGGATGTTTAAGTTTAAATATTTGCGGATTATAATGATCAAAATGTCTATGAGAAACAAAGATATAAAGTGGTTTTTCTTGATTGAGTTTTAAATCTCCTTGATAATAATCAAAGAGAAGGCTATGATGTTCTAATTCAATGAGACATCCACTATGATAGAGATGTGTAACTAGCATACAAAAAAAGATAACATGCAATGCATGTTATTCTTCTCCATCATCATAATTAGAAACATTATGGAAGATTTGATCGACATCATCACAATCATCTAATAAATCCATTAATCTTTCAAATAACATCATATCATCACCTTCAAGTTCCACATAATCTTGTGGAGTTGTTGTGATTTCATCAACATCAAATTCGACATCAGGTTTTGCTTCTTCAATTGCAGTTTTGATTTTATATAAATCAGTTGGTGCACCAGTTAATTCAATTGAACCATCTTCATGAGTTTCAATTTCTTGACAATCAGCTTCACCTTCCATTAAAGCTTCTAAAGTTTGTTCTTCATCTAATCCTTTAAAAGTTAAAATAGAATATGTATCATATAAATAAGATACTGAACCTTCATTTCCTAATTTAGCTTTAGATTTTGTAAATGCAGGACGTACTTGAGAAATAGTACGATTAATATTATCAGTTAAGCATTTAACAATAACAGTTGAACCACTTGGACCATATCCTTCAAATGTTTTTTCTTGATAATCTTCAGTAGCTCCACTTTTTACTTTATCAACTGCACGTTTAATAACGTCAGCAGGAACTTGTTCTTTTTTAGCTTTAGCAATAATTCTTCTTAATGCTAAGTTACCATCTGGATCAGTACCACCAGCTTTAGCAGCTAAATAGATTTCTTTTCCATAACGAGAATATAATTTTGCTTTTGCTGCAGCAGTTTTTGCCATAGCAACTTTACGCACTTCATGTGCTCTACCCATAAAAAAGCCTCCTTAATTGTATGTAATCTCAATACTTGGTTATTATAGCGAATACATCGAGGTTTTTCAAGGTTTAATATAAATGACAAACGAGTTTTGTTCATGTATAATGAAAAAGCAAATGAGGGATAAAGATGGAAACAATTGTTATTATTGGAGCAGGTGCAAGTGGACTTGCATGTATGAATGAATTAGTAAAAACAAATAAATATAATATTATTGTCTTGGAACAAT